>JAJPHO010000080.1 GCA_021325215.1 Alphaproteobacteria bacterium
CCGGTCGGGATCGAGATGATCATCGTCGAGATGCCGAAGAAGGCATTGACGTTGGCGCCCGAGCCCATGGTGAAGAAGTGGTGCAGCCACACCATGAAGGACAGCACGGTGATGCAGATGGTGGCGTAGACCATCGACTTGTAGCCGAACAGCTTCTTCGACGAGAAGGTCGCGACCACTTCCGAGAACACGCCGAAGCACGGCAGGATCAGGATGTAGACCTCGGGGTGACCCCAGGCCCAGATCAGATTGATGTACAGCATGGCGTTGCCGCCAGCGTCATTGGTGAAGAAGTGGAAGCCGAGATAGCGGTCCAGCGACAGCATCGCCAGGGTGGCGGTCAGGATCGGGAAGGCCGCGACGATCAGCATGTTGGCGCACAGCGTGGTCCAGGTGAACACCGGCAGGCGCATCATGGTCATGCCCGGCGCGCGCATCTTCAGGATCGTGGTGATCATGTTGACGCCGGCCAGCAAGGTGCCCAGGCCCGAGATCTGCAATGCCCAGATGTAGTAATCGACACCGACGCCCGGGCTGTAGGCCGCCTCCGACAGCGGCGGCATGGCCAGCCAGCCGGTGCGGGCGAACTCGCCGACGCCCAGCGAGACGTTGATCAGCACGGCGCCGGCGGCGGTCAGCCACAGGCTCAGATTGTTCAGATACGGGAACGCCACGTCGCGGGCGCCGATCTGCAGCGGCACCACGACGTTCATCAGGCCGACGATGAAGGGCATCGCCATGAAGAAGATCATGATGACGCCGTGCGCCGAGAAGACCTGGTCGTAATGCTCGGGCGGGAGATACCCCTCGCCGCCATTCACGCCCATCGAGGCGGACAGCTGCTGCGAGCGCATCATCAGGGCGTCGGCGAAGCCGCGCATCAGCATGACCAGCGCCAGGATGATGTACATGATGCCGATGTTCTTGTGGTCGACCGAGGTCAGCCAGTCGGTCCACAGCGGCTTCCACAGCTTGAAATAGGTCAGGCCGGCCAGCAGGGCCGCACCGCCGAGGATGATCCCGGCGATGGTGACCATGATGATCGGTTCATGATAGGGGATCGATTCGAGCGTCAGCTTGCCGAACATCGCTTACATTCCTTTTTCGGCGGCGGCGGGAGCGGCAGCAGCCGGGCTCATCGCCATCATGCCGAGGGCTTCGTGATAGACCATGGGGTCGATATCGCCGTAATAGGCGACCGGCACCTTCTCGCTGGGCTTTTCCAGCTCGTGGTACACGGTGCTGGACAGCACGTTTCCGGAGGCGCGGGCATGTTCGACCCAGCTCTGGAAATCGTCCTCCGACATCGACTTGGCGAAGAACTTCATGTCCGAGAAGCCGTCACCCGAGAAGTTCGACGAGATGCCGTCGAAGGTGCCG
Source organism: Alphaproteobacteria bacterium (assembly GCA_021325215.1). Lineage (GTDB taxonomy): Bacteria > Pseudomonadota > Alphaproteobacteria > Rhodospirillales > Magnetospirillaceae > JAJPHO01. The sequence goes on from JAJPHO010000080.1 coordinate 1,381, forward strand.
GTGTGATCGGCGAGCAGCGACAGCTGCGTCTGCATGCCGGCCATGGTGTAGACCATGCTGCCCAGCTGCGGCATGAAGATCGCGTTCATGACCGAGCCCGAGGTCATCTTGAAATGCACCGGGGTGCCGGCCGGGAAGGCCAGTTCGTTGACCGAGGCGATCTTGAGGTCGGGATAGATGAACAGCCACTTCCAATCCAGCGACACCACCTCGACCTCGACCGGCGCCTTCTCCGACGCGATCGGCTTATAGGGGTCCAGCGCGTGGGTGGAGGTCCAGGTGATCAGGCCCAGGGCGATGATGATCAGGCAGGGAACCACCCACACCACCACTTCGATGGCGTTGGAATGCTCCCAATCGGGCGTGTAGGCGGCCTTTTCGTTGCTGGAGCGATAGCGCCAGGCGAAGGCGATGGTCATGCCGATGACGGGCACGACGACGATCAGCATCAGGCCGGTGGCCAGGAGAATGAGATTGCGCTCATCGACGCCGATCGGCCCCTTGGGGTCCATCAGGGCGTAGTCGCAACCCGACAGGGAGAAAGCGGTGCAGAGCAACGCCAGAGCCGGCAAAAGGCGGCGAAGCTTGAAAAATGCAGACATGTCCTATCCCAACGATATTTGGAATCGGTCGAGGTTATAGCGGCCTCGTGACAATTGCGGGATTGGACAATCTGTCCTAGGTGCACTGCAATATGGGCGGTTGACAGGGAGCGCGAGCTATAGGGCGAAGCATCAACTCTGATCGCGCGGCAACGTGCAGACTGACGGTCGAGCCCACTCAAAGACTGAGATGCGCCCCGCTACAGCCTCGCCGCACCGCCAATAAACACCCAAAAGTTGATTTAATACATTCAGTCACATCATATTGATATGTGATCAGATCCAGTCACTTACAACTGTGTAGCAACACGATCGGAGCAGCCCTCAATGAAGCAACCCATTGTTTATCCAATTGAAAGAATACAAGAGCCCGAATTTTCCGACGTCCAAGCATTCTTTTGGAACTACTCTGGCCCCCTCAGATCCATCCAAGCATCAATTGAGTGGGAGATCCAAAACATTTGCATATATCATGCGTACGTATCTTCTGGCCTCAGCCGCGAGTCCGCCAAACTTGAAAGCAAAATAAATGAACAAGAATCCTATTATAAAAATGCCTTAAAGGAAATTTCTGACGAAGATGACCAATATCCCATTGAATTACTTCGCAGTCGCTTCCTCGATCGGGCTATTGACATCCAAAATGTAATCAATGCAAGTGATCAATTTCTCGACGAGACAACAATAGTATCACTGTGGATGATTTCGGAGCGTTTCCTAGGACAGATCTATCGAGAATTTTACACTCATATAAAGGGGCAGCCCCCAGCAAATATTCCATACAAATTCGACACCATAAAAACTAATTTTGCCAACCTCAGCGTCGATTTGACAGCTAGCCATCTATACGCCGACGCCGATGAGTGCCGGACGCTTAATAATGCAATAAAACACGGAAACACAGTGTCCACATCACTTAAAAAATTCCCATTTTTTCAAAATCTATCCGGCCCCTTGAGAAAAATAGATTTGCAGATGCAGCGCTATGTTAACGGGGTACACAACTTCCTGGGCAGCACGATCGAACAATGCCACACCGTACTTGGCGTATCCCCTTAATAACGGAGGCTTCATCTCGACACGGTTCCACCCCGAGCTTTTGGCGCGATACAGCGCCGAATCCGCCGCGCAGATCAGTCTTTCGAGATCGGCCGGTGTCGGAGACACGGCGACACCGATGCTGCAGGACACGGATATCTCGCCCTGGTCGCAGCAGATCGGCTTTTGCACCACCTCGGCGCGGATGCGCTCGCCGACTTGCAACACCTCCTCCTGCCCGACACCGGACAGCACGGCGAGGAATTCCTCGCCGCCATAGCGCCCCATCGCGTCATTGGGGCTTAACGCTTTGCACAGGCGGGCGGCGACGGCGCGGAGCACTTCGTCGCCGGCGGGATGGCCGACATTGTCGTTGACGTGTTTGAAGTGGTCGATGTCGACCATCAGGATCGCAATTGACGGACGGATCTCCGACGAGAGCGCCTTTTCCGCCAGAGCATCCGTTTAAACGGCTTTGTGCTTACCGGCAGAAGGCTACTTCAGCCAAACGCCACAGTAACCGGAAGAAAAGCCTGCGCCATCTACAGATCGTTTACGCAGATGTTACTTCCCGCGGAAGAAAACTCAGCCCTTCTTCTGTTCGGCAACCTTCACCGGCGTGCCGCTGACCAGCGAGTCGGAGGGATCGAGCACGATCTGGTCCTCGGCCTTGAGGCCCGACAGAACCTCGACCTTGTCGCCATAATCGCGGCCGATGGTGATCGGGATCAGCTCGGCCTTGCCGTCGCGCACCACGGCGACGCGCAGCCCCTCGCTGCGGAACAGCAGGGTGTTGGCCGGAATGACCAGGCTGGCGCGGATGCCGGCCAGGCTGAAATGCACGAAACCATAGGCACCCGGCAGGATCTCACCCTTGGCGTTGTCGAGATCGACCTCGACATTCAGCGTGCGCGACGTGGCGTCGATGGCGCTGGCATTGCGGACCACCTTGCCGGGGAATTTCTCGCCCGGGAAGCTGTCGAACGTCACGCTCACCGGCGCCTCGGCGCTGGCCAGCTTGGCGAAGGTCTCGGGCACCGAGACATAGATGCGCAGCGTCCGCGTCGCCGTCATATGGAACAATTCGCGCGGGCCGCCGCCGGCCGAGATCAGCGTGCCGACGTCGATATTGCGCGCGGTCACCACGCCGTCGAACGGCGCGACCACCTTTTCGAAGGATTGCAGCTGCTCGAGCCGCGCCACATCGGCCTGGCGCGATTGCACCGTCGCCTTGTTGGCCTCCAGCGACCCCGCCGCATTGTCGCGGTCCTGCTTGGTCACGCTGTCGGTCTTGAGCAGCAGCTCATAGCGCTCGGCGGTGATCTGGGCCAACCGCTGATTGGCCTCGGCGGTGGCGAGATCGGCGCGGGCCTGGCGCAATTGCTGGTCGATTTCGGGGGACGAGATGTCGGCCAGCACCGCGCCCTGCTTCACCTCGGCGCCGATGTCGAAATACCACTTGGTGACATAGCCGCTGGTGCGCGCATAGATCGGTGCGTCGCTGAAAGGCTGGGTATTGCCCGGCAGGCGCAGCTCCTGCCCCGGCGCATCGCCTTCCGGATGGGTCACGCGCACCGAGGGGATCGCCGCGTCCCGGGTCGCCTCGGCCAGCTTGGTATCCGCGTGCAGCCGTCCGGAAACCTCGATGCCGATGCCCGCCACCAGCACCAGAGCAACGCCACCAATAATCACCTGCCCGCGTTTCATTTCACACCCCTCAGGCGCCGGGCGCGCATTCCATGCGCTGGGCTACCGCGCCAAGCTATGTTGCCTGTGTAACCGAGGCTGTCGGCAGCGCGGGCCTGCAGTCGCAGGCCTGCAACGAATTCCAAGAATTCGTTACTCATATTCCGTGCTCCTGCGTCACTTGATTACCCACTCCTCCGGCCGGTTTCTTCTTTCCGCCATGCATCAGTGCGAACACCGACGGCACGAAGATCAGCGTCGCCATCGTCGCCATCAGCAGGCCGCCGATCACGGCACGGCCCAGCGGCGCGTTCTGTTCGCCGCCGTCGCCCAGCCCGAGCGACATCGGGATCATGCCGACGATCATGGCGATGGCGGTCATCAGAACCGGGCGGAAGCGGGTGAAGCCGGCATCGATCGCGGCCTGCACGGCATCGCCGTGGCGGGCCAACTCGTCTTTGGCGAAGGATATCACAAGGATCGAATTCGCGGTGGCGACGCCCATGCACATGATCGCGCCCATCAGCGCCGGCACCGACAGCGGCGTATGCACGAAGAACAGCATCAGCACGATACCGGAGAGCGCGGCCGGCAGGGCGGTGATGATGATGAAGGGGTCGAGCCAGGACTGGAAGTTCACCACGATCAGCAGATAGATCAGCAGGATCGAGAAGGCCAGGCCGCCCAGCAGGCTGGTATAGGAATGGCGCATGGTGTCGATCTGGCCGCGCACATTGATGAAGCTGCCACGCGGCAGCAGCTTGCTGTCCTCGGCGATCACGCGGTCGATGTCGGCCGCCACCGAGCCGAGGTCGCGGTCCTGCACGCCGGCATAGATGTCGAGCACGCGGCGGATATTGTAGTGGCGCACCACGCCCATGATGCTGGTGCGCTGGATGCTGGCGACGTCGGCCAGGATCGCCGGCCGCTGCGCGCCCGGCGCGGTGATCGGGATGTTCTGGATGTCCTGCAGCGACTGGATGTCATATTGCGGCGCCTGGGCCACCAGGCTGTAATTGACGCCGTTCTGCCAGTTCAGGAAGAACATCGGCGACACGATCGAACTGCCCGACAGGATGTTCAGCACGCTGCCCGAAATGTCCTGCTCGGTGAAGCCGGCCTGCGCCGCCTTGGTGCGGTCGACCGCGACGTTGAAGGTCGGATAGTCGAACGGCTCGTGCACATGGGCGTCGACGATGCCGGAAATCTGCCTGATGTCGGCCAGCAGCTTCTCGGCCACCTTGCGGTTGCCCTGCATGTCGTTGCCTTCGACCTGGATGTCGATCGGCGCCGGCTGCCCGAAATTCAGGATCTGCGTCACCATGTCGGCGGGCAGAAAATAGAAGATCTCCTCGGGGAACTGGCGGTTCAGCTCGGCCCGCAGGTCGCGCACATAATCGGCGCTCGGACGGTGGCCCTCCTTCAGCGACACCATGATGTCGGCGTCGGCGGGGCCGATCAGGCCGCTCGAGGAATACATCGTGTTGAGGCCCGAATAAGGCAGGCCGATGATGTCGATGATGTTGTCGAGATCCTTGTCCGGCACCTTGGTGCGGATGAACTTCTCGACCAGATCGGCGATGCGCGCGGTCTCTTCGGCGCGGGTGCCGGTCTTGGCGCGCATATGCAGGATGAACTGGCCGCCATCGGTGCTGGGAAAGAAGTCGTTGCCGAGGAACGGCGCCAGACCGAACACCGCGACGCACACGGCCAGGAAGACCGGAATGAAGGTCTTGCGCCGATGAACCAGCTTCGACAGCAGGCCGTGATAGGCCTCGCGCACCTGCTCGAAGCGCTTCTCGAAGCCGCGCTGGAAGTTGATGAAGGGGTTATTGGTCGGCTTGGGATCGTGGTCGTGGGCGCGCAGCAGATACATCGCCATGGTCGGCACCAGGGTGCGCGACAGGATGTAGGAGGCGATCATGGCGAACACCACCGCCTCGGCCAGCGGCACGAACAGGTACTTCGCCACGCCGCCCAGCAGGAACATCGGCACGAAGACGATGCAGATGCAGAGCGTCGAAACCAGCGCCGGCACCGCGATCTGCGAGGCGCCTTCGAGGATGGCGTCCCTGAGGCCGTGCCCCTCCTCCAGATAGCGCTCCATGTTCTCGATGGTGACGGTGGCGTCGTCGACCAGGATGCCCACGGCCAGGGCGAGGCCGCCCAGGGTCATGATGTTGAAGGTCTGGCCGACCAGGCTCAGCGTGATGATCGAGGACAGGATCGACAGCGGGATCGACACGGCGATGATCACCGTCGAACGCCAGGAGCCGAGGAACAGCAGGATCATCAGCGCGGTCAAGGCGGCGGCGATGATCGCCTCGCGGATCACGCCCTCGACGGCGCCGGCGACGAACACCGACTGGTCGGCGACCGGCTTGATGCGGAATTCCGGCGGCAGGGTCTGCAGCGCGCGGCCCAATTGGCGGCGGATGCCGCCCACCACGTCGAGGGTCGACGCGGTGCCGGCCTTGATCACCGTCATCAGCACGCCGCGATGGCCGTCCTGGCGCACGATGTTGGTCTGCGGCGCGAAACCGTTCGCCACGGTGGCGACGTCGCGCAGATAGATCGTCGAGCTGCCGTTCTGCCTGATCGGCAGGTCGTTCAGCTCTTCGATGGTGCGCGGCGCGGTGTTGAGGGCGACGTCGTATTCGAACTCGCCGATCTTGGCGGTGCCCGAGGGCTGAACGATGTTCTGGCGGTTCAGCGCGGACAGCACGTCGGTCGGCGCCAGATTTTTCGACTGCATCAGCCCGGGGTTGATGTTCACCATCACCTGGCGCTGCTTGCCACCATAGGGATAGGGGATCACCGCGCCCGGCACGCTGATCAGCTGGGTGCGCAGGAAATTGAGGCCGAGATCGTTCAGCGTCGCCTCGGACAGCCCCTCGCCCGACAAACCGAGCTGGAGCACCGGCAAGGCGGTGGCGCTGTAATTGATGATCTGCGGCGGCTGGGTGCCGGGCGGCATCTGGCGCAGGATGAACTGCGAGACCGCGGTTACCTGTGCGTTGGCGGTATCCAGGCTGGCATTGGGCTGCAGGAAGATCTTGATGACCGCATTGCCGTTATAGGTGGTCGATTCGATATGCTCGATATTGTCGACCAGCGCGGTCAGGGTGCGTTCGTAGGTCGTGGTCAGCCGTCCCTCGAACTGCTCGGGGTCGAGGCCGGTATAGGTGAAATTCACCGCGACGACGGGAATGTCGATGTTCGGGAACAGATCGGCGGGGGTTCGGGCGACCACCACCGGGCTCAGGATCAGGATCAACGCCGCCAGCACCACGAAGGTGTAAGGCCGATCCAGGGCAAGCTTCACAATCCACATGACATACAGATCCGCTGGCCGGGTTTCCTCCTCCCCGGACGAGGTTCTGCAATAGCACGGGGAACACCTTGCGCTAAAGCTTGAGTCTTGCTCGGGAGGGCAACATTAACAAGACTTAATGAAGCCTTCCTAATCCGGGAAGAACCCGTCCCGCAGATCGGCGCTCACCGCCCCGAGCCGGGTTTGCACCCAGTCGAGGAATTCGTGCAGGCCGGTCTCGATGATCTGCTCGATGGAATGGTCGGACAGCACGGCGCGCATCTCGTCCAGCTTGTCCTCGGCCGCCGTGCCACCCGACAGGCGATAGCGGCTGCGGAGCTGGGTGAGCATGTAGGAAATCTGGCGCACGCAATGGGTCACCGAGCGCGGAAAGCTGTCCGAGAACAGCAGGAATCCCGCCACCGCGGCGGGCGACAGCCGCCCCTGATAGACGCGGCGGAAGGCCTGATAGCCGTTGGCGGTGCGCAGCAGCGCGTTCCACTGGCTGGCGTCGAGCGCCGATCCCACCGCGTCCACGCTGGGCAGCAGCAGGTGATATTTGATGTCGAGCAGGCGGGTGATCTGGTCGGCGCGCTCGACGTTCTTGCCGATGCGGTAATAGTGCCAGCCCTCGTCATGCGAGAAGCTGCCCTCGACGATGCCCTCGGCCACCTGGCACTGGTCGCGCAGGCGGCGGCACAGGC
>JAJPHO010000047.1 GCA_021325215.1 Alphaproteobacteria bacterium
AGGGTCAGCGGCACCGCCGCGGCCACCACCACGCCGACGCGCCAGCCCAAGGATATCAGGCTGACCAGCATCACCACGGCCAGGGCGACGAAGAATTTCAGCATGAATTCGTCGACCGCCTCGTGGATGTTGACGGCCTGGTCGGTGATCTTGCTGAACGACAGGCCCAGCGGCAGTTCGGCGGAGATCTTCTGGGTTTCGGCGTCGAGCGACTTGCCGAGATCGAGCCCGTTCCAGCCATCCTGCATCACCACCGCCAGCGCCATGGCCGGCTCGCCGTCATGGCGGATCAGATAGGTGGCGGGGTCTTCATAGCCGCGCTTGACCTCGGCGATGTCGCCCAGGCGGAAGCTGCGGCCATTGGCGGCGACCGGCGTGTCGGCGACCCGCGCCAGATCGTCGTAAGCGCCGTCGAGGCGGATGAAGACCTGCGGGCCGCTGGTGTCGATCGACCCGGCCGGGCTCATCGCGTTCTGGCGGGCCAGCGCGTCGAACACATCGCGCGCCGAGATGCCCAGGGTGGCGAGACGGGCATTGGAGAAATCGACGAAGATGCGCTCGGGCCGCTCGCCCAGGATGTTGATCTTCTTGACGCCCGGCACATGCAGAAGGCGCTGGCGCAGGGTCTCGGCCTCGCGCGCCAGCTGGCGCGGCGGCATGTCCTTGGCCTTGACCGCATAGACGGCGAAGGCGACGTCGGAATATTCGTCATTCACGAACGGGCCCAGCACGCCCTGCGGCAAGGTCCGCGCCGTGTCGCCCAGCTTCTTGCGGGCCTGGTAGAACTCGCCCTCGACCGCCGATGGCGGGGTCTTGTCGAGCAGGGTCACCATCATCAGCATCAGGCCGGGGCGGGTGAAGGTCTTGACCCGATCGTACCAGCGCAGTTCCTGCATGCGCTTTTCCAGCGGTTCCGCCACCTGGTTCTGCATTTCCTCGGCGGTGGCGCCGGGCCAGACGGCGGTCACGGTCAGCACCTTGATGGTGAAGGCCGGATCTTCGGCGCGGCCGAGCTGCAGGAAGGCGAACACCCCCGCCAGCGTGATCGCGCCGAGCAGGAACAGGGTGATGGCGCGTTCGCGGACGGCCAATGCGGAAAGATTGAAGCGGCTCATTTCGAGGCAACCTGGGCGGCGGTGCGGATCGTCTGGCCTTCATGCAGGAAATGACCGCCCAGGGCGACGATGCGGTCACCCGCCGTCAGGCCCTTGGACAGGATCGCGGTCTCGACCCCGACGGAAGCAATCTCGACAGCATGCCAGGAGACGGTCGAATCCGCCTCGCGCACCAGCCAGACGCCGGGCCCCTTCCCCTCATCGTCGAGCGCGCCGAGCGGCACGGCGAGTCCGGCCTGAGCCTGGGAGGAAAGATAGAGCGTCACGGTAGAGCCGAGCGGCGCCGTTGCCGAGGGGCCATCGAGGACGAAGCGGGCTTCGAAGGTGCGGGTCTGCGGATCGGCGGCGTCGGAGAGCTGGCGCAGATGCGCCGTCGAGCGGCCATCCATGCCATAGACCGAGGCGCGGGCGACGGTGCCGAGCGGCGGACGCAGAGTTTCCGGCAGACCGACCGCCGCCTCGCGCTGTCCGGCATGGGCCAGGCGGACCACCACCTGACCGGCCGCCACCACCTGACCGGGCTCGGCCAGGGTGTCGACCACGACACCGTCGGAATCGGCCAGCAGCGTGGCGTAATCGCCTTCGTCGCGCGTCACCTTCAACTGCGCCTCGACCGCTTCATATTGCGCGCGGGCGCTGTCGGCGGCCGATTTCACCTGGTCGAAGGTCGATTTCGAGATGGCACCCGCCTCGACCAAACCCGTATAGCGCGCCTCGTCGGCGGCAGCCTGGTCCAGCCGCGCCTTGGCGGCGGCGAGATTGGCGGTCTGGTTGGCGATGGCGTGCTGATAATCGGTGCGATCGATGCGCATCAGCGCCTGACCGGCACGCACCGTCTGGCCGGAATCGACCAGGCGCTCGGTCACCTTGCCGGCGACCCGGAAGCCAAGATTGCTTTGCACCCGGGCGGCCACCACGCCGGTGAAACCGCGTTCCTGGGCCGCCGCCGGCTGGGCGGTGGCGACACGGACCAGCGGAGCCTCGGTGCGCGGATCGCTGTCCGGCTTGCCGCATCCGGCAAGCGTCAGGACCATCAGGGAAACGGCCAGGGAGCTGGCGGCGGAAAGGGAACGCATGTCCGAACTCCAGAAAGTGGAGATCCGAAACTAATAACTTGTGACGAATTTGTCAACTCGTCACCTATCACACTCAGGGAGCCAGGCTGCGCAGCACCAGATTGGCGATGGTCAAGGCCTGGCTCTCGGCGTCGTCGAGACATTCCTCCAGCAGCAGGGGATGCATGAACGAGTACATGGTCAGCAGGATGGCGCCGACCGTCTCGTCGAGCGGCGTCTTCTTCTCGAAATCGCCGGCCTCGCGCCCCTCGGCAACCAGCCCGGCCAGGACCTCCGCCATGCGCACCTTGTATTCGTCGATCGTCGGCCAGCGTTCGTTGCAGGCGGTGACGGCCAGATCATGCGCCTTGCGGTCGTTAAAAAACAATTCGAGGCCGCGGCGCGCCACGGTCTGAAACAGGCGGCGCAGGCGGTCCGAGCGGGGGCCGCGCTCCTCGGCGATGGCGCGCGCATCGCTGACGATCTCGGACAGGATGCGCTGGCAGATCGCCTCGCCGATGGCCCGCTTGGAGTCGAAGAATTTGTAGATATAGGCGCTGGACAGGCCGATCGCGCGGGCCAGATCGGCCACGGTCGTCTTGCCGTATCCATAGTGCCGGAAATGCTCGTCGGCGGCCTCGATGATCTGCTGGCGCCGCTCGTGGTCGACCGGCCCACGCTGCCCGGCAGCATCGGCGCGTCTGCTCTTCATATCTGTCATGGCATCCACCTTACTCAATCCACCGCGCGCCCTCAAATGCGTGACATGTGATGAATTGACAATATCGTCACAAATCACTATTTTGCAATCCTTACCTTGAGGAGTGGCATTATGCCGAAGCGCGTACTCGCGGCCAGTCTGCTGGCCATAACCCTGTCCGCCTGCGCCGTGGGGCCCGATTACCAGGCGCCGGAAACCGCTTTGGCGCCCTTCCATGCCGGCCCCGCCGCCGTGTCGCGCCCGGCGAGGCAGACGCCGCCGATCGACCGCTGGTGGACCGGCTTCTCGGACCCCACCCTGAACGGGCTGATCGACCGCGCCCTGGCGGAAAATCTCGACCTCGCGGCATCTTACGCCCGGGTGCGCCAGGCGCGTGCCCAAGCCGGCGCCGCGGATGCCCAATTGCTGCCGACTGTCGACCTCTCCGCCCAGGATGCCCGCCAGCGGCAATCGCTGAACAGCCCGATCGGCGCCGTCGCCAGCAAGCTGCCCGGCTTCAGCCGCTATCAATCGGACGAGACCCTGGGCGCCGGCGCCAGCTGGGAGATCGACCTGGCGGGCGGCCTGCGCCGCGGCTCGGAAGCCGCCGGCGCCGAATTGCAGGCGGCGGAGGCCGCCCAGCTCGGCGTGCGCGTCTCGGTGGCGGCCGAGGTGGCCGACGCCTATCTGCGCCTGCGCGGCGACCAGGCGCGCCTGGCGGTGACGCGCGACCAGATCGAAACCGACCGCCACCTGCTGGAACTGGTGCGGCTGCGCTTCAGCCATGAGATCGCCAGCGACCGCGAGGTCGCCCAGGCCGAAGCCCTGCTCGCCCAGGCGCGCGGCGCGATGCAGCCGCTGGAGATCGACCGCGAGGCGCAGCTCAACCGGCTGGACGTTCTTCTCGGCGTGCAGCCCGGCACGATGGCTGCGGAACTCGGCGCCGCCTCGCCCATTCCCGCTGTACCGGCGGTGCCGGCCGACAGCCCGGCCGGTGATCTTCTGCGCCGCCGGCCCGATGTGATCGCCGCCGAACGCACCCTGGCCGCGGCGAATGCCCGCATCGGCGTGGCGGTCTCGGATTATTACCCCAAGATCTCGCTGTCCGGCCTGCTCGGCTTCGAAAGCCTGTCCTCCGGCCAATTGCTGAAGAACGCCTCGTTCCAGCCGCAGGCCGCCGCCGGGCTGCGCTGGCGCCTGTTCGATTTCGGCAAGGTCGATGCAGAGGTGGAACAGGCCAAGGGCGCCGAGGCCGAAGCCCTGGCGCAATACCGCCTGTCGGTGCTGCGCGCCACCGAAGACGTCGAGAATGCCTTCACCACCCTGGTCCAGACGGAGACCCACGGCCAGGAACTGACCCGCGAAGTCGCCGCGCTGACCCGCGCCCGCGACGCGTCGCAAGCCGCCTATGAGCGCGGCGTCATTCCCCTGACCGACGTGCTGGACGCCGACCGCCAGCTGCTCGCCGCCCAGGACGCGCTGGCCCAGACCCGCGCCGATGCGGCGCGGGCGGCGGTCGGGTCCTATCGCGCCCTGGGCGGCGGCTGGACGGTTTGATCAGAACAGATACATCCCGCCGACGAACACCACGCCGGAGAACAGCAGCGCGGTGACGCAATAGCCCATGATGTCGCGCACGCCGAGCCCGGCGATGGCCAGGGCCGGCAGCGCCCAGAAGGGCTGGGCCATGTTGGTCCAGGCCTCGCCATAGGCGATCGCCATCGCCGCCTTGCCCATGTCGGCGCCCAGCGCCTGGGCCGCCGGCATGACGAACGGGCCCTGCACCACCCAATGGCCGCCGCCGCTCGGCACGGCGAAATTGATCAGGCCGGAGCTGAGGAAGGCCAATAGCGGGAAGGTGTGGACGTTGGCGATGTCGACGAACCATCTGGTGATCACGCCGGCCAGGCCGGAATGGTCCATCACCGCCTGGATGCCGGCATAGAACGGGAACTGGATCAGGATGCCCGCGGTGCCCTTGGCGGCGGCGGCTACGGCGCGGGCATAGGCCATCGGCGTCTTGTGCAGCACGATGCCGGCCGCCAGGAACACCAGATTGACGGTGTTGATGTCGAGGTTGAAGCCGCTCTGGATCGTGCGGACCACCAGATAAGCGGCGCAACAGAGCGCCACCAGCAGCGACAGCAGGCGGCTCTCCTCCATCCGCTCGGCCGGCGTCGCGCCGGGCGGCAGGACGCGTTCGAAAGAGGGCGGCTCCTCCAGCAAGGCCGGATCGACCGCGACCACGTCTTCAGGCTTCGGCGTCATCTGGCGCGCCAGCAGCGGCAGCATGACGATCAGGCCCACGGTGATGGCGATGTTGTAGCCGGTGAACAGGGTCTGCGAAACCGGGATCAGTCCGATCGCCTTCTCCATCGGATTGCCGGGCGTCGCCGCCACCAGCGGGACCGACCCCGACAGACCGCCATGCCAGGTCAGGAAACCCATATAGGCGCAGGCCACCAGCAGCCGGTAATCGACGCCTTTGACCCGGCGCGCCACCTCGCGCGACAGCATGGCGCCCAGCACCAGCCCGAAGCCCCAATTGATGGCGCAGGCGACGCCGCCGACGAAAGCGACCAGCATGACCGCCTGCTGGGGCGACTTCGCCAGCCCGGCCAGCGCCACCAGCAGCCTTTTCACCGGCGGCGAGCTGGCCAGAGCGTGGCCGGTGACCAGGATCATCGCCATCTGCATCGAGAAGGCCAGCAGGTTCCAGAAACCGGCTCCCCACAGGGCCACCAGATCGGCCGGTGCCTTGGGCGTCAGGCCGAAGGCGAGCAGAAAGGTCAGGATGGTGAGAAAAATCGCGAAGATCAGGGGATCGGGCAGGAACCGGTGCACGACCTGGGTGAAATAGCCGGAAATACGCTGGATCAAGGTTTCCTCCTTTTGGTCTTGATCCGCATATCGGGATTTACACCGTCCGATACCACATGCATTTCGGCCATGGGCCTATGCGTCAGCTGCCCTGCAGGCGAATGTCGACGACGTTGCCGCGGTGCAGATCGATCAGATAACGCCGGGTCACCAGCTCCAGTTGCTCGTCCTCCATCTGCTTGCGGATGTCGTCGGCGGAGGGAAGATTGTTCCCGCTGCCGGCCCCGCGTCCGCAGACGGCGAAGAAGCGGCGCCCCTTCTGCGTATCGATCGGCTCGCTGATCTGGCCGGGCTCGAGGTTCTTGATCAGCGGGACGACCGCGGTGGGCAGCTGGGCTTCGGGCAGCTTTTCCACCCGGTTGAGCGAGGCGGAGGGAACCTGCTGGCTGAGCGCGGTCAGATCGTCGCAGCTCTTGGCCGGCGCCAGGGTTTCCTTCAGACGCTTCATCTGCATGTCGCGCTCGGCCTGGCCGGCGCTGGCCAGGCTGTTCAGATCGATGATCAGCATATCGAGGGCGGCGCCGCCGCCGATGCCCTCGCCGACCTTGCGCTTCTCCAGCAGAGTGAGGATGTGATAGCCGTCGGTATTGCGGATCGGCGGCGTCACGCCATTCACCTGCAGAGTGCTCAGCGCCGCCAGCAGCTCGTCATCCAACATGCCTTCCGACACCCAGCCGAGATTGCCGTCGGCGGCGCCGGCCTGGTTGAATTGCTGGGCGATGGCGGTGAAGGGCGCGCCCTGATGCATCTGATCGGTCAGCTTCTGGGCCAGGTCGCGCACCTGGGTTTCGTCCTTCACTCCGTCGAGGCTGAGATAGATCTCGGCGGCGTGATATTCCGGCTTGCCGAGATTGGCCTTGATGGCTTCGAGGCGTGTCGATACGGCGTCCTCGCTGACATGGATACGGCGGATCAGCACCTGGTGGACGAACCGGGCCCAGAAGATGTCGCCGCGGATCTGCTGGACCAGGGTCGCGGTCTCGATGCCCTTGCTGTTCAGCAGCTTGATCAGGGCGCCCGACGCCATGTGGTTCTGCTGTCCGATGGCGTCCATCTGCGTGGTGATATCGGCGGCCGAGACGGTGATCTTCTCCTTGGTCGCCGCCTGGATCTTCAGGTCCTCATCGACCAGGCGGCGCAGCTGCGCGGACTGAACGCGGGTCTCCATGTCCGGCGTATCCGACAGGTTGGAGCTCAGCAGAGCCAGCTTCGTGCGCTGTTCCAGGTCGTGCAGGGTGATGACGTCGCCATTGACCACGGCCGCGACCGATTCGGCCGACTGCGCATAGGCAGGAAACAGAACGATCGGGAGGATGAGAACCGCGAACAACCGCACGACATTCATGACGATGCTTCCATAACCTGCCAGGGACAAAGGCTCTCGGCGACATCTCCGAAACCCGCCGGCAGGGCCGCAATTATGCTAAGTCCTGCCGCAAACGCCATAGGCGTTACACGGAAAACGGTCTGAAAAGCGTCACATCCGGTTTGACCGGGATCAAAGCGCCGCCCCCTCCCTCCGCCACAATGCCCGCATCGGCCGGAGGAGACAGCATGGCGCGTCGCATCAGGATGTTTCAGGTCGCCGGCATAGACGTTTTGCTCGATTCGTCCTGGCTTTTGTGCGCGGGCCTGGTGGCCTGGACCCTCGCCAGGGATATTTTTCCCGAGATGACGCCGGAGCTGCCGGCGGCGGTCTATTGGTGGATGGCGGTGGCGGCGACCATCGGGCTGTTCATATCGATCATCGGCCACGAACTGGCCCACTCGCTTGTGGCGCGCGGCTTCGGGATAGAGATCAAAGCCATCACCCTGTTCATTTTCGGCGGCGTCGCCGAGATGGACCGCGAACCGGAGGGACCGAGAAGCGAATTCCTCATCGCCGGCGCCGGTCCGATCGCCAGCCTCATGCTTGCCGGCCTGATATTCGCCCTGGAATTCGGCGCCGAAGCGGCGGGCGCGCCGGACGCCCTGATCGAGGTGCTGTGGTATCTGGTCTTCGTCAACGCCGCCCTGGCCTTGTTCAATTTCATCCCGGCCTTCCCTCTCGACGGCGGCAGGATGTTCCGGGCCCTGCTGTGGGCCTGGCGCGGCGATCTGATGGTGGCGACCTCCATCGCCGCCGCGGGCGGAAATCTGTTCGGCATCTTCCTCATGGCCCTCGGCCTGTATCACATCATCGGCGGAGACGTGGTCATGGGCGCCTGGGACATGCTGCTCGGATTGTTCCTGCGCGGCGCGGCGTCAACCTGCCGCGAGGAAACCGCGACGCGCTGGCTGCTGGCCGGCGTCCCGGTGTCGGTCGCCATGAACAGCTCCCCCGTCTGCCTTTCCCCGTCTCTCTCCGTGGCCGCATTCGCCGAGCAGGTCGCCTATGTGCACCCCCATCACAGCTACCCGGTCACGGAAGGGGGAGAGCTTGTCGGAGTGGCCGCGCTCGACCGCATCTCGCTGACCGCCCCCTCGGCGCGCAGCACCACACGTATCCGCGATCTGATGGCGCGGCCGGCCGACAGCGAAATCATTTCCCCCGAAACCGGACTACTGACCGCCCTGCATTATCTTCGGCAGGGACCTGGCCGGAAATTATGGGTCGTGAACGGACGCGACCTGGCCGGCCTGCTGACCCTGCACGACGTCCAGGAGCATCTCGCCGCCCGGATCGCCCTGGAAAGCCGCCTGCCGCGCTGGACGAAAAGCCCGGCCCCGCGATGATTTGACGCGCATCAATATGCCGCTCGGCGCACGCGGCCAGAATACGGGCACCGCTCCAAAGGCGGTACCAGCGCGGCGCGCCCGCTCCTTCCCCCTAAGACCGTGCCGCGCTGGCTCATTCCCTTTTCAATGGGCCAGCAGCAGGCATCGGCCGCTGCCCCGCAACAAACGGCGGGTAACTCCGCCCAGCACCCACTCGCGAAACCGGGTATGGCCATAGGCTCCGGCAACGATCAGTTCGGCATCCTCCTCATCGGCCAGCGCCTGCAACCCGTCCGCATCGTCACCCGCCGCGATTGCTGCGCGCGGGATTGCCGCGACGCCCTGCCTGCCGAGCCAGGCGGCCATCTTGTCGAGATGATCCCGCGCCCTGGCCTGACCCGTCTTGTCGGTGATTTCCGCGATGACCACCCTGTTCATCAGGCGTAGCAGCGGCAGCGCGTCGGTGACCGCCCGGCGCGCTTCCCGGCTGGTCCTCCAGGCGACGAGCGCACAGTCGAAATCGAAATGATCGATACCGGGCGGAACCGCCAGGACCGGGCGCCCGGTCTGCATGATCAAGTCTTCGACATCCACGCGGCGCGAGGAACCCATCGATTCGTCATCGTCCCGCACGAGCCCCGCCACCACGAGATCGGCCGGACCGGCCAGCCCGGCGACCCGGTCGGACAGGGAATAGGCGGTCATCACCATGTCCCAGTCCAGCCCCGCATCGAGACCGCCCATGGCCTTGCGGAACTCCTCTTCGGCCGCCCTGCCCTGCTGTTCTATCCAGGCCGCATCTTCCCGGACGATCTCTTCGGTATAGAAGCCGTCGCCGACCACCATCTGAATCGTCTGCGCCGCGGCCACTCCGGCGACACGGGCATGCATGCGCTTCGCAAGGTCGCGGGTCACGCCCAGGACACCGCCGTTCGAACGCCCGATTTCGAGCTGCACCATCATTGTCGAGTAGCCCATGCTCCATCTCCCGATAACGCCGGAAGGAAACCGGCGGAGACGGAAGGCCTCGCCCACCTGCGGCGCCCTGACCCTAAGGCGGATCGGACAGGTCCCATTTGACCGGGATCAAATCCCTCCGGTCCCGGACGGCGCAGAATGAATGGGATACCGCGCGAGGGGGAGCGGCAACTCCAAATAACCCCAGGAGATTGCAGATGACCAAAACCTCCACCGAAATCAGCAAAACCCCGTCCTCTCCCGAGCCCTGGCCCGGCCTGTGGGGCTCCTTCCGCAACGAAGTCGATTCGCTGTTCCACCGCTTCGACAATGGATTCGGGACCCCCGCGATGCGGCGCCTGATCGATATCAGCCCGTTATGGGGCCGGACGGATGCGGCTCTGTTCCCGGCGATCGACGTCACCGAGGACGACAAGACCTATACCGTTTCAGCGGAACTGCCCGGGCTCGACGAGAAAAGCGTGACGCTGTCCGTTTCCGGAGACCTGCTCATCCTCAAGGGCGAAAAGTCCGAGGAGAAAGAGCAGAAGGACAAAAGCCGCTATCTGTCGGAACGCAGCTATGGCTGCTTCGAGCGCAGCTTCCGGCTGCCCGACAATGTCGATCGTGATCGGATCGCCGCCAACTTCGCCAAAGGCGTACTGGTGGTCACTCTGCCGAAAAGCAAAACCGCGGCGGCCGAGAAGAAGATCGAAGTAAAGGCGGTCTGACCCAGACTCGA
>JAJPHO010000121.1 GCA_021325215.1 Alphaproteobacteria bacterium
CCGTGGGACAAGGATCGCGACGGCTTCGTCATGGGCGAAGGCGCCGGCGTGGTGGTGCTCGAGGAATATGAGCACGCCAAGAAGCGCGGCGCGCACATCTATGCCGAGATCATCGGCTATGGCATGTCGGGCGATGCCCACCACATCACGGCTCCGGCCGAGGATGGCGGCGGTGCTTTCCGCGCCATGAAGGCCGCCGTCAAGCGTGCCGGCGTTCCGCTGGAAGCGATCGATTACATCAACGCCCACGGCACGTCGACGCCGCTGGGTGACGAGATCGAGCTGGGCGCCGTCAAGCGCCTGTTCGGCGACCACGCCTACAAGCTGTCCATGTCGTCGACCAAGTCGGCGATCGGCCATCTGCTGGGCGCGGCCGGCGCAGTGGAGGCGATCTATTCGATCAAGTCCATCAATCACGGCATCGTGCCGCCGACCCTCAATCTCGACAATCCGTCCGAAGGCTGCGACATCGATCTGGTGCCGCACAAGGCCAAGGAGAAAAAGGTCAATGTGGCCCTCTCCAACTCCTTCGGTTTCGGCGGGACCAACGCGTCGCTGATCTTCCGCGGCGTCTGATTTCCCGATGAAATGGCTTCTCCGCCACGGTGCGGCGGATTTGAAGTTCCTAAGTTCTTTGAACAAACGACATTAGGAACTTCAAATCCACCAAGCCGCACCGTAGTGGTAAGTTTGCGAATATCCTGATCAATTCGGAAGTTCGAATGTCGTCTGAACCAAGAAGGTCGAACTTCCGAATTGGGATATTCGCCGTGCTCGTTATCCTGGGCACGGCGGTGACGGCGGGAAAATTCGCCTTCGATGCCTGGCTGCAGGCGCCCGGACCGGCGTCTGATTCCATCGTCGTCGTCCTGCCCAAGGGCACCGGCACCGAGGGGATCGGCACGCTGCTCGGCAAGTCCGGGGTGATCGGGCAGCCGGTTTTATGGCCGGTGATCGTCAAGCTGTCCGGCCGCCAGGCGCTCAAGGCCGGCGAATATGAATTTCCCGCGCATGCCTCTTTGGCTCAGATCCTCGACATGATCCGCCGCGGCCAGGTGGTGGTGCACAAGCTGACCGTCGCCGAGGGCCTGACGGTGCAGCAGATCGAGACCGTCCTGCGCGAAGCTTACGGCGCCGCCGGCAAGCTCGATGGCACGCCCGCCGAGGGGAGCCTGCTGCCCTCGACCTATTTCTACACCTATGGCCAGGAGCGCCAGGATCTGATCGTCCGCATGCAGCGCGGCATGACCGAGGCGCTGGACGAAGCCTGGGCCAAACGCGATCCCACGGTGCCGCTGGCGACCAAGGAGGAGGCGTTGGTGATGGCCTCGGTGGTCGAACGCGAAACCGGCATCGCCGACGAGCGCCCGCACGTTGCCGCCGTGTTCGAGAACCGCCTGCGGCTGCATATGCGCCTGCAATCGGACCCGACCGTGATCTATGTGCTGAGCCATGGTCTGGGCGTGCTGGATCATCCGCTGACCCATGCCGAGCTCTCGACGCCGAGCCCCTACAACACCTACGCTTCGGACGGGCTCCCGCCGGGCCCGATCTGCAATCCGGGCCGCGCCAGCCTCCAGGCGGTGCTGCATCCGTTGGCCAGCGAGGATCTCTATTTCGTCGCCGACGGCTCGGGCGGGCACGCTTTTTCCAGGACGCTGGCCGACCACAATCAGAACGTCACACGGCTGAGAAAGCTGGAACAGGCCAAATAACAAAAGGGGAGCCGCATGGACAGTTTCGCCGATCTCTACCGGCTGATCAGCGGCTTTCGCGCCGAAGACCAGGCCGCGGCCGCCGCCTGCGATGCGCGTGAGCCGAAGCTGACCAAGCCGGCCGGCTCGCTGGGCCGGCTCGAGGAAATCACCCGCCATCTATGCGCCTGGCAGGGCGTTCACCCGCCGCAGCTCGAGCAGATGCAGGCCTGCGTCTTCGCCGGCAATCACGGCGTGGCGGCGCTCGGCGTCTCCGCTTATCCGGCCGCGGTGACCGAGCAGATGGTGATCAATTTCCAGAATGGCGGCGCCGCCATCAACCAGCTGTGCCGCGCCTTCGGCCTCGATCTGTCGGTCGACGACATCGAACTGGACCGCCCGACCGAGGATTTCACCAGGGGCCCGGCGATGAGCGAGGATGACTGCCTCGCCGCCTTCGCCATCGGTTTCGAGGCGGTGGAAGAGGGCGCCGACCTGGTCGTCATCGGCGAAATGGGAATCGGCAACACCACCTCCGCCGCCGCCTTGTGTCTGGCCTTGTTCGGCGGCCAGGCCGAGGATTGGACCGGTCGAGGCACCGGGGTCGGCGACGATCAGCTCAAGCGCAAGATCGAGGTGGTCCGCAAGGGCGTCGCCGCCAATCCGACCGACGACCCGCTGGAGAAGCTGGCCTCCTTAGGCGGCCGCGAACTGGCCGCCATCGTCGGCGCGGTCACCAGCGCGCGTCTCAAGCGCATCCCGGTGATCCTCGACGGCTATGTCTGCACGGCGGCCGCCGCCGTCCTGCACGCGATCCGCCGCGATGCTTTGGATCATTGCCTGATCGGCCATGTCTCGGCCGAACCGGGGCACCGGTTGCTGCTGGAAAAACTGGAAAAGCGTCCGCTGCTCGACCTCGACATGCGCCTGGGCGAGGCGTCGGGCGCTGCCGCCGCCATCGGTCTGGTCAAGGCTGCCGTCGCCTGTCATGTCGGTATGGCGACCTTCGGCGAGGCCGGAGTCAGCAACAAGGCGCATTGATTGTCGTCCACAGATCAATACTCTTCAAAAGCTTGCCCCAACCGAGCAGCCGGGTATTACTCCGCGATCCCGGGTATCTTCTTCTTTACCTTCGTCTTCCTCCCTTCGCTGATCCGTTCGAAGAACAGATAGATCACCGGGGTGGTGAACAGCGTCAGCGCCTGGCTGACCACCAGGCCGCCCACCATCGAGACGCCCAGCGGCTGGCGCAGTTCGGAGCCGGCGCCGGAGCCCAGCATCAGCGGCAGGCCGCCGAGGATCGCCGCCATTGTGGTCATCATGATCGGGCGGAAGCGCAGCAGACAGGCTTCCCGGATGGCGTCGTGCGCGCTCATGCCGCGCTCGCGCTGGGCGGCGATGGCGAAGTCGACCATCATGATGCCGTTCTTCTTCACGATGCCGATCAGCAGCAGGATGCCGATCAGCGCGATCACCGACATGTCGTCGTGGAACACCATCAGGAACAGCAGGGCGCCGGCGCCAGCCGACGGCAGGGTCGAGATGATGGTCAGCGGGTGGATGAAGCTCTCATACAGCACGCCGAGGATGATGTAGACCGCCACCAGCGCGGCCAGGATCAGCAGGGGCATGGTGGCCAACGAAGCCTTGAAGGCCTGCGCCGTGCCCTGGAAGGCGGTGACGATGCTGCCCGGCAGCGCCATTTCGTGCGCCGCCTGGTTGATGGCGTCGACCGCGTCGCCCAGCGCGACCCCGTCGGCCAGGTTGAAGGACAGGGTGACGGCGGGAAACTGGCCCTGATGGTTGACCGACAATAGCCCGACCGGATCGGTCGAGGCGCGCGTCAAGGCCGACAGCGGCACCTGCTGGCTGGTCAGCGGCGACTTCACATAGATGCGGGCGAGATCCGACGGCGTTTTCTGCATGTCGGGCAGCACTTCCATCACCACGTGATAGGAATTGAGCTGCGTGAAGTACTGCGTGATCTGGCGCTGGCCGAAGGCATCGTAGAGCGTGTCGTCGATCAGCTGCGGCGAGATGCCGAAGCGCGAGGCCTGGTCGCGGTCGATGGTCAGCGTCGCGGTGGCGCCGGCATTCTGCTGGTCCGAGGCGAGATCGCGCAGCTGCGGCAGCGTCTTCATCTTGGCCAGCATCTTGGGCGCCCACTGGTTCAGCTCGTCGAGATCGGCGTCTTCCAGGGTGAACTGATATTGGGTGCGGGCCAGCTGGGCGTTCAGATTGACGTCCTGGCGCGACTGCATGAAGAAGCGCACGCCATTGACCGACGCCATCTTCTGATTGAGCCGGGCGATGATCTGATCGGCGTTGAATTTGCGCTCGCTCCAGGGCTTCAGGCCGATGAAGCTGCGCGCCACATTATATTGCCCGCCGCCGACATAGGACGAGTAATTGTCGATGTCGGGGTCCTCGGACAGGATCTTGTTGATCTGCATCTGCCGGTCGACCATCGCGGCGTAGGAGCTGTCCTGCGAGGTCTCGGCCTGGCCGTAGAGCATGCCGGTATCCTGCTGGGGGAAGAAGCCCTTGGGGATCACGATATAGAGGAACACCGTGATCGCCAGCGTGACCAGGAACGACAGCAGGGTCAGGCGCTGATGCCGCAGCACGCGGTCCAGCATGCTGCGATATCCGTTCAGCAGCGCGTCGAACATGCGCTCGAACGCCATATAGGCCTTGCCGTGCGCCGCCGCATGCTCGTCGCGCAGCACGCGCGAGCACATCATGGGCGTGAGCGTCAGCGACACCACCAGCGAGACGAAAATGGTCATCGTCACCGTCATGGCGAATTCGCGCATCAGGCGGCCGATCACCCCGCCCATCAGCAGGATCGGGATGAACACGGCGACCAGGCTGATGCTGATCGACACGATGGTGAAGCCGACTTCGGCGGCGCCCTTCAGCGCCGCCTGGAACGGCGACAGGCCCTCTTCGAGATGGCGGTAGATGTTCTCCAGCATCACGATGGCGTCGTCGACGACGAAGCCCACCGCGATGGTCAGCGCCATCAGCGAGAGATTGTCCAGCGAATAGCCGGCCAGATACATCAGCCCGAAGGTGCCGAACAGCGCCAGCGGCACGGTGATGCCGGGGATCACCGTCGCCCACAGATTGCGCAGGAACAGGAAGATCACCATGACCACCAGGAAGATGGTCAGGATCAGGGTGAATTCGACGTCGTTGACCGAGGCGCGGATGGTCTTGGTGCGGTCGTCGAGAATGTCGACCTTGACCCCCGGCGGCATCGAGGCGCGCAGCACCGGCAGATTGGCCTTGATGCTGTCGACCGTCTCGATGACGTTGGCGCCCGGCTGCTTGAACACCACCAGCAGGATGCCTTCCTTGCCGTTCATCCAGGCGATCGACTTGGTGTTCTCCGGGCCCTCGATGGCCTGGCCGATATCGCGGATGCGCACCGGGGCGCCGTTGCGGTAGGCGACGATGGCATCGTTCCACGGCGCGGCGTCGAGCAGCTGGTCGTTGGCATAGATGGTGAAGTTGCGGGTATCGCCGTCCAGCGTGCCCTTGGGCGCGTCGACGGTCAGGTTGGTGACGGCGTTGCGCACATCCTCCAGCCCGAGATTCATGTTGGCGAGCTTGGCCGGATCGACCTGGATACGGATCGAAGGCTTGCGCTCGCCGCCGATGGTGACAAGACCGACGCCGGGCAGGCGGCTGATCTGCTGCGACACCACGGCGTCGGCGAAATTGTCGACGGTGGTCACCGGCAGCGTGTCGGACACGACCTGCAGCAGCAGGATCGGCGCATCGGCGGGATTGATCTTGCGGTAGGTCGGCGCGTTGGGCAGGTCCTTCGGCAACTGCCCCGACGCCGCATTGATGGCGGTCTGCACATCCTGGGCGGCGGCGTCGATGTTCCGGTCGAGGTCGAATTGCAGGATGATGTTGGTGCCGCCCAGGGACGACGAGGACAGCATCTGCGAAACGCCGGGGATCTGCGAGAACTGGCGCTCCAGCGGCGTCGTCACCGACGAGGCCATGGTTTGCGGATCGGCGCCGGGCAGGCTGGCGCTGACCTGGATGGTGGGAAAGTCCACCTGCGGCAGCTTGGCGACCGGCAGCAGCGGGAAGGCCACCATGCCGGCCAGCAGGATTGCCGCCATCAGCAGGGTAGTGGCGATCGGCCGTTCGATGAAGGTCTTGGAAATATTCATCCGTTGGTCACCGGCCCGTTGGTGATCGGGGTGCTGCGGATTTCGACCTTGCTGCCGGTCTCCAGGCGGTATTGGCCGCTGGTCACCACCGTTTCGCCGTCATTGACGCCCTTGGTCACCACGGCGACGCCTTCGCTGACGGTGCCGATCTGGATCGGGCGCTGCTCGACGGTGTTGTCGCTCTTCACCACGAAGACCGAGCGTCCCTCGGTGCCGCGCTGGATCGCCTCGACCGGAATGGTCAGCACGCCGGCCAGCTTGTCGAGGGTCATGCGCGCATTGACGAACTGACCCGGCCACAGAAGGTTTTGCTTGTTGGGCAGGGTGGCGCGCAGGCGGACCATGCCGGTGGTCTGGTCGACCTGATTGTCGACCAGGTCCAGCACGCCGTCATCGAGATGCCTGGTCCCGTCCCGGCTGATGGCCGAGACCGGCGCCGAAGTGCCGCGCTCGGCCTTGAGGATGGCCTGCAGGCTGTCCTCGTTCAGGGTGAACAGCAAATGGATCGGCTGCAGCTGGGTGATCACCACCAGCCCGGCGGTGTCGGCGGCGTGCACCACATTGCCGACATCGATCGAACGGATGCCGACCCGGCCTTCGATGGGCGAACGGATCGAGCAGTAATCGAGATTGACGCGGGCGGCGTCGATCGCGGCCTGGTCGCCCTTGACGGCGGCCTCCAGCTGATTGACCTGGGCCTGCGTCGCATCGAGCTGCTGATGGGCGATGTAATTCTTGTCCGACAGCCTGGTGTAGCGGTCGAGGTCCAGTTTCGCATTGGCCAGCTGCGCCTGGTCCTGAGCTTTCTTGGCCACGGCCTGGTCATAAGCGGCCTGATAGGGGCGCGCATCGATCTGGAACAGCAGGTCGCCGACATGAACCGTCTGGCCTTCCTTCACCGCCAGCTTGACCAGCTGGCCGTCGACCTGCGGGCGGATCGTCACCGTATTGAAGGCCTGCACCGTGCCCAGCCCTTCGAGATAGGTCTGCAGGTCGCGCTTGACCGCTTTCCCCACCGTCACCGGCACGGCGGGCCGCGCCGGTGAATCGGCGGCGCTGGCGGCTCCGGCCAGGAGCAGGAAGACAGGAAGCAGGACGTTTCGGTTCATAAAGGAAATCCGGTATCGATTCTTGGACGGGCGCATTATCTTCAAGCGCTCGTTCAATTGCGAGCGTTAGCTGAGGGTTGCGGGGCGTGAAATACAAGCGGGGATTGTTCTTCGGTATCGTTATGGCCGGGTTTCTGGCCGGCTGCAGCGTTGGTCCGGACTATGAACGGCCGAAGACCGACACGCCGCCCACATGGAGTGGCGCGCAAGGCCGCGACGAATGGCCGGGCCTGACCTGGTGGCGGGATTTCCATGCCGCCGAGCTCGACCGTTTGATGCAGGCCGCCCATGACGGCAATTTCGACCTCGCCATCGCCGTCGCCCGTCTCAAGCAGGCTAACGCCCAGGCCGCCATCGCCGGCGCGCCTTTGCTGCCGCAGGTCGATGCCGGCCTGCAGGCCGAGCGCCTGCGCCAGCCGCCCAGCACGCCGGCCGGCACCAAGCAGTTCAGCGGCAGCCTCAGCGCCAGCTACGAGCTCGATTTCTGGGGGCAGCTGCGCGACCAGGCCGAGGCCGCCCGCCTGACCGCCGCCGCCAGCGCTTTCGACCGTGAAACCGCCGAGCTGACCCTGCAATCGGCGGTGGCCAATTCCTATTTCTCGCTGTTGTCGCTGAACGAGCGGATCGAGCTGGCGCAGAACAATCTCAAGGCGTCCGAGGATGTACTCGACGCTTTCAAGGCCCGGCTGGAGGTCGGCACCGCCTCGGCGCTCGACGTCGCCCAGCAGGAGAATGTGGTGGCCACCCAGCGCGCCGTCCTGCCGCCGCTGATCGAGCAGCAGCGCCAGGCGCGCGATGCGCTGGCGGTGCTGGTCGGGGTCAATCCCGAGGGTGTCGCGTCGCCGGCCGGCAATCTCAATTCGGTCAGGCTGCCGGGGGTCGCTCCGGGCCTGCCTTCCGGCCTGCTGCAGCGCCGGCCCGACGTGCAGTCGGCCGAGGCCAAGCTGCAATCGGCCAATCAGACTGTGAAGGCCGCCACCGCGGCCTTCTTCCCGACCATCAACCTGACCGCCCAGGGCGGCAGCGCCAGTTCGACCCTGTCGGATCTGTTCAAGCCGGCCGGCGTGTTCTACAGCGTGATCGCCGGCGCCTCGCAGCCGATCTTCCACGGCGGCGCGCTGGAGGGCGGCAAGCAATTGGCCGAGGGCCAGTATGACGAACAGGTCGCGACCTACCGCAAGGCGGTGGTCTCCGCTTTCGCCGACGTCGAGGACGCGCTGGCCGCCGTCGAGCAGGAGGACCGCCGCGAAGAAGCCGATAAGGTGGTGGTCAGCACCGCCCAGCGCGCTTTCGATATCGCCCAGGCCCAGCTTTACAACGGCACGATCGATATCCTGACCGTGCTCAATACCCAGCGCACCTTGTTCCAGGCCCAGGACGAACTGGCCCAGGCGCGGCTGGCCCACGCCCAGGCGGTGGTCGGCCTGTTCAAGGCCTTAGGCGGCGGGTGGCAGGTTCTGGAAGAAAGCTAGGATGATCTCGCGCGCCTCGGCCAGCTGCTGCGTGGTCGGGCGCGTGCCGTCGGCGGCCGGCTGGTTCATGCGGTCGAACCAGGCTTCGGTGCCTTTGACGTCGTTCATCTTGGCGGTCATGTCGCCGAAGGTGCGGCGCATCAAGGCGATCGTCCGCGGCTCGACATAGACGATATCCCAGTTCAGCTTCTGGCCGTGCATGTTCAGCATCGACTGGATGATCGCCTTGCATTCCGCGTCGTAGGAGATGAAGCGCGGGCCGATCAGATGGCGGCAGGTGGCGAAATAGGCCGACAGCCATTTGCGCTCGAAGGTCGGCGGCTTGGCGTAGAACATCTTTTCCAGCGGCAGGGCCAGGATGCGGTGCACCGGGTCCGAGCGCATGCCGAAGCGGCCGCCGCCGACATTGCCGCCGACATTGCCGCCGCCACCGGCGCCAGCCTGTTGCTTGGATTCTTTGCCCCCAGCTTCGCTTTTGGCTTCCTTCTCTTCCTCGATTTCGGCGGAGGCGATGGCCAGCAGAGACTGCTCGGCGGCGTCGACCGAGCGCGTATGGGTCGCGTCATAGGCGCGGTCGAGTTCGACGGTGCCGCGCTCGATCAGCGCGATGGCTCGGTCGATGTCGGCGAGGGAGACCTTGCCGTCCTTGGCGAGGCCGCCCAGCACGCCGCGCAGGACCTTGAGGACCAGAGACGCGGCGGCTCTTCCTGCAGTGATTTGCGACGGCATGAAAATCCCAAAGAAGACAGGAACATCAAGTGATTGCCGGGAGAGTAGCATCCATGATAGCTGTGACTCAACCTTCCGGAGGGAGATCATCATGTCCACACCAGAAGTGCTTGATCGCCGCGTCTATTCCGAAGGTGAAATCATCTTCAAGGAAGGCGAAGTCGGACGGCGTTGTGCCTTCCTGGTCGAATCGGGCCGGGTCGAGATCAGCAAGAAGCTGGATGACGGCACCGACCGGGTACTGGGGTATATCCCCCAGGGCGGTATTTTCGGCGAAATGGCCCTGGTCGACGACAAGCCGCGCATGGCTCAGGCCAAGGCCGTCGGCTCCACGGCGGTGATCATCATTTCCGAGACGATGCTCGAGAACAAACTCAAGAAGGCCGACCCCTTCATCCGCGGCCTGCTCAATTTACTGGTCCGCAACGTCCGCGAAATGGGCAACCAACTGACCGGGAACAGAGGTGGTTAAATGCCCCTCAGGCGCCGGGCGCGGCTTCCAGCCGCTGGGCTACCGCGCCAAGCTATCCCTGTTGTGTGATCGACGCTGTCGGCAGCGCGGGGCCGCCTTGCGGCCCGGAAAAACTAGCGGATTGCGTTGA
>JAJPHO010000017.1 GCA_021325215.1 Alphaproteobacteria bacterium
ACCCGAAACTCGGACCAGTGCCGTAGATGCCAGGCGCGAGCAGCGCAAAACCGGAGCGTAGCAGCGCTACGTGAGGATCGAGGGCGGTGGCGAAGCCAGCCGACACAGCGTGGCGGCAGCCTAAGATGCCAAGCGAGACTTGCGAGCGCGGCGAGCAGCGCAGCAACGACGCAGATGCGGCGCTGGGGCGGGTTTCGGGTCAGGCTCTGAGGTTTTACGGGGCGCTGTCCGGGGGAAAGAAGCGCTCGAGGGCGCGCGCCTTGTAGAGAGCGCGGATGCGCCCGCTTTCCAGGCCGCGTTTCCAGGCCCGGGAAATCCTGGCGGCGTCGACGTCCGAGACCGCCTCGTTGCAGGATAGCCACGATGCCTGGCGCGCCAATACCGTCTTGTCGGTCAGATGGAGCCCATATTTGAAACGCAGGCTGTTCAGCATGATCTCGCTGTCGAGAATATATCGGGTCCGGCGCGACGCCATGACACTGGAAAACTGGCTGTAGGACGTGATCACCAGCGCCTCGAAGCCGAAATTGGCGGTCTGATCGAGCAGGCTGCGGAGATTATAGACGGCGACCAGATCGCCGGGGCGCGGCGGCGGCGCGGCGGGGTCGGGACTGGCGACCACGACATCGTAGCGCAGCGTTTCGGCGATCCAGTGGAAATTCTCCCGTCCGGGAACCTTGCGCGAGGTGATGAAGGCGCAAAGCGGGCGCGGACTGGCGAGGTCGTGGGTGATCCGCCCCGACGGAACCGTGTCGAGGACGAGAGGCGCGCCATTGCGGACCAGCAGGTCGAACAGGTCGTCGTAATCGTAAAAATCGAACGAGCTGTCTTTGAGAATGGTGACCGGCTCGCCCGCGGACCAGGCCGGCTGACCGCAGGCGATCAGCGCCACTGCGAAGAGAACTCTGGCGGAAGGGAGCGGGAGTCGAACCCACCCGAGACGGTCCAGCCGCCTCACACGGATTTGAAGTCCGCACGCCCCACCGGAGACGATTCCCTTCCAAAGAGTGCGTGAGAAAACCATGCTCAGCCGAACATGTCCAGCCGGCGCGGATCGATGCGCCTGGCATCGCCGCGCCGCACGGTGATTCCGTGGCGGTCGAAGAAGTCGAGGATCTGGATCGCGACTTTGCGGCCGACCTCCCCGCCGCCGGCTTCCAGCCGGTCGCGGAATTGCGCGGCGGCGAACCAATCGTCGAATTGAGCGGCGATGGTGACCATCTCCTTTACGGTGGTCCGCAGGAAGAAATGATCATGGGCGACCTGATCGACCCAGCCCATGCGTCCGGCCACCTTGAGGATACGGCGCACCTCGGTTTCGGCGTAGGCGGTCTCGCCGGCGATGTCGCGCACCCGGGGCGGACGGAACCGAACCGCGCCATCCAATAGCGGCGCGAATTCCTTCCAGGCCTGCTCGTCCGCTTCGGTGATGCGCGCCTTGTGGCCGGGCAGGCGCAGGAACGAGCCTTCCGCCGCCAGCCTGCCCTCGGTAATGGCGCGCTGCACCGCCAGGGCGAAAAGGGCCGCGGGCAGGCGGGGCTGGATCGACAGGCGCAGTCTCTCGCGGCCCTGTCCCTGCTGGTCGGGATGCTCCTCGTGATGCCCGGCCAGAACGGCGGCCATGCCGGCCAGGAACTCTTCCCAGCGCTTGGGCGAGAAAGCGAAGCGGTCGAGCCTGACGAGCTCCAGCGCGTCGAGTGCCGCCGCCGGCAAAGCGCGGTCGCGCAGGAACGCGGCGAGGTCGACGCCGTAAGGCGGCACGTCGAGCAGCGCGGTCAGCGCGGCGGCGGGGTCGGACAAGGCGAGGGCGGCGCGGACGGCGGCGCGCTCCGGCGTGCGGCGCTTGCGTTCCGGCGGACGCAAATCGAGGAAACGGCCGCCGCCCAAAGTATGCTGCGCCGAGCTGTCGCGGATGACGAAGCGGTCGCCCGCGGCGGCGGCGATCGGACGGTCGAGCACCATCTGCACGTCCGAGCCGCCCTCGTCGGACAGCAGCACCAGCCGCGCCCCGACATCCGAAGCGGCGTGATGCAGCCGCACCGGGAACCATTGCTTCAGCCCTTTCAACGGACCGGTCAGGCGCAGAGACGCCTCGATCCGGCTGGTCGGGGCGTGCAGCTCGGGGGCCAGCACCATGTCGCCGCGATGGATGGCGTCCTTGGTGACATCCGGTCCGGCCAGATTGAGCGAGCAGCGGTCGCCGGCCTTGCCTTCGCCGGCCTGGGCATTCTGGGCGTGCAGCGAACGGACGCGCGCGGCCAGGCCTGTGGGGCTTATGACCACCTCATCGCCGATCCTCACCGTGCCCGACAGCACCGTGCCGGTCACCACCACACCGACGCCGGACAAAGTGAAGACCCGGTCCACCGACAGGCGGAAGCCCATCGCGCGCTCGGCCTCGCGGACCGTGGCGAAGTCGCGCGCCGCGTCGCTCAGGCGCTCCTTCAGCTCGGCGACGCCTTCGCCCGAGCGGGTGGAGACCGCCAGGATATCGGTCCCTTCCAGGCTGGTGCCGGCCAGCAAAGCGGCGATTTCGGCGCGCAGGCCGGCAAGGCGGTCGGGCGTTGCAAGGTCGCTCTTGCTGATCACCACCAGCCCGCGCGACAGGCCCAGCAAATCGATGATGGCGAGATGCTCCCTGGTCTGCGGCATCACCCCGTCATCGGCGGCGACCAGCAACAGGGCGAAATCGATGCCGGCGGCGCCGGCCACCATGGTGTGGACGAAGCGCTCATGGCCCGGCACGTCGACGAAACCGATGGTCGGCCCGTCCGGCAGCGGCAGATAGGCGAAGCCCAGTTCGATGGTGATGCCGCGCGCCTTCTCTTCCTTGAGGCGGTCGCCGTCGATGCCGGTCAGGGCGCGGACGAGGGCGGTCTTGCCATGGTCGATATGACCGGCGGTGCCGATGATCACGAGAGGGTTTCCAGGGTGGCGATAAAGCCCGCCTCGTCGCGCAGGCAGCGCAGATCGAGCAGCAGGCGGCCCTCTTCTATGCGGCCGATCACCGGGCGGGGCAGACGGCGCAGCGCGGCGGCGAGATCGTTGAGCCCGCTGCCCGACACCGCCAATCCGGCGGAACGCAGAGTATCCAGCGGCAGGGCGCCGGAGCCGATCTGGCTTTGGCAGGCGCAGACCGAGACGGTGAACGCGCTACCCACCGCCTTGGCCAACACGGGCGCCAGCCGCGCCGCCTGGGCTTCGATCTCGGCTAGCGGACGGGCCAGCATCGCCAGGGTGGGCAGGCGCTGCGCCAGACGGTCGGGATCGCGATAGAGCTTCAGCGTCGCCTCGATGGCGGCCAGGCGGATCTTGTCGACGCGCAGGGCCCGCTTCATCGGATTGCGGTTGATCGCGGCGATCAGGTCGCGCCGTCCGACGATGAAGCCGGCCTGCGGCCCGCCCAGCAGCTTGTCGCCCGAGAAGGTGACGAGGTCGGCACCCTCGGCCACCGCTTCCCGAACGGTCGGTTCGCGCTTCAGGCCGTAGCGCGACAGATCGACCAGGCTGCCCGAGCCGAGATCATTGAGCAGCGGGACGCCGGCATCCTTGGCGATCCCGGCCAGTTCCGGCGCCTCGACCTCGGCGGTGAAGCCCTGGATGCGGTAATTCGAGGTATGGACCTTGAGGATCACGCCGATATCGGCACCGAGCGCGGCCCGGTAATCCTTGGCATGGGTGCGGTTGGTGGTGCCGATCTCGACCAGGCGGGCGCCGGCCTGGGCCATGATGTCGGGCATGCGGAAGGCGCCGCCGATCTCGATCAGCTCGCCGCGCGAGACGATGGCGCCGCGATCCTTGGCCAGGGTGTTGAGCGCCAGCAGCACGGCGGCGGCATTGTTGTTAACCACGGTCGCGTCTTCGGCGCCGGTCAGCTCCAGCAGCAGGCCGCGCACATGGTCGTCGCGCTCGCCCCGACCGCCCGCCTCGACGTCATATTCCAGCGCCACCGGATTGGCCATGGCGCCGGTGGCGGCGGCGATGGCGTCTTCGGCCAGCAAAGCGCGGCCGAGATTGGTGTGCAGCACCGTGCCGGTCAGGTTGAACAGCGGGGCGAGCGAGGACCGGCCGGATGCTTCGAGCTTTCCGGCGGCCAGAGCCAAGACGTCCCGCGCCGTCGCCGCTTCGAGCGATTGTCCGCCCGCGACGAGCCGGGTACGCAGATCGGCGAGCACGGCGCGCACCGCCTCGGTCACCGCGTTCCGGCCATGCCGATCGAGCACGGGCAGGGCGGCGGGATCGGTCAGGACGGCGCTGGTGGAGGGCAGGTCGCGAGGAAGCACGGATGGCCTTCGGGTTGGACAGGACGGACCGGCAATCTAACAGCCGATCCGCCCGTCTGCCCAGAGCCGACGATCGATTTCCCCGCGCGGCATTCGCCACGCCGCGGCGTCAGCCGCCGAGGGAATGCCCGTTCCAGCTATGGACCTCGTTCCACCAATTGGGGGCGGGCACCGGACGGTTGTTCAGAATATCGTCGATCCCCGTTTCGACGCTGTTCAGGCGAATCGCTTCATTGACCGCGACGATGAGCCGGGTCATGCCGTCCAATACCACGTGGCCGGCCGGCAGCGGCCCGCCGGCATATGCGTTCACATCCTGCAGGGCCTGCGCCAGGTTGGCGATGGAGATCGCGGGCAGGGGGCCGGCGGGATATCCGAGATTGGCATAGCTGCCGGTATTGCCGCCGGGGAAGGGGGCGCCCGGCAAGGCGACGCCGATGGCGCCGACAGTGAAATGCCAAGTGCCGTTGGGATTGGTGAAGGCGACGGCGTAAAGCGAACCGTTGACCAGCGCCAGATTGCCGTTGGCCTGATAGGCCAGGTTGATGTGCATCGACAGGTTCTGCACTGCCGGAGCCCCGGGGTGGCGCAGCGGCACCACCGCCAGGTTCGGGTTGGTGCCGTTGGCACGGATCTGGTCGCGTAAACTGGCGATATCGGAGCGGTACGCGCCCCCGGCTTGAAAGCGAACTGGCATAGAAGTCTCCTGTTATCAGTGAAGATGGAGCTGTGCGCCACTGAGTTCGCCTAAAATATTGCCTCAATATTGGCTTAACCATCCCGGGGACTGGGTATTTCAGGAATGGATATTTTGTAATTTACTCGGACGAGGGGAGAGGGTTTTCAGTCATTGAAGGAGAACGATATGAATTTTTTCTCTCGGGGATGTTTCGCGCTCGCACTGGGATATGGTCTGCTGTCGGGGGCGCAGGCCCAGCAGCTGCCGCAAATGCCCCAGATCCCGCAAGCGCCGGCCGCCGCGGCGCCCAGCCTGAACCATTGCGCCGCCGAAGGCGGGCGCTGCGCCTTTTTCGGTGTGCGGACGGTCGTTTACGGCGCCGGGCAAAAATTCAACACCAAAACCGCCGAGGGCGGCATCGATTGCAACAACGCGACCTTCGGCGACCCCCTGCCGGGGACGGTGAAGGCCTGCTACATCCTGTCGCAGCCGGGCAAGTGACCGCGGTCTTTTTTATGTCATGACAACCAGGAGGGCGGACTTCCTATAATCCGGACGAAACCACGTCCCGGAGGCGCGATGACTCAGACCGTCGACCATATCGTCGTCCTGATGCTGGAGAACCGCTCCTTCGACCATATGCTGGGGTATCTGTACCACGACGCGGGCAACAGATCTCCGCTCGGGCATGCCTTCGAAGGCCTTGCCGGCACCGAGTCCAATCCCGATTCGTCGGGCCGGGCGGTGCCGGTCTTTCCGATCACGGCGCAGACGCCCAACGCCTATTTCATGCCGGGCGCCGATCCGGGCGAGGGCTACAAGGCGACCAATTCCCAGCTGTTCGGCAGCAATACGCCGCCCGCGTCGGAGCCCTCGGTGTCCAATACCGGCTTCGTCACCGATTTCGCCTATACGCTGAGCTGGGAGCCCAAGGAACGCCCCAAGGAAGTGGTGCCCGGCACCCAGGCGTCCGAGATCATGGGCTGCTTCTCGCCGGACATGCTGCCGGTGCTGTCGGGCCTGGCCAAGGGCTATGCGGTCTGCGACCTGTGGTTCGGCTCGGTCCCCACCGAAACGCTGCCCAACCGGGCCTTCGCCCTGGCCGGCACGTCGCAGGGCCATATGGACGACAACACCAAATCCTACACCGTGCCCAGCATCTTCGGCGCCCTGACCAAGGCCGGGGTGAGCTGGCGGGTGCATGGCTATGTCAATCCGCCGCTGACCCGCCAGGATTTCCCCGACACATTGTCGGCGCCCGACGCCAATTTCGGCCTGTTCAGCGATTTCCAGTCATCCGCCGCCGCCGGCACTCTGCCGGCCTTCACCTTTCTGGAGCCGGGTTGGTCGGGGACGGGCCAGAACGACCAGCATCCGGTGTCCGACGTTTCGGCGGGCGAGCGTCTGATCTATGCCGTCTATCAGGCGATGCGGACCAGCCCGCTGTGGCAGAAATCGCTGCTGGTCATCACCTATGACGAACATGGCGGCTGCTACGACCATGTCGCGCCGCCCTGGACTGCGACGCCGCCGGATTCCACGGCGGGCGAATTCGGCTTCGATTTCAAGCGCTTCGGGCCGCGTGTTCCGACAGTGCTGATATCGCCGCTGATCGCCGCCGGCACCGTGTTCCGCGTTCCGGCCAATGGGACTCCGCTCGACCATACCGCGATTCTGAAGGCGATCGAGACGCGCTGGACTGTCCCGGCCCTGACCGCCCGCGATGCCGCGGCACCGGATCTCTGGCCGGTGATCACCCTGTCGACGCCGCGCACCGACGATCCCCTGGCCGGCGTCACGCCGCCATCGGCGCCGGTTTCGCCCTTGCCGCGGACCATTCCGACCCATCTGCAGCAGGTACATGCCGAGATGGTCGCCGCGCTTCCGGTCCGCGACGCGGAGGGGGCGACGCACCACGCCGTGCCCCACCTCGTGACCAGCGACGACTATGATTCCTACATCCGCGACCGGGTGGAACGCTGGAAACGCAGCCGAAATAGTTAATTTCGGTCATAAAATAGCAACAAAACTTGGCGTACAATCAAGCATCGTCACCCCTCGAAGGGAGGTGGACATGCTGTATCTCTTCAATACCCTGGTTGCTCTCTATCGCCGCCATATGGCCGAATTGCACGAGAAAATGGCGCAATTCGATCGGATGCACGCGCCGCATTAACGCTTCGCCAGAGCCTCGCGGAAAGCGATGTAATCGGGGGATCGGCTCGGGGATCGCCTAAACGGTCATACAATGGCGATGAAACGGACAAAGGCGGCGTTATAGTCTCAGGGTGATTTTGTCCGCCCGGGGGATCGATGGATTCGATGCAATTGTTCGAGCTGATCATCGGCATGATGCTGGCGATCATCGCCCTGCATTACGCCGCGCGCCGGCTCCGCCTGCCGCCGTCGATCGCCTTGTTGACCGGCGGCGCGGTGCTGGCTTTCGTGCCGGGCCTGCCGCGCATCGAACTGGACCCCGAACTGGTTCTGGTGATCTTCCTGCCGCCGCTGCTGATGGACGGCGCCTGGTTCATCGCGCTGGCCCATCTCAAGCGCCATATGATCGGCATCGCCTCGCTGGCGATCGGCGCCGTGCTGTTCACCACGCTGGCCGTGGCGGTGGCCGCGCATATGCTGATCCCGTCGCTGCCCTGGGCCGCCTGCGCGGCGCTGGGCGCCATCGTTTCGCCGCCCGATGCGATCGCCGTGCGTGCCGTGCTGCAGACCGTGCGGCTGCCGAGCCGCCTGCAGATCCTGCTGGAAGGGGAAAGCCTGCTCAACGACGCCACCGGGCTGGTGCTGTTCCGCTTCGCCATCGCGGCCGGGGTCACCGGCGGCTTCAGCTCGATGGAGGCGCTGGAAAGCTTCGTCGTGCTGGCTTTGGGCGGGGCGCTGGTCGGGGTCGCGATCGCCGCGTCGTGGGTGGTGCTGGTGCGCCGCCTGGGCGACGAATATCTGATGATCGCCGCCTCGGTCCTGCTGCCCTGGTCCGCCTATATGCTGGGCGAGGCGATCCATGTCTCGGGCGTCATCGCCACGGTGACCGCCGGCCTGATCTGCGGCTGGTATCAGCATGTGATCTTCCAGGCCTCGGTGCGCCTGCGCGGCACCTCTTTCTGGACCGTGATGATCTTCATGATGGAGGCGACCGTCTTCATGCTGATCGGTTCCACCCTGCGCGGGGTGATCGAGCGCGTCGGCGGCCTCGGCGTGGTGCTGGACGAGATGGCGGTGCCGGTGCTGGTGATCCTGGCGGTGCTGACCGCGGCCCGCTTCGTCTGGGTGTTCGGCTCGGACCTGATCATCGCGGCCTTGAAGGCGGTGGGCCTGTGCCGCCACTTCAAGCCGCTGGGGGCCGGGTGCAATATCGTCCTGGGCTGGGCGGGGATGCGCGGCGTGGTGACGCTGGCCGTGGCGCTCAGCGTGCCGGATGGCTTTCCCGGCCGCGATTTCATGCTGGTGACGGCCTTCGCCGTGATCCTGATTCCGGTGCTGCTGCAGGGCACCACCCTGGGTGCCGTGATCGCCAAGGCCAGGCTGGTCGAACCGGAGACCGAGCGCGTGCGCCTGACCGCCAGCCAGGCCGAGGCGGCGATGGCCAAGGCGCAGGCGGCGCTGGTCGAAAGCCGCGCTTACGACGAGGACGGCAAGCTGATCCATCCGCAGCTGCTGGAGCGATATCAGCGCATGGCCAGGATTCATGCCGATTACGCCGGCAACGAGGCCAGTTACGCGCCCCGCGTCCAGGCCCATTTCGGCCTGATTCTGGAAGCGATCGCCGCCGGCCGCGCCGAGTTGATCCGCCTGCACCGCGCCGGCGAGATCGACGAGCGCACGCTGCACGATCTCGAGCGCGCGCTGGATCTGGAGGAACTGACGGCTCAGTCCGCCTTGGGCTGAGGCGGCTCCCACATATGATCGGGATCGGCCAACTGGCGCTCGACCTCTTCCGGGCCGGCCCAGGTCATGGTGGGCAGGTCGACGGCGCAGAAGCCGGTCAGCTTTTGCCGGTCCCGATAGGCCTTGATCCGCTTCAGGTAATCCGGTTCCTCGGTCAGGAACAGCGCATAATCGCGCGGCTGGAAGGTCGCGTAGCCATTGACCGTCGGCAGATGATTCAGCTCGGCGATCAGCATGGCGTCGACGCTGTGCAGATAGATGGCCTCGATACGCCCGCCGATATAGCCCTGCTTGAGATCGACCCTCGCCACGAAGAAGGAGCGGCATTCGGCCGGCGGCGGGGCCAGCCTGTCGAAGCGCGCGACCCAATACTCACGGTTGATGCGCAGGATCGGCGCGGTGTTGACCTCTTCGGCCAGCAGGAACAGGCATAGCGCCGCCAGCAGCCATTTCGGCCAGGCCTTGGCGGTGCGGGCCAGGAAGCAGACCGCCAGCGCGGTCACCGGCGCCGCCACGAACAGCTGATAGCGCGCGATGACCCGGATCGCCTTGCCGCCGGGAATGTAGTCATAGACGAAGGGATACAGCGCGAAACTGCCGAAATGCATCAGCAGAACCCAGCTGACCAGGGTCGCCAGGGTGACCGGCAGGGCGAGCGGAACGTCCTTGCGATGGCGGCAGGACCAGACCGCCGCGCACAGGAACACGGCCAGGATCGCCAGCGGAAAGCCGGTGGTATGTTCGGTGAACATCTGGGCTTCTGGGGCGATTCGATGGTGCAGGGCGATGTCGGCCCGCCCGAAGAT
Source organism: Alphaproteobacteria bacterium (assembly GCA_021325215.1). Taxonomy (GTDB): domain Bacteria; phylum Pseudomonadota; class Alphaproteobacteria; order Rhodospirillales; family Magnetospirillaceae; genus JAJPHO01. The sequence continues at coordinate 9,669 of JAJPHO010000017.1, forward strand.
CAGATTGCCGTCGCCGACATGGACCAGGTCGAACACCGACGGGCTGAACAGCGCCATCGCCCACAGGCCGTGCATGCCGGTTTCATCCGCCTTGGGTCCATACAGCGCCAGGAACGGATAAAGCCCGGCCGCCATCAGCAGGCCGAACAAGATGATGATGGGGACATGGCGCCGGATCACCCCGGCGATCTCCAGCTTGGCGTTCCAGGGCGAAACGAGCAGCCAGGCGGCGAGGAAGAACAGGGTGAAATAGGCGAAGAACCACGCGATGTAGAAGGCGGTCATCAGCAGCGCCGCATAGAGGGCGACGCAGGCGGCGCCATAGGCGATGCCGCGCAGGCGGCGGTTCTGCTTCAGCGCCGCGACCATCTCCCAGGCCAGCACGGCGAGGACCGGCACGAACGACACGCTCAGCAATTGCTGGTGCACCGCGTGGATGAAGATGCCGTTGCTGATGGTGAACAGCACGCCGCCGAACATCGACCAGGGGCGGCTGAGGCCGGCCATGCGGCGCAGGGCGGCGTAGAGCCCGAAATAGCCGATGCCGCGCACCACGACATTGACCAGCTCGCTCGACAGGAACGCGTCGGCGCCCAGGCTGCGCGGGACGCTGTAGATCAGGCCATAGAGGAAATAGCCGTCATTATACCCCAGCGTATTCGGCTCGGGATAAAAGTAGTTGGTGACGAAGGGATGCGAATAGCCGCGGAACACATTGAACCAATGTTCCAGCAGCGAAATCTCGATGAAGCCGTCATAGCGGTCGCTGAACAGATAATTGAAGCCGTCGCCGATCTGCGAGCGGAAGAAAAACGCCGTGGCCAGCAAACCGACCACGACGACCAGGCCTCTTTCCACCCGGGAACTCATCGACCGCACTCTTCGCACTCCCCCTGGGTACCGCACCCGCGCGCGGACCGTGTCTTAAACGGATTGCGGAGTCAATCCGGGGGTCAGTGCTTGCCGGCCTCATGCAGGCGGGACAGCATGTGGTGGAATTTGTCCTCCTCGGAAGCCGGGGTTCGGGCCAGGGTGTTGGCCTTGCGCAGGCGCTCGGACAGGAAGACCGCCAGGGCCTTGTAGAAGCGCGCGGCGAAGGGGGCGTCGGTGTCCAGCCGCTCCTGCAGCTTGTGCTTTTCCACCGCCAGATATTCCAGCCGCCCGACCGCGCGCACGCTGGCCGAGGGCGGCGCCTGGTCGACGAAGGCCATTTCGCCCACCACGTCGCCGGCGCGCAGCACCGCCACCACGCCGACGCCGCTCGCCTCGACCTCGGCCGAGCCGTTCAGCAGGATGAACAGATGGTCGATCATGACCGATTCCTGGATCAGCAGCTTGCCATCCGCCAGTTCGAGCACCTGGCCGATATCGGCCATCCAATCGATGTCTTCGTCGCTCAAATGACCGAGAATGTAGAGAATTTTTCGCATTTGGCTCCCCTTCTTCAACTAAGACGCTAGCGTCCAAGTTTCAGGGAGTCCAGACCTCTCACTGTAAAGATGCCCGCCCTCGGACGGGCATCCCCCTGGATCGGTTCGGCTCACATCATCCGGCGGGCGACTCCATCGCGATCGATCACCAGATGTTTGAGCACCGCGCCGAAATGCAGCAGCAGCATTCCGCACAATCCCATGGCCAGGCTGACATGGATGGTTCCGAACAGAACGCGGGACGGTTCGTCGGGCGAGAACAGGCTGGGCCAGTTCCACAGGCCGAAGAAGCTGACCGGATGGTTCCCGGCGACGCGATGGGCATAGCCGGTCAGCGGCAGCGCCAGCATCGCCAGGTACAGCAGCGCATGAACGCCGTGCGCCGCGTTTTTCTGCCAGGCGGCAAGATGGGTCGGCAGCGGCGGCGGACGATGACCGGCGCGCCAGATCACCCGCGCCATGGCCAGCCACAACACCACCGAGCCGATCGAGCCGTGCCAGAAGAGCAGGCCGTTCCACTCCGGCGAGGTGTGGGCAAAGCCGGGGAAACGCTCCATGCGCAGCCCGAGAACGATGTTGGCCAGGATGAAGACGGCCACCAGCCAATGCAGGATTTTGGCGGTTCGCGTGTAGGAGGAGAGTGCGGAAAGCGGTTGCAGCGACGACATGGCAATTCCTTGCGATAGAGCCCAGGCCGGGGGCTCCAGCATGAGGCGATATCAGCAAGATCGGGGCCGCCTGGGTTTTATTCTCGCGGCCGCTGAAAAACCCGCCGGCCCTCTACTTTTACTTGCTTATTGTACGTATGTTTGCTGCATTGGTTGTGTAAATAAATACGACCTGCGGAGGAATCATGGTGTCTCGCACAGCCCTTGTTGCGGCGGCGTTTCTGTGGTCGGCGATGCGGATGGGCCCCGCGCTCGCTGCTGAACCGGATCAGCCTCTGCCCGATTGGACCCAGTACTCGCAGCCGTTGGAGATCGAGAAGCTGCAACAGGCTGTCGGTGCAGGCGACCATGCTGTCGTGCGCGAGCATGGCTGGAGATTGTGGGCTGGCATCATGCAGGAAGAACAAGGCGGCACCTGGCCGATCTGGTTCAGCTGGCGCAATAGCGATCAGGCTTTCCTGCTGGACGGCGCGGCGCCGCCCCAGGGACTGTCGCTTATTCAGCGCAGCAGGCTCAACGGAGGCGAGGCGATGCTATCGAACAGCGCCCACTCCCCCTTCCCGAAAATCAATGTAGAGAACACCCCTTACTACCCCACGCCGAAGCAGGTGAAGGACAAATATCCCGGACCGACCAGTGATTGCGTGTCGGCCCAAAACCCGGAGAACATCTGCGACGGCAGGCATTTCCTGTTCAATCAGGACATCATGATTCCGACGGAATCCATCAGCAAGGAAGCCTACGAGAAGATCCATAAGGACAAGCTCTTCAGCAAGCTGACGCTCGATAAACTGCATCAGGACAAGGTGTCTGATCTGGATCTGGGAGAGAAATTCGTCGTCACCAAGCACATGTATTGGCCGGTGAAGGGCGACGGCGTGACGATCATCCCTGTCTGGCACGACTATAAGGGGCCGGACTACTGGTATTATGCGGGCTATGAGACTTGGACGGGCTTCATCGCGCTGGACCCAGACAAGCGGCACCCCATTGGTTCGAAGGTCGCCGGCACCTATCTCCATGGCGTCAAGAAGCACGACAAGATAACGGATTGGCCCAGGATCACCGCCAAAGACGTGGTGGTGCACGATATCGACGAATTCTATCATCACCAGGTGACCACCGATGAATGGCAGAATGTCTTCGATGAAAGTGACCGTGCCATCATCGATGCCGCCAGCCATTGGGCCAACGGAAGAGCCTTCGAGCCCGGCAAGGACTATCTGGTGACGGTGGCGATGCATGTGAACACCCGGGAGATCCCGAGCTGGGCCCTGCAGAGCGTCTGGTGGTCCGACAAGGCGGACGAGGGGCCCTATGCCGAGAACCGTCCGCGGGACCTGAAGGACGCGAAAGGGCCGTGGACACATTATCTGCTGGTGGATTCATACGGCATCGAGGCGTCGAAGGGAAAACAGCCGGTCGCGATGAACCCTTTCATCGAGCTGGTGAGCCATCCCGTCGGCACCAACTGCAATACCTGCCATATGCATGCCGGGTGGCCGGAAGGGGCGAAAGGTTTGGATCAGGCGAGCTACCAATATAGGCCTGATCCGCAGTGCGGCGATCCGCTGGCGACCCTGAAGCCCGATACCGCCTGTCTGGCGAAAATACTGCGGACCGACTTCCAGTGGTTCATTCCGGATCGGGCTGTCGGCCCCGATCAGAAGTGAGCAGTGGACGGCGACCCCCGCTGATTTCTCAGTTTGGCCGGATGGCGACGAATTCGAACTCGAAGGGCAGCTCGCCATTTTCGAGCGCGCGGCGGGTCAATTCCTGGGGAGACGTGTCCTTGGAGGCCAGATCGTCGATGATTTCGGCGTTCGGCGTCAGCAGGAAGCCGATAGTATCGGCGCCGTCCTCGATCTCCTGAAGCTTTTCCGAGGTGTCGGTGGCGAGATAAACCAGCAGATAGGCCAGGACTTCCTGATGCTCCGGGTCCGTGTGGCCATCTCCCAGCACCACGTCCGCGACGGCGAGACGCGCTGCCTGGGACGGATCGCCGATCCCGGTCTGATCCATCAGCCCGTCGAGCAGGATGTCCGCCTTTGCCTGGATATCCGCGATGTCATCCTGCTCCAGCTTGAATTCGAGCAGGTAAGGCGGCCCGACATCCGCGGAATAGGCGGATGTCGCCTGCTTGAGAAAAAAGTGGATCAATCCGGCCATGTGCCGTCCTCGTGGAATTTTACTCGCTCTCCCATCTATCAGTCCGGGGGCGGGTGGTCAAAGGCGGGTTTTCAGTGATGTGTACTAAGAAAAAACCCGCCGCCGGCGTCTGCGGCGGGTTTTCTGACTCTGTCCGTCGGCATAATACGCTGGGACCGAATTGCATAAACCTCGACGAATATCAGGGTTGCTCGTACACCGTCTGGGCGTCGACGCCGGCGATAGTCTGGACTGCGGCTCGTCCGCAGGAATTTGGCATCCATGTGCATGTTCATGACGGGAACACCCGCGTCATCGACGACACGTTTAGTGAAGTCACGCTTGGCGGGAAACCGCTCGAACGCGCGGCGCTGATTCAGTCGATGTTCCAGCGAACGATTATCTAATCGCCGACTTTCAGCGCTTATCCAGACGACGGTAGTACCTTTTCTGCCCCGATGCAGAATCGACGTAAGTGAAGCAGTCGGCTAAATCATCGATGCTTTGAAGTACGCCGAGCAAGGCGTAAGCGTTAAACGGTGTGCCGGCGCTCGTCTCGTAGTGGCTTATGAAATTGCCGACGATCGAGGGGGTATGCTGATTCTGGAGATCGCTGATCTGCTGAGCGGTCAAAACACAGCGGTTCGCAGCCTGATATAGCGCTACGGCGTCCATGATTGCATCGACATAGGTGGATAGCGTTCGTTTATCGCCGCGCGTTGCGTAATCGGGAGGCACAGGTACTTCAAGCTTCGAGATGATATAGCCAAGCTTGTATTCGAGGTACTGGCGGAGAAACGGTGCGCCAATATCCACCTGGCCGGCATTGAGATGCTGCTGTGCTTGAGCCTTCAGCCGATCCGCCTCGAGGGTGGACACCATCAGACGCCCTTTCGGAGGCATCCCCTGTAGCTTTTGGTGATGCCACTCGGCGGTGCCGTTCAACTTGTCGAAATATTTTTCCAGGCTGGTGTCGTGGCTCAGGATGATGAATTGCAGACCGTCCGGCACCGCCCCGTGGCGCAAGTGGGTCCGCAGCGCATCCATCAAGGCGAACTGGTGCCCGGCATCGAAGCTCGATGTCACGTCGTCTAGAATCATGAATCGCGGCACGCAGCTGTGCTTGATCGCGGCGGACAGGAAAATTGCCGCCGCTACTGCGTTGCGGTAGCTCTCCGATAGCAAAGCGCGTGCGCTGAGATCGCTGAGTCCAAAAAAATCGGCCAGCTTGAGATCGACGTTTTCGCTATTCTGCGCTCGGTTCAGGGTTGGCTTTACATCCGGCCCGCCACGCACGAACCGCCCGAACAAGTTCTGGCACGCTGTCTGGATTTCGACGATTCGCTTGTTCGCCAACGCCGTCTCCGCATCCGCAAATGTCTGCGCGGCCTTGGTGATGAAGGTCTTCCAGCGATTCAAAAGCGCAAGCTTGGCTTGCTTGTAGGCTCCCGCCATCCCGTTCGTGCTCGACCGGCGCGCGGGGCTTTCTTCGCCCCCAGGCGCTCATCGTGGCGCTGCTGGATGACGCCGACCAGACGCAGGATCGCGGCGCGCATCTGTTCCAGTGATCGGTCGGTTCTGCCTTCGGCTTCTTCCTTGAGAAACAGCAAGCACCAGTCTTCTTTCCAAAGCACTTTGAGCTGCTGCTGCTGCGTCATGGTGGTGAGGTCGACCATTCGGCCTTCCGCCTTCATGTCGACGGTAGAAGGCAGGAAGTGGCCTTTCTCTACGGTCAGCTTGTTCTGCCGGATCAGTTCATAGACACGGTCGTGGGTGAAGAACTCCGCGATGTCGTCTTCATCGGCTCGGCGTAATTGGTGGCCGGTTCTATCGAAGCTGTAGGGCCGATAGTCGATGCCGCCGATCACGATTAGGTCGTGCCGGCCAAACTTGTATCGTGGGGTGTGGCTCTGCTGCATAGCTTACTCTGCGGCTCGTTTGACAAAGGAGCGATCGGTGGGCATGCCATTCCCTACATGAACGAGTTCTTCCTCGCCGATGAGGCATATGATCGCCCACCAGGCCCCGGCGCCGATGCCGCTGAGGCACGCGAGGTCACGAATTCGGATCGTGCCATGGGTCGCCTCAGCCGCGCGCCTGACCGCGGCGACATGATCGGTGTTCACGAAGCGGCGGGCGTGCAGAATCTCGCGGGCTAGATTGCCCATGGTGCGGGTTACCATGGTCTCATCGACGATCATGAAGCGGTCGGCGAATTGCGGCAGTTGCTGCTCGGCCAGTTCGATGACGGTCTCGATGCCGCTGCGCTTGATCTTGTCCTTCGGTTTGACCGCGATGGCGATGCGGCGGCCATCCTGCAGCGTCACGCGGAAATCGAATGTGCGCCGAATTTTTCGGTCGCCAAGTTTCAGCTTTACCGGTGGCGGCTGATCCTCGACCAGAGTGATCCGACGGTCTGCCAGCAGGGTGGCTGCGACGTCGCGCTCGATGCCGGATTCGGCGACGATTTCTCGCTGATCTTCATGGCTGACCATGAAACTGCGGAGGGATCCTTTGCTGCGTGCCGATGGCCGGCGTGATGCCGTGGACGGCGATGGTGGGATCCATCCTCCGTCGGCGTCGAGCTTTCCGAACGGGCTTCTCGATGGGGTCATGAAGGATGTCGTCGCGGGAATCTCGCGACGTTGAAATCCTCCGATTCGCTTTTCCATCAGGTGGGCATAAACAAGGCGCTCTGCGGACATGCACATTCTCTCCTGCGGCCAGCGGGCATGCCTCTCTCGGCGCGCCCCGCGGCGGGGTTCGGTTCAGAAATTGCGGGGTCCCGATGTGATGCCGGCGGGCATGGATAGCCGCCGCCAAACGGTGCTACCCGTCTAGCCGGTTCGGTCGAGCTCGGCCGCAGACCAATCCCACCTGATTTTGGACCAAGCCTGTCCGTTCGCGCGATTTCTCGCGCGCTAGAGTCAGGTGACGATGTGGGTGGGGTTGCCCGACAAAATGGGCTGGGACTAGAGCTGGCTTATCCTGAAGTCGTCATCGGTTTCACACTCCTGTTTGCCATTACAGTGGAACTGATGCGAGGGGGCGGCCTTCGCGGGGCCGCCCCCACATCATTTCGAGGATCCGAAACGCGGATCCATGGAGTCAGCGATAACCGATTTCTTCAGAGCGGCAACTTTGGCGCCGGGGCGTTCTTCATGCGCAGGACGCATAAGCCCCCAGCGACCTTACCCTGTCGCTCTCCTATTCGGGGCTGAAATTAGCGCTTTGGCGTGGGTTTTTTGGGTACCCTGTGAATCAGCACGGCACCAAAAACCAAGGCCGTCAGGAGTATAGGTCCGACAATTTCGTAGGTCGTCATTGCAGATCTCAAATCTATTCCTCAGGGCGCCGCTCACTCGGCAGGTCGGCGTGTGGATCGATCTCCAAGGCCACCAACAATTAGTGCAGATCTTCGATTTCCGGATACAAAGCGAGCCAAATCGTCCGTCACTCCTGATCCGTTGCTGGTGCGATCTCATACTGGATCAGGCTGGCCGGCACTGGATCGCCGAGTTCGAAGACCCGGCCATTCCACGCGAATTGCTGCCAATCCTGGGCACCGAACGCGAACATTCCGCCCTTGGTCAGGACCCGTAGCAAGGTTCGCTCCAGCGGTGACGAAAAGCTACTCATGTCCGGAAACTCGGGAACGCTCTCGCCGTCGATGATCTTATGCCCGCCAGCTGGCGGTGTTGCCGTCAGGGAGATGAAGCATACGTCCTGCCAGGCCAACGAATAGGTCAGGATCTTGTCTAGGACGGCATCGGTTTTCTTACGCTTGTCCCAAGGCCTCCTTATATAGAAGGTCACATATAGCGCCTCGGGATCGTAGGCGTGCCAGGTTGGCCCATTGGCCTTCGTCAATTTGTAGGTCGGAAAGAAGCTGTCGCACTGGTCGAAACAGGCGATCGTCCGACCGGTCAGCCGGGCATATTCTTCAATCCGCCTTCGAACCTCCTGACGGACGTATTCGCGCGCCTGTCCTTCCGACGACAGAGAGACGCCATTGATCGAGTCGGGAAGATAAACCCAGCCGTCGTCGGGCCAAGGATCGACGCCGCGGCATCCATTCGAACGTCTTGGCGATCAAGGTCCGATATCGCGATTTCGAATATATCGTCGTCATCCAACCGGATACTGGATGAGGCGAGAATATTGTCCGCGCCGTGGAACAGCGGAAGGCCGGCACGAACTCGCGCCAAAAGGCCTTCAGCCACAGAGGCGGCGTAACGCTGTCGCGCAACATCAATGATCTGCATCTGGTTTGGTCCGAACGCGGCCTCCGCGATGATGGTCGCGACTTCGGCAGAGTGATCCTCATTGCCGCGTGCGTACACGATCGAGCTAAGGTGCTTGTATGCTGAGTCTTGACCTCCCTCCTTTTGGTGCAGTGCTGCTGCCAGTTTCTCCCGGATGCGCTCGTCGACCGGCTCTTGGATGATTTTTTCCCCGGCGATCAGTTCGTACGTACGATCGGGTGCCTCCCTCAGCACGACTTCGACGTGGCGATCCGCGCGTCGAAAGGCGAAAGCTCTGATGACCATGGCCTGGACGTCAGGATCAGGGTCCTCCTTCGCGATCTCGCTCGCCAGGTCCATACCATCGATCCCGCTGCGGCTGGCTATTTCATGAAGCACTACCGTGCGTGGCCGGACAGGCAAGGATTTGATTTTTTCGGCTGCATCCGCTCCCAGAATGGATGGCCTGAAGCGGGCAGAGTTTCGAAGCGCATCAAGGCTGATCTGCTCATTTTCGTGGGTGATCAGCGGCCAGACTTGATCGAGGAATTCGGCACGACCGGAAGTGAGCATGAAGCGCACCGCGCGATCTACCGTGCCGGCTTGGTGCCAGCGGTTCACCATCGCCAGGACTTCGCCGCTGATCTGCTGCCATACCTCATCCGTTGATCTGAAGATCATCTCAGCCGCGAGAACGGGGTCGACCTCGAAGGCGGCGAGGATGGCTTTTCCGCATGCTGAACGCTGTTCGTTATTCCCGCGTGCCAGGCGCTCCACTGCGAAGAGTACAGGTTCCTCCCAGCCGTAGTTGTTCAGGACTTCCGCCTTCAATTTTTGCCGATCAGATGGGTCATCAACTTCGACGAGGATGCGCCGCTCGACCACATGGGAAGCGTACCATTCTTGAAATTGCTGATGCTGGAACGCATAGCCAGTCGGCTCTCCGACGCGCGTCAGCAGATGGCTGCTTACGAGCACGTCGAGGATGTCATTTGGCTCTGGCGGATTCGTGATGTCCCCGGATTCGATCAGCGTCCCTGCGGTGCGAGAGATGGTTGGACGTGCCGCCCCGTCCGCGATGGCTGAGCCGGCCATGGCGGTGCCGAGTACAGCTAGATCCGCCAGATAGTCCTGCTGGAATCCTCGCGTCACGCCATAGAGATTTTCCGCGGCAAGTGATTGTCCTTCGTGTGCATCGACAAACTGCCGGAGCACTTCTTCCTTGGTCACGGGGAACGGCTCACCTTCGGGGAGGGAAAGCAGCGCGCGGAGATAGAGCGGAATCGTGATTAGTTCGCGAAGACCCGCAGTGCGCCATGCCTGATCGATGATCCTCCTGCCACTGTCGCTGCGCATAGCGACGGCTATCTGCTCCTGCTGCACTTCATTGAGCGGCATCAGGTCAATCTTGGTGCCGGTGAAAGGAAGGTCCAGCACTTGCCGACGTGTCGAGACAACCAATCCCAGTTCGGGCAATTCCGCCTGGAGATTGGAGACCTGCACGCTGGCTCGTTTTCGGGCACTGGAATCGAGCTCATTCCACCCGTCGAGCAGGAGGACGACGCCAGGTTTGGCTGTGACGGTACGGAAGTCATTCTCCGAAATGCCCTGGAAGGCTGGCCGGCGGAGAACCGATTCCAAAATCGTTGAGGTTCCTACTGCCCAATCGCCGAGCGGCACGAAAATCGGGCCACCGACATTGCGGGCCAGGATGCCCTCTGCGATCTGGAAAAGCGTTGTCGTTTTGCCCATGCCAGGCTGCGCGACGAGAACCAGGTCATCCAATGTGACTGCTGCTTCGGCAAGAGCGCGAGTTCGGATCGGCTCGTCGAACCCCTTCATTGTAAGCATGAGTTCGACCTGTGTGGGCGGCCACCTGACTGTCTGCCGGAACACATCAAGGTCTGCCGCCGCGGCGGCTTGGAAGCGGGCGTCTAACCCAACACCCGTTGTGACTAGGTGAGTGAGCGCCTGTTCGATGCGAAGGACGCGCTGCCAAGACTCGCGCTCCGCCTGCCTTTTCCATTCATGCAGCAATTCAACGGTAAACTGGGGGTCGGTAGAGTCGATAGCCCTGGCATGGAGGCGGCACATCCAGATGCCGTTTTTCGGCGATGTGCGGTCTTGGGGAGAGATATTTTCATCATAACGCGGGCCGCCTGGGGCTGCGGCAGTTATGTGGCATGCCTCGCCGAGATCTATTTCGCCGTTACCATCCGACGTTGCGCCGACAGTAGACTCCCTGCATGGAGGGTACGAACACAGCCAGCCCGCGCGTTTCGCGATCTGGAGCCTAGTTTTCGGCGAGAAGTTGTCTCTTTTGCTATTGGCCACCGGATAGATGCTCGGAAATTCAGCGCCTGAGAGGCGTGTACGACAACCCTATCATTCTGCCTTGCGTGCAACCAGGCACGCCTTATTCAAGGTGATCCGCCGCACCCCGAAGGATGCGGCGGAAATATTACGTGTCGCGAGACCTGCGATTATGCGTCGCGAAGGGCAAATTATGTGTCGCGCGACATCGGCTCAAGCAGCCTTCACCTCACGAACATCCGCTCGTGCTGCCGCAGGTGTTGCACTTCATGCAGGTGCCGTTGCGCACCAGGGTGAAGTTGCCGCACTCGCCGCAGGCGTCGCCTTCATAGCCTTTCAGGCGCGCTTCGCGGATCTGTTCGGAGCGGGCGTCGAAGGCGCGCACCAGTTCGTCGGCGTCGCCGACGGCGGCGACCGTCGTCTGCACCGCTTCGGTGATGGCCTGGGCGGTGGCGGCGGCCGAGGTCGCCTGGCCGCCCTTCAGCACCAGCAGGTTCGAACGGACATAGCCGCGGCTGGCCAGGCGTTCGACCACGGTGGTGGTCTCCTGGGCGGCCAGATGGCCCTCGCTGGTGCCGCGGCCGACGCTGTCCGGCGTCAGATCCGAAGGCGTCACATGGGCCAGATCGTTGCGGCCGAGATAGGAGATCGCCAGCTCGCGGAACAGATAATCGAGGATCGAGGTCGACATCTTGATCGCGTTGTTGCCCTCGACCATGCCCGACGGCTCGAAGCGGGTGAAGGTGAAGGCTTCGACGAATTCCTCCAGCGGCACGCCATATTGCAGGGCGATCGAGATGGCGATGGCGAAATTGTTCATCATGGCGCGGAAGGCGGCGCCTTCCTTATGCATGTCGATGAAGATCTCGCCGACCTTGCCGTCTTCATATTCGCCGGTGCGCAGGTAAACCTTGTGCCCGCCGACGATGGCCTTTTGCGTATAGCCCTTGCGGCGGTCGGGCAGCTTCTTGCGGCCGGCGGCGACGACGCGCTCGACCACCCGTTCGACGATGCGCTCGGCCACGATCTCGGTGCGGGCCGCGGCATTCGGGGCCTCGGCCAGATCGTCGGCCAGTTCGCCGGCGTCGTCCAGCAAAGCGGCCTGCAGCGGCTGGCTGAGCTTGGAGCCGTCGCGGTACAGCGCGTTGGCCTTGACGCCCAGGCGCCAGGACAGCAGATAGGCGCTGGCGCAATCTTCGATCGTGGCCGAATTGGCCATGTTGATGGTCTTGGAGATGGCGCCCGAGATGTAGGACTGCGCCGCCGCCATGATGCGGATATGGCTTTCCACCGACAGCTGGCGCTTGCCGATGCGGCCGCAGGTATTGGCGCAATCGAACACCGGCAGATGCTCGTCCTTGAGGCCGGGCGCGCCTTCCAGGGTCATGGTGCCGGTGACGAACTGGTTGGCTTCGTCGATCTCGGTCTTGGTGAAGCCCAGCGCGGTCAGCATGTCGAACGACACGTCGTTCAGCTGCGCGGCGGTGAAGCCCAGCACCTTGGTGCAGAATTCCTCACCCAGGGTGTATTTGTTGAAGACGAAGCGGATGTCGAAGGCCGAGGCCAGCGCCCCTTCGACCTTCGCCAGCACCGCGTCATCGAACTTCTTGGCCTTGAGCGCCGCATGGTTGATGAACGGGGCTTCCTTCAGGCTGCCGGCGCCGACCGCGTAGCGGATGATGCGGTCGCTCTGCTCCCGGCTGTAGCCCAGGGTTTCCAGGGCCTGCGGGACCATGCGGTTGATGATCTTGAAATAGCCGCCGCCGGCCAGCTTCTTGAACTTCACCAGGGCGAAGTCGGGCTCGATGCCGGTGGTGTCGCAATCCAT
>JAJPHO010000094.1 GCA_021325215.1 Alphaproteobacteria bacterium
ATTTCACCCCAAAGGTCGCTAAGGACACGAAGGGAGCACAAAGATCTTTTTTTCTTCGTGCCTTTCCTTTGTGCCCTTTGTGTCCTTAGTGGTGAAACCCTTTTTTACAGGAGGCTGTGCCTTCAAGCCTCAGGCCTTCAGCTTGTACCCGCTCTTGAACATGCGGTAGGCGATGAAGCCCATCACCAGGTTCATGCCCAGCATCACCGCGATGCCGGTGGGGATGTCGCCGTCGGCGTGGCCGATGAAGCCTGCGCGGAAGCCGTCGATCATGTAGAAGAAGGGATCGATCTTGGCCAAGGTCTTCACCACGCCGGGCAGGCGCTCGACCGAATAGAAGGTGCCGGACAGGAACGACAAGGGCGTGATGATGAAGTTGGTCACCGACGCCAGGTGATCGAACTTCTCGGCCCAGATGCCGCCCGCCATGCCGAGGAACGACAGCAGCAGCGACGCCGTCAGCGCATGGAACAATACCAGCGGCAGCGAGGCGACATGCAGCGGGATGAAGGTCAGCATGGCCAGCAGCACCGCGATGCCGACCAGCAGCCCGCGTGCGACGCCGCCCAAGGCCACGGCCACCGTCTGTTCGAGCGGCGAGAGCGGGGGCATCAGAAGATCGACGATGTTGCCCTGCACCTTGGCGATGATCAGCGAGGACGACGTGTTGGCGAAGGCGTTCTGGGTAATCGCCATCATGATCAGGCCGGGCGCCAGGAACAGTTCATAAGGCACGCCGCCGATATCGGTGCGGCCCTGCAGCGCGAAGACGGCCATGAACAGCAGGGTGGTGACCACCGGCGCCAGCACGGTCTGGAAATAGACCTTGAGGAAGCGGCGGACCTCCTTGACCAGCAGGGTCCAGAGTCCGAGCCAATTGACCGCGCCCAGCTGACGGGGCTGCGGTGCTTTCGTTCCAGCGCTGGCGAGCGATGCCGAGATGTCGTCCATGATGGGGGGATATTTGCGCTATCATCCCTCGATGAGCAAGACCCTTCCCCTGCAGAATCGCTTGAGAGAAGCAGCCCTGCATTATCTCGACCGCTATGAAACCTCGGTTCAATCGGTGCGGCGGGTGCTGCGCCGCCGGGTCGAGCGCTGGGCGATGAAGGACGGCGTGCCGGTGGAAGAGGGCGCTTTCGACGCCATCGAAGCGGTGATCGCCGATCTGAGCCGTTTGAACCTGCTGGATGATTCCCGCTATGCCGGGATGAAGGCGCGCTCTCTGTTCTATGGCGGCCGCTCGGGCCGGGCCATCGGCGCCTATCTGGCGGCGCGCGGCGTGTCGGCGGAAACCATCGGCGCCGCGCTGGAAGCGCGGGCCGAGGAGTTGGGCGAAGATGTCGAACCCGATCTGGAAGCGGCGCTGCGCTTCGCCCGCAAGAAGCGTCTCGGCCGCTTCCGCCCCGAAGGGCAGCGCGCCGAAAAGCGCGACCGCGACATGGCCGCGCTCGGCCGGGCCGGCTTTTCCTGGCATATCGCCAAGACCGTGGTGGATGAGGAAATGTGATGATTCAACCTCCTGCATCCGCTATCACTGTCGCCCTTGCCTTTTTCCTGGGAGTTGAACGAAACCGCCATGGCCACCGGTAAGTCCAGCCTCGACGACCTTCGCCGCCAGATCGACCGCATCGACAATGCGCTGCACGATCTGCTGATGGAGCGTGCCTCCGTCGTCGAGCAGGTTGGTGAGCTCAAGGGCAAGGACAACCTCACCCTGCTGTCGCCGGGCCGCGAGGCGGAGATCGTCCGCCGCCTGCTGTCGCGTCACCGCGGCCGTTTTCCGCGCACCAATCTGGTGCGTCTTTGGCGCGAGCTGATCAGCGGCATGGTGGCGGTGCAGGCGCCGCTGACCGTCGCGGTGTTCATGCCCGACCGCGGTTCCGGCTATCTCGAACTGGCGCGCGACCATTACGGCAACAACACGGCGATGACGCCCTGGCGCTCGCCCGGCCAGGTGATCCATGCGGTCGCCGAAGGCTCGGCCCAGGTCGGCATTCTGCCGATGCCCGACCGCGAGGAAGGCGAAAGCTGGTGGATCAGCCTGACCGGCGATTCCGCCGCACTTCCCCGCATCGTCGCCCGCCTGCCGTTCGCCGGCCCCGGCCCGGGCCGCGGCGACGGCATCGAGGCGCTGGCGGTCGGCCTGATCAATCCGGTCGCCACCGGCTATGACCGCTCCTGGCTGGCCATCGAAACCGTGCCCGACGTCAGCCGCGCCCGCCTGCGCTCGGTGCTGGGCGCCGCCGGCATCGAGCCGACCCAGCTGTCGGCCACCCAGCGGTCCGAGGATAGCTGGCTGCAGCTGGTCGAGGTCGCCGGTCACATGACCAACGAAGATCCCCGCCTGGCCCGCCTGATGGAAGGCCGCCAGACCGTGCTGCGCGCCGTGGTGCTGGGCGGCTATCCGGTGCCGTTGACGGCGGAAGAGCTGAGCGAATGACCTCGCCCCAGCCGAAGCCCGGCATCCTCGATATCGAGGCCTATGTCGGCGGCGTTTCCAAGCTGCCCGGCATCGAGCGGGTCATCAAGCTGTCCTCCAACGAAGGCGCCTTGGGCCCGAGCCCGCGTGCGGTCGAGGCTTATCGCGCCGTCGGCCCCGACATGCACCGCTATCCCGACGGCCATGCGACCCATCTGCGCGATCTGCTGGCCGAGCGCTGGGGGCTGGAAGCGGACCGCATCGTCTGCGGCAACGGTTCGGACGACGTGCTGCAATTGCTGGCCCGCGCTTATTGCGGCCAGGGCGACGAGGTTCTCTATTCCGAGCACGGCTTTCTGGTTTATCCGATCGCGGCGAAATCCTGCGGCGCGACGCCGGTGACGGCGCCGGAGACCGATCTGACGGCTTCGGTCGACGCGCTGCTGGCGCGGGTGACCGAACGCACCCGCATCGTCTTCATCGCCAATCCCAACAATCCGACCGGCACCTATCTGCCGGCCGACGAGATGCGCCGCCTGCATGCCGGCCTGCCCAAGGATGTGTTGCTGGTGATCGACGCGGCCTATGCCGAATTCGTCGACGCCAACGATTACGAGGACGGCTCGGCGCTGGTGAAGGCGCATGACAATGTGGTGATGACCCGCACCTTCTCGAAGATCTTCGGCATGGGCGGCCTGCGCCTGGGCTGGGCCTATTGCCCGCCGGCCATCGCCGACGTGCTGAACCGCATCCGTGGTCCGTTCAATGTCGCCGCGCCCGCCCTGGCGGCGGGCGAGGCGGCTTTGGCCGATCGCGACTTCTTCGATCTGGCGCGCCGGCACAATATCTATTGGCGCGGCTGGCTGGCCGAGGAACTGACCAGGCTCGGCCTCGACGTGACGCCCAGCGCGACCAATTTCCTGCTGGTGAAGTTCGCCGACGCCCGCGCCGCCGATGCCTTCCTGCGGTCGCGCGGGATCATCGTCCGCGCCGTCGCTTCCTACGGCCTGCCCCATCATCTGCGCATCACCATCGGCCGCGAGGACGAGGTTCGCGCCGTGGCCGAGGCGCTGGCGGAGTTTCTCGGCGCATGACCCAGCTGTTCGATAAAGTCGCCATTCTCGGCATCGGCCTGATCGGCTCGTCGCTGGCCCGTGCCATCCGCCGTGCCGGCGCCGCCAAGACCATCGTCACTTTCGACGGTAACCGCGCGCACGGCGCCCGTGCCCTGGAGCTGGGTGTCGTCGATCAGGCGCTGGAGAGCGCCGTCGAAGCCGTGACCGGCGCCGATCTGGTGATCTATGCGGTGCCGATGGGCGCCTATGCCGAGCTGGCCGCCCTGGTCGCGCCGCATCTGGCGCCGGGGGCCATCGTCAGCGACGTCGGCTCGGTCAAGATGGCGGTGATCCGCGATCTCGGCCCGCACATTCCCGAAGGCGTGCATCTGGTTCCGGCCCATCCGATCGCCGGTACTGAAAATTCGGGCCCCGAAGCCGGTTTCGCCGAACTGTTCCAGGGCCGCTGGTCGATCGTCACACCGCCGCCCGGCACCGACGAGGCCGCGGTTCAGCGCGTCGCCGATCTGTGGCGCGCGGTGGGGTCGTCGGTCGAGATCATGGAAGCCGGGCATCATGACCGCGTGCTGGCTATCACCTCGCATCTGCCGCACCTGATCGCCTATACCATCGTCGGCACCGCCACCGATCTGGAAGGGACCTTGCAGCAGGAAGTGATCAAATTCTCGGCTTCGGGTTTCCGCGACTTCACCCGCATCGCGGCGTCGGACCCGACCATGTGGCGCGACGTGTTCCTCAATAACCGCGAAGCGGTGCTCGACGTGCTGCAGCGCTTTACCGAGGACCTGACCGCCCTTCAGCGCGCCATCCGCTGGGGCGAGGGCGAGCAGCTGTTCGAGCTGTTCACCCGCACGCGCGCCATCCGTCGCTCGATCATCGACGCGAAGCAGGCGTAAGGGCCGTCCGCATCGTTTCGACCATCTTCTCTTCGGGGATGCGGGCCAGCTCGGGCAGGGTGTGGCCTTGGTCGAGCAGGGTGTCGAAGGCGAACCAGGCGGCGCAATAGACTTCGCGCTGCAGGCCGGTATTGCCCTTGCCGAAGGTGTATTTCATCGCGACGTCGGCCCCCGATTTGTCGAGGTCGGGCAGGATGCCGCGGATGATGCGGTCCTTGTTGGCGGCGCAGCGCGGCATCCATTTGGTATCGCCCGGCATGGCGGCATAATCGGCGTCGATACGGCCCGGCTCGGCGCGCTGGGCGGTACGCATCGCCAGGCCTTCCACAAACATGGTTTCGCCGACGGGGGCGCCGAAAGCGTTGGTGACGCCGGCCAGCTGAAAGTGGATGGCATGCGCCAATTCATGCGCCAGGACCCGGCGGAAGGCGGTGTTTTCGACGGACATTACCGTCGTCGCCGGTTTGCCGTCGATCGGCGGGATGCTGTAGGCGTTATTGTCGAATTGGCCGACGATCAGGATCAGCTTGACCTGAATCGGGGCGTCGCCGCTGGCGAGGATGGAATTGTCGGCGTCGAACAATTCTCGGGCGCTTTCTTCGGACGAGCGGGCCAAGGACGGCAGCACCGGAATCAGCGACGGATAGCGCGGCCAGGCCTTGTCGAGCAGCGAACGCGCCATGGCGTCGCCTTCAGGGCCGGGCGGCACCGCGGCCAGGCCGCCATCGTGGCGCCACAGGGCGAAACGCTCTTCGCCGGCCAGCTTGGCGCGGGTCGCCTCGGCGTGGAATTGCAGGAAGGCATCGACGCGGTCGTCGATTTCCAGTTCCGCGGCTGCGGCAGGCAGCGCCAGCAGGAAGGCGAGAAGGCCGAGCCTGTTCAGCTCAGCGCCTCCGACTGCGACGCCGCCTCGACGATGATGTCGCCGAATTCGCGCAGGAAGACCGAGCCTTTGACGGTGCGCTGGATCAGCACCGAGCGGCGGTCGGCGTCGTCGACCTTGCGGCGGACCAGGCCATATTCGCTGAGACGGTCGAGTGCGCGGGTGACCGCCGGTTTCGAGACGTTCAGCGTGATGGCCAAGCCCCGCACGGTATGCGAGGGCGGGGTCAGATAGACGGTCAGCAGCAGGGCCATCTGACGGGCGGACAGGTCCGGCGCATCGCGCCGCACACTCTCGACAATCGCCCCCCGCCACAGATCGAGAGCTTGCACGGCCTTCAGATCAATGCCCATTTTCCGCCCATAGTCGTTGCGGGAACGAAATTACCTGAGCCGACTCGTTCCGGCAATGGCCAAGAAATGGACGGAGCAAAGAAAGGGGGCGGACGCGCGGCGGCGCGTCCGCCCCGCGACGTCAAGCGTGGACCACCAGGGGAATCTCATTGTCCTGGAGGTTTTCCTGCCCCTTCAACTCGGTGCAGCAGGCCCAGAACACGCGGGTGATCCTGTCCTGTTTGACGAAGGGCGCCACCCGCGTCCACAGGGCGTCGAGATAGGTATTGGCTTCAACGCCGAGGATGTGCGGGCCGCCGGGGCGGAGATCGAGGCCGCGCGGGGCGGAGATCATGTAGTTCGGCGCCTTGCTGCCGGCGGCGTAACGGGTCGGCGCGACCGGGCTCAGCCCCTTGGTCTTGGGGCTGACGACGGCCAGTTTGGTGATCCGGTCCATATGTTCGAGAGCGCCGCCGGTCGCGTCGGACAGCAGTGAGCCCGGCGGGGCCAGCACCCAAAGCTCGATTCCCGCCGGAACCGTGGTCTCGCCGCGCAGGTCGTATTTGCCGTGACCGCTCAGGATCACGTCGTTTCCGGTGGTCTGGAGGGGCGCGCTCAGCGCGCTGACAGAGGAAAAATCGTAGGGCATAACAATATCCTTTTGGATGTTAACTTTAGTTATTTTATTATAAATTTTATATTAATTTTGTTTAATACCGGATAATTGGTATTTTTATTGTCATGCTGGTGAATTTACTTGGGCAAGAATGGTGGCGAGCACGGCCAGCATGGAGACGTAGCGCACCGTCAGCATGGTCCGGCGCGCGGCGGTGGGATGGCCGGCGAGGCGGAAGCCCTCGGCGATCGCCGTGGCGGTGATGCTGAGGAAGCAAAGGAAGAAGAAGACGTAGAAAATATATTCGACCTCCATCGTGTAGCCGTAATTGCCGAGCTGCGCGTTGATCGCCGTCAGCAGGACCGCGCCTGACAGCACGCCGGTGATCGCGACGTCGATACGGTGCCGTTCCAGGTCGCCGGTGAAGAAGTGCGAGGCCAGCAGGATCAGGGTCATCAGCGCCAGCGGCAGCAGCACTTTGGCCAGCACGGCGATCAGGCGGCGGTGCAGTTCGATGACGGCGTAAAAGCCCGATAATTCGCGCCGCCGCTCGGCCCCGGCCAGCCTGGGATCGCCGAGGGCGGATTCGGTCACCAGCAGGTTGCGTCCCGCCGAGGCGGCGACGGGAGTCCATTCGGTAAGGTTGCGAAACGGCGAGTCCGCTCCGTCCAGCGAAGAGCGCCGGGAGGCGAGCTGCGCCGCGACGGTGGCGGAGCGGCGGTCCAGCGCGTAGATGATGCCATCCGACGCGGCCCGGCCGTTGAAAAAGCGGATTTTCAGGGTCTGACGGTCGAACGGATAGCGGTGGAGATCGAAATCGCTGCGGAAGGCGCCGCGCACATGCAGCAGGCGATAGACGGTGCCGTCGGGCAGGGTGCTGCGCTCGACGGGGTGAATGGCATCGGCGGCTTTGCCGATCAGGTCGGGAAAGTCGATGTCCAGCGGATCGGCGGCGCCCGGCCGATGATCTTCGCCATAGCGCAGCCAGACGTAGAAATCCGCTTTGAAGCTGAATTGCGCGGTGTCCAGCTCGCTGAGGTCGTTGAGGTGCAGCCCTGCATAGATCACGCGCTGCAGCCGGGCGTAGCCGTCGGCCACCGGAACCAGTTCGCCGCTGGCGATCTGGTCGGGATCGGCATGGAGGCTGGCGGCCAGCTGCAGCGGCGCGGATTCGATCAATCCGTCATGGAAACGCCCGAACCGCACCGGTTGGTGCCGGCCGTGCTCGGCGTCGAACCAGGGGCGGCCCAGCGGCCCGTCCCTGATGGGGTCGGGGCCGTCCAGGCGGGTCAGCTGGGCTTGCACCGCATGGCGCCGGACGGACAGGTCGGTCGTGCCGGACCGGGCCGACAGCCGCGTCGCCGTCATCAGCACCCGGCCGGATTCGTAGGTCGCGATCGCGTCCCAATTGGGCAGATGGCCGAAGCGGACCTGAAAACGGTGGGCGAAGGCCAGCGTGTCGGCGCTGGCATTGTCGAGAATGGTCGGTGAGGCGACATACATCCCCTCGATGAAATAGCCGGCATGGTCGCGTTCCTCCGGCTCCCCGGCGAAGCGGCCGGACAGGCTGTCGCGCGCCAGGGCGTCGGTGGCGATGACCGGGCCGTTCCAGCCGGCCCGGCGCAAGGCCCTCAGCAGCGGCACCGCGTCGTCCTGCAGCGCCGCGACGATCACGGCGCGGCCTCCCGGTGCGGCGGCGATGCGGGCGGCCAGGGCGGCGGATTGGGAAGCGTCGTCGAAGTCGTAATAGTCGGCGGCGATGGAGAGCCGGTCGGCGCCGTGCCGGAAGCCGTCGCCGATCAGGTGGCCGTAATCGTCGTTCTTCATCAGCACTACCGCTTTGTCGATGCCGAGCGCGTAGTGGAGATAGTCGGCGAAGGCCTCTCCCATCGCATTGGTGCCGTAAACCCCGCGGAAGGTGGTGGCGCTGTCGGCGATGTGGTCGACATGGGCGGTCGGCGACAGGGCGACCATCCCCGCCGCCGCATAGACCGGTGCGCTGGCCGCCAATTGCGTGCTGTAGAGCGGCCCGATCACCGCCAGCGTATCGCTGGCGGCCAGGCGGTTGGCGACGGCGCGGGCGCCTTCCGGCGTGCCGCCGTCGTCGACCGGGCGCAAATCGACCGGCGGCACGTCGTCGGCGGACAGGACGGGGTCGGCATTGGCGTCCTCGGCCGCCATTTCGGCGGCGCGCAGGATGTCTTCCCCCTGATTGGTCTGGTTGTGGGTCAGCGCCACCGCTACGGCGATTTTGAGGGGTTCGGCCGCATGGGCCGGCGGCTGCCAGGACGAGGCGGCGATCAGCGCCAGGCCCGCGGCGGGGAGGCCGCGGCGCAGACGGGCGGACAATCCGGCCAGGGAAAAGGTCATCAGCAGCAGAAGGGCGGCGGCCAGCACCAGGGCGCCGATGCCGATCATGCCGCCCGGATAGTCCCAGCGGGTGACGATCAGGGCGACCAGCAGGGGGCCGGCCACCGTGCCGATCCGTTCGCTGACCCGATAGAGCCCGACCACCGCCGCATTGCCGAGCTGCCCGCATTCCTCGGCGGTGACGTTGAGCAGCAGCGCCACTTGCGAGGACAGGCCGAATGCATGGGCGGTGCCGAGCAGCCCGAGAGCGATGCCGATGCCGAGCGGCGTCGGCATCAGCGC
Organism: Alphaproteobacteria bacterium; assembly: GCA_021325215.1. GTDB lineage: Bacteria > Pseudomonadota > Alphaproteobacteria > Rhodospirillales > Magnetospirillaceae > JAJPHO01. Next base: position 8,878 of record JAJPHO010000094.1, read on the forward strand.
CCCGAGCAGCGGCGCCGCCGCGGACATCAGCATGCCGGCCACCACCAGCGGAAAGGGCCGGCCGACGCGGTCGGCGAGTTGCCCCAGCGGCGGTCCCGCCAGGGCCATGACCAGGGAATAGATCATGATCACCCGCGCGATTTCCGAGCGGCTGGTGCCGATCTCGGCCAGATGGAGCGGGATCAGGTAATAGAGGAAGGCCGACATCAGAAAGCGCGACGGTATGGCCGCCAGCAGCACCACCGAGAGGAACCGGCCGTTGCGCGCGAGACGCCGCAATGGCCCGGGCGCCTCGGCGGCGGACACCGGCAGGGCGGCCGGCGCGGCGGGGGCGCCGGCCCATGAGGCGGGAAGCAGGGCGATCAGGGAAAGACCGGCCGCCAGAAGCAGGGTGACCCGGTATCCGGCCTGGCCGGCGATGACGCTGCCGATCGAGGTGCCGCATACGGCGCCGGCGAAATAGGTGGCCAGATAGAGTGCTGCGGCGTAGGTGCGGCCCTGTCCGCTCAGGCCGGACAGCATATAGTCCTGCGCCAGGGCCATGCCCAATCCGACGCCGATGCCGCACAGGGCGCGCCAGAGGATGAGCACGGTGAGCGTATCGGCCGACGCGCAGCCTTCCAGTCCGATCGCCAGGACCAGCGTCCCCACCAGCAAGGCGCCTTTCCGGTATTCGTGAGGCAGCCGCGGCGCCGCCAGCTGAGCCGCGGCGACCACCATCCAGAAGAGCGATACCGGCAGGCTGGCGGCCAGGCGCGCGCCGCTGCCGGCATGGAGATCGCGGGCGAGCACCGGCAGGAAGGAATAGCAGAGCGAATCCGCGAAAATGAGGATGAAGAAGGCAAGGCGCACGAAGGGAACCGCCTCGCCCTCCCAATGCAGCAGACCCGCCGTCCCGCCGCCCAGGCGCGCGATCAGCGCGTTGGCCTTGGCGATGTAGCGGCCCAGCTCATCGCGGGACCGATAGGCTACGACATGGGTGAAGTCGCCCTGCGCCGCCCGCGCCATCAGGCGCGACAGCAGGGTCATCGGGCCGCTGAGGGCGGCGCCGACGGCGAATTGGATCAGTTGCCAGGCGACCAGCATCGACATCAGCAATACGACGCCGAGATCGAGCACGCAGTCGCGCAGCCAGGCCTGGATGAATCCGGGGGGCGCGGCGGCCAGCAGCGGCCGCATTCCGGCCGTGATCAGATGGAGGGTGGGCAGGCCGACGGCCAGCAGCGCGCTCAGCTGCAGGGCGAAGGCGAACAGCAGCAGGCGCCGGGCGATCAGGGCCGGCGTCCGCTTGCCGGTGTGGCGCGGCATCATGGTGACCGGCTCCGTGCCTGATTGTCCGCCTGCCGCAGGCGCAGGCCGAATTCCTGCAGTTCGCCGCCGAGGCCGGCCGGCATTGCCGGCGCCGGGCCTTCGTCGAGGACCCGCTCGGCTTCCCGGAGGATGCGCCGCAACGGCCGGAAGATCAGCCGGCAGCCTATCAGCGCCGGCAAGAGCAGGCCGGCGATGCAGGGCAGGGCCAGGCTCAGCATCGCGTTCAGCATGTGATGTCCCGTCAGCGCGGCGGCGGCGGCCATCCCCGGGCCGCCGCTCTTGGCCAGGTCGTCGAGCATGTTCTCGATCTTGAGCCAGGTCAGCAGGACGAAGACCAGAACCGAGAGCGCGATCGCCGCCGCCATGACCAGCGAGATCCTGAGATGCAGCGGGATCATGCCGCCGGCGCCGGGTCCGGCCCATCGAGCATGGCCAGGGCATCCTGCTGCTCGCTGCGGTAGCGCTTCCGGACGCCGTCCTGGACCGCCGGAGAGCTGCTGTGGAAATAGACCAGGGCGCCGCTGTCATCGGTGCGTCCGCGCTCCGCATAGATGGCGGCGATCAGGTCGTGCACGAACCCGTCCGCCGCGGGATCGAAGCTGCCGTCGCGCCGCATCTGGTCGGCGGCGCGGTGGATCACCTGGTTGTTGGGACCGTGCTGCACCGCGGTCGACCAGACCACATCTTGAAGGGCCGGCGGCCGGCCGCCGAGATCGATGTCGAGATCGGCGGCAAGGCGGCTCGCCAGGGGGACGTAGTGGGTTTTCCGGATGAAATCGTGCTGCACCCGGTGGAAATCGCCTGCGGATTCGCCGGCTATGCGTGCCCAGCACTGCGAAAAGTCCGGGCTGCCGGCCGCCAGCCCGTGGAAGTCGGTGCGCCAGGGAAAACCGTCCTGGTTGACGAAGGTCGAGACCGTGCCGCCATTGGGCTGGCTCGACATCTGGTAGCTGCCATAGGAGACGCCGCCATAATCGCCGCTCCCGCCCGAGATGGTGCCCGGGCCGCGTCCCCCCGTCTCGTATTTCTCGGAGAGTCTGCCCAGCACCCAGTCCTTGGGCGCCCCCGCGGGTTGGGGGGGAGCGGACTCGTCGGGCAACGCCAGGGATTGGCCGGGCCGGATCAGGTCGGGATTGCCGCGCAGCGCCGGATTGGCGGCCAGCAGCGCGTCGAGAGTGGTGCCGTTGCCGGCGGCGATGGCCGACAGCGTGTCGCCGGATTTCACTGAGTAAGGCATGATTTCACCTCGGTCGGACGGGTGTCGAGCCTGAGCACGCCGCGCATCGGCTGCCCGGCGATGGTGAAGGCGATGTCACCGTCGCCGGGTGTCACCGAGAGGGTGCCGTCGTTCAGCGCCGTGCAGCTGCCGCCATTGGGGCGGGTCAGCGAGAAAGAGAGGCTGCCGCCGGCCTCGCCCTTGTATCGGGCGTCGAGCTGACAGGCGCGGGGACTGCCGAAATGCAGGGTGCCGCCCAGGCGGCCGTCGGCATCGGCAAGCCAGAGCTGCACGCTGAAATCGGGGGTTCCGTCGCTTTTGCTGACCGTTCCCGACCAGCAGCCGGGTGCCGGGGTGGTGTCGGCGAGGGCGGGCAGAGCCGTCAGCGCGGCCGCGGCGAATATCGTTCGAGGAAGCAAGGTCATGCAGGTCTCCTTTGCGGGTCAGGGACGAAGGACGAAGCAATAGAGGATCGCTCCCGCCGCCAGCAGCGGCGGGAGCGCCAGCGACAGCCACAGCGTCCACCGAATGGGGAGGCGGGGGGTGGCCAGGCTGTCGGCTGGAAGGATGGCGCGCAGCAGCGCTTCGTCGTCGGGCGACATCAGGAAGCGCCATTCGGTCGGGCGGCGGGGCATGGTCAGCGGCTCTCCGGCGGCGGCAGACGGCGCAGCGGGCGGTCGTCGAGCGCGATCTCGCCGGCGCCGGGCTGCGGTCCGAACAGCGCGATGCGCAGCCGGTGAACGGCCCGGCGCAGGCCCTTCCGCCCGGCTTCGCTTGCGCCGATCGCCGCCGCGAGCCCCGGCGGTCCCCCGCGGGTGGAGGGCGGCACCTCTTCGAACGAGGTCTTCAATTCCAGGCTGGCCATCGTCAGGCGATGCTGAAGGTGCGGCCGCAAGGTCATCAGCGGTAGCCGCAGCGACCGTTCGCCGCCGGGGCCCGGCACCTTGACCTGGAAGACGTAGGACAGCGCTTCGGCGCCGCCCTGGCCATCGAGGTCGAGCAATTGCTGCAGGCGACCCTGATGGCGCGCGTCGATGCTGCGCTGGGCGCGGGCGACCTCGGATTGCAGGGCATCGATCAGATCGTCGAAGCGGGCGGTGCGGCGGCGGGCCATTTCAGCGGTCCTGCAGCCATTGCGGCCGGCGGATGAAGCCGACGTGATAGATCATCGCCTGCAGCACCACCTGGTGTTCGCCGATATTGAGCAGGCTGAAGGTCTTCTCGGTGCCGAGAATGCGGCCTTTGGGCAGTTCGGTCAGGCAGCGGTTCAGCAAGTCGACCGCCGCCTGGATTTCGGTTTCCGTGCTGATGCTTTCCGGATCCTTGCTGCCGACGACAATTCGTTTCACATAGCCGACGTCTGTAAGGTCGAACATCGCAATATTCCTCGCTGTCGGGATCCGGGACCGGGCTCAGGCCGGCTGAGTCTGATCGGCGGGCGGAGCCAGTTTGATCGGGTCGTGCTTGTCGGCCGGGGCCGAGATGCTGCGCGGGGCGACCGAGCTCTGCAGGATGTCCATGACGCGCGCCAGGCCTTCCGGCATGCCGTTGTCCTTGGCGTGAACCTCGACGTGGTATTTCGCCGACTGGTCGGTCTGGCGGGTATTCTCCTTATGCGTGGCCACCGAGCCCTCCATGTGCACCTTCAGCGAGAAGGGGCCCCAGCCGACCGAGGCGTCGGCCGACATCTTGGCCGCGGCGTCCATGGATTCCTTGGTCGTCTCGGAATTCTTCACCTCCATGTCGAAGATGACGTCGACCGAGTTGATGGCCAAAGCGGGCACGTTGATGATGGCCAGCAGCGGCACGTCGAGCTCGACCCGCTCGGTCAGGTTGGCATTGCCGCCCTTGTCGTCGGCCGGTTGCGGCACCGGACGGTCGAACACGAACTTCACGTTGCGCACGTCCGAATTGCCGTCCTTGTCGGGCGGCGTGAAGCCGACGACCTTGATGAACTCGGCCGAGGCGTTGGCCAATTTGACCTGCGCGTCGCAGGCGGCCAGCAACGGACCGCCGATGAGATCGCCCATCGGCAGGCCCTTGAATTGATCACCCATATTGATCGGCATCTATTTTCTCCTGGTAGGATTAGAGGACTTTGACGAGGTGGTGGACGAGCCGCGCCAAACCTTCCGGCGGCTCTTGCCCCTCGAGGCGGAGAACGATGCGGGCGGTCGCTTCGCCATCGCGGGCGACGCCCGATCGCATGTCCACGTCGAGGGTCTTCTGCGGTGCCGCGGCGTGCCAGGCCTGGTCGGCGCTGGGGGCGGCCTCGGCGCCGTCCCCGGCCGCGGGGGGCCGGGGCGGCGCGTCCGGCACCGAGAATTCTCCGAGGTCGACGTCGAATGAGACTTCGACATCCTTGATCTTCAGCTGAGACGGCGAGACCAGGGCCAGCAGCGGCACCAGAAGCAAGCGGTCGGTCTCGTCCGGGCCGGCATTCGGTGACGTGTTGGGCAGGCGCAGCGGGACGCTGGTCGGCCGGTCGTCCTGATCGAAATAGCGCGCCAGGTTCGAGATCTGGTGTTGCTCGATTCGGTTCTGAGCCTCGATCACCGCATTGGCGATGGTTTCGATCAGGTCGTGCAGCGAGATGGGACCGGCCACGATAAGTCTCCCTTGTCTTATGGCTTGGGCTGGGTGGATGGCGGGTGGGGCGCGGAATTGCCGCGGGCGAGCGCCCCTATCGCCGCCGACAGATTGTCGAGCAGGGCTTGCACCTGGGCCGCGGAATAGCCGCCGAGGAAGGCGAAGGCGATGCGGCCGAGCGCCACCATCTCGACGGTGTTCCCGTTCGCGCCGGGCGCCGGCTTGTAGATCGCGTCGAACAGGATTTCGCCCAGGATCAGCGCGGACATCATGCCCAGCATCACGCGGATCCAGTAGGTGCTCTCATATTTCTGGTCGTAGTTGCCGTGCGCGATATAGCGGTTGACGATCGACAGATTGGCGAAGGCGGAGCCCAGCGACGCGGTCGACAGCAGGAACAGATTCGCCGCCAGCGCCGCCCAGCCGTCGATCTCGAGCCAGTTCTGCGCCAGGGTGCTGATGCGGATCACCTTGAGGCCGCTGAGCCCGCATACCATCACCAGGCACAAGGCGGCGAACAGCAGCAGCTGGCGGACCAGACGCACCGGCCCCAGCGCATATAGCAGCGGATGGACGCCGGCTTCGGACGCCATCAGCAGAATGGTGTTGGGATGGGCGGGCGCGACCAGGACGGCGAGCTGGCCATGGACCTCGATCAGGTCGGCGAGCCTTTCGGCGCTGTCGGCCGGCTGGGTCAGCGCCCGGGCGACGCGTCCGCCCAGGTCGGGGGGGACCTGTTTGCCCCAGGTGGTGGCGAAAGCGGTCATCGCCTCGCATTCCCGCACCAGGGTCGCCGGCAATCCCTGCATCGCCGGCGCAGTATTGTCCGCGGCTGCCGCGGCGGAGCGCGGCGGGCTGGGGCGCCAGCGCAGGGCGGAGGAGCGAGGATAAAGGCCGGTCTCGGCGCTCATGGTCTAATTCCCGGTTCACGATGAATTTCGACCAATGGTTGTTGTTCTTTGGTCGATCGTGCCGTGATTGAAGCGCCATGCCTCGATCTATGACAATCGCCAGGAACAGGTATTCCAATAAAGGCGCAATCTTTGGCTGTATCGCATTCTACCAGTTTCCGGGTATGTCTAGGCTTCCTTGGTTGTGTAAAAGTAAACAATGCAATTTAAGGTTGCTTTCTCTCTTCTCTAGTTGCGAGATTTTTCATGCCCTCGACCATTCCTTATGATCCCTCCCTGGTTCTCGGCAATATCGTCAGCCAGGAGAGACTGGATAACCTCGTCAAGATCAGCGACCTCCAGGCGCCGGCCGACGCGGCGGAGGACGAACTCAATTCCCTGATCTCGGTCAAGCGTTCGCTGGACATGACCGTCCAGGAACTGGTCAACATGGCGGTTGATCCTGCCAGCGTCATCCAGGCCAGCAACGATGTCGGCAAGCAGATCGCCGAGGCGGCGAAAGACTACGCTCAAAAGAAGATCGAAGCGGAAAAGGCCACGCAACCGCTGAAGGCGAAGATCCGCTCGATCGGTGAGAGCGTGGAAAGCCCGATCGACTACAATCGTTCGGAGATCAAGATGATGCCGTTGTCGGCGGACTCGATGAAGATGAACGTGCAATATTTCGCCTTCGACGAGAACGAACAGGATTCGGCCACCCACGCGGCGACGGTCAGCGCCTTTGCCAGCGAGGAAGTGTCCTATCTGGGTGACAGTTTCAGCAGCCAGGTCAGCGGTTCGGTGTCCTCGCAGATAAACAGCCAGCATTCCCGCCACAGCATCGCCGGGACGCTGGTGGTTTCGGTCAGCTGCACCCACAAGCAGGCCGCGGTGCTGGCGCCCTTCATCCTCGACGTCGACAAGGGCATCCGCGTCTGGAACAAGACCTTCCCCGACGCCATGATCAAGACCGACAGCGTGGCCAGCATGGCGCAGATCGCGGCGCAGCAGGACACCCAGGCCGAGAAGTCGCTGACCCTGCTGTCGGGAGCCACCTATGGTTCCTGCTTCGTCGGCATGGTGCATGTGCTCAACACCACCGACACCCGCAGCAGCGAGGCGATGTATTCGGTGGCCGCCAAGCTGCAGAGCCAGTTCAAGGTCGCCGGCTGGTTCGCCGACGTATCCGGGGGGTTCGGCGTCGCTTCCAGCTTCTCCAGCGATGCCAAGAGCCTGCTGAGCGTGCAGAATGTCAGCTCGCACTGCACCCTGATCACCATGGGCTCGATCCCGTCGATCAAGTCGAACTCGGTGAAGATGGGTGTCGAAAGCTTCGCCGACGACGACGGCGCCAAGTCGATGGCGGCGCTGCTGAAGCTGCAGAACGCGACCGCGTCGGATCAGGATTCGGTCGACAGTTCGGCGGCGGCGGCGCGCACCGGCGGCCAGATGGTGGCGCTGCAGAATTCCAAGATCACCGCGGCCATCAGCGCCCTCAACGAGATCGATGACGGCGCCAACAAGATTATCGATACCAACTCGATGATGGATGCTCTGGACGATTACATCCAGAAGTGCCTGTCCGGTAATATCGGGGTGCCGATCAATTACTACCTCAAGCCGATCACCCGCTCGCAATTGGCCCAGATGTGGGTGGCGAAATATTATCCGGGCAAGTTTCTGGCGGTGAGCGGCGACGACAGCGCTCCGGCGTCGTCGTCGGGGGCCGCCGCCCCGGCCTCGTCCGGCAGCTGATGATCCGCGTCTTGCCGGCACGGCGGCGTCTTTCCCTGGACGCCGCCGAACTGCGGCTGCTGCAGGAGCTCGCTGCGGCGACCCAGGCGGCGCCGGTACGGATGGGCGCCTTCCTGCAGCGGCACTTCTTCACCGAGGCGGCCGGCCGCGCCCTGATCCTGCAGCCGGGCGGGGCCTTCGGATATTATTATCTGCGCCGCGACCTGTTCGAGCAGGATGACCGCCTGGCGGCGGAGACCCGGGCGCTGCTCGATCTCATCGTCTTGATCGCGCGCCTGCGCCGGCGCCGGCTGATCCATGTGTTCCCCGTCGACAGGCCCGCCGACGCCGACATGCTGTTCGTCGGCGGCTTGTTCCGGTCCCCCAGGCGCAGTACCGCCCATATCATCCTCAACGAGCGCGGCGACTACACGTTTCAGCCGGACTCCATCCAGGATGAAAAGGATGAGGAGATCTATCGCGGCGTCCGTCTCGATGGCGATCTCTATGCCCTGGTTCTCGATCAGTCGCGGGGATTGGTCGATGTGATGCCCGATATCCGTGACTGTCTCGCCGCTCCGCCGGACCCGCCCCCGCCCCCGAAGCCGCCGCTATGGCGCCGCCATGCGGTGGCGCTGGTCGGATTGCTGGCGCTGCTGGCCGTCCTGGTCGATGCCGGCCTCTGGTGGCGCTATTACCGGCCCTCCCCGACGCTGGTAGAGAGCAAAATTCACAACTTTTAATTGCTTTTTACGAGTCGTGCTGCGGCGGACTTTGTCCGCCATCTTTCATTTTGAGACAGTCTTTGGCACTTGACGTGCCAAATAAAAGGCCATCTTTAGACATGTGTGGTCTACCTAATTTCAGGGATATTAGGTGAAAGTGCGGTGTGTCAAAGTGTCGACTGCAAGTTGAGGTTGTAGTAATAAACCTTTATTACCGCATAGGGCGTCAGCTTGCCGATGAAACTGTCTGTTGCAATCGGATTATAGCGTGAATCCTCTGATCGTCGTCGAAACAGACTCATTGATGCAAGACAGGCTTCGCTCGATTTTCGAGAGGGCGCTGGGGCTGGCGCAGGATCTCGTCTGTTTCACCGAGAACATGGCCGATGCCTGTCGCCTGACCGCCGCCCGACAGTTCGGATTGGCCCTGGTCGATATCGGCTCCATCGAGATGGACGGAACCGAGACCATCCGTTGCCTGCACAGGGGCGACGCCGACCTGCCGATCCTGGCCTTGTCGGGACCGAGCAACCGGCAGACCGTGCTGGCCGCGCTGCAGGCGGGTGCCAGCGGCTATCTGCTGAAAGAGCGGGATGACGGCGAGATCGCGCTGTTCATCCGCAGCGTGCTGCGCGGCGGCTGCCCGATCGATCCTTTCGTCGCCTGCCACATCGTCGATGTCGCCCGGCAGGCGGCGCCGATTCTGCCCTCCGTCTTCCCGACGCCGCCGCTGAGCCCGAGGGAGATGGAGGTGCTGCATCTGGTGGCCAAAGGGTTCGCCAACCGCGAGGTCTCCAACCTGCTGCACCTGTCGGTGCTGACGGTGGAATGCCACATGAAGAACATCTACCGGAAGCTCGAGGTCAAATCCCGTACCCAGGCGGTGTTCGAGGCGCGCGCGGTCGGGCTGCTTCCTTGAGCGTTATGAGGGGAAGAGCCGGGTGATCGCCGCATAGACCGCGCGCAAAGTCATCGCCTCGCCGCCTTCCGGCCGGCCGGGCTTGGCCGAGGGATTCCAGGCATAGAGGTCGAAATGGGCCCAGCGCGTCTCCGCGGAGACGAATTCGGCCAGGAAGAGTGCGGCGGTGACGGCGCCGGCGAACGGGCTGTCGCTGGCGTTGTTGATGTCGGCGATCTTGCTGTCGAGCATCTTGCGGTAAGGCGCCCACAGCGGCATGCGCCACAGCGGGTCCTGCTGCTCGGTGCCGGCCTTCAGCAGCGTGTCGGCCAGATCGTCATGGCGCGAGAACAAAGCCGGCAGCTCGGGGCCCAGCGCGGTGCGCGCCGCACCGGTCAGGGTAGCGAAATCGATCAGCAGGTCGGGCTTCTCGGTCCCGGCCTCGGCCAAAGCGTCGCACAGGATCAGCCGGCCTTCGGCATCGGTATTGCCGATCTCGACCGACAGGCCGGCGCGGGTCTTGATGATATCGAGCGGACGGAAGGCGTCGCCCGACACCGCATTCTCGACGGCGGGCACCAGCACGCGCAGGCGCACCGGCAGCTTGGCGTCCATGATGGCATCGGCCAGGCCGAGCGCGACGGCGGAACCGCCCATATCCTTCTTCATGATCTTCATGCCCGAGGCGGGCTTGAGGTCCAATCCGCCGCTGTCGAAGCAGACGCCCTTGCCGACCAGGGTCAGCTTGGGATCGGACGGCTTGCCCCAATGCAGGTCGATCAGGCGCGGCGCCCGGTGCGGCGCCGCGGCGCGGCCGACCGCATGGATGGCGGGGTAATTGTCGTCGAGCAGGGCGTCGCCGACGATCACCCGGCACTCGGCGCCGTGCTTCTGGGCCAGGCCGGCGGCGACATTGGCCAGCTCTTCCGGCCCGAGATCATTGGCCGGGGTGTTGACCAGATCGCGGGCCAGCCCGATCGCCGAAGCCAGGCGAATGACCAAAGCGCGGTCGGCGGCGGCCGGCCAGGTCAGGCGGGCTGCCTTGGCATCGTCGGCAGGCTTGCTCTTGTAGCGGCCGAATTTGTAATGGGCCAGCGCCCAAGCCAAAGCGACATTGTTGGCCTGATCGGGCGGCAGGGCGGCATCGACGCGCCAGGCCCCGGCAGGCAGCTTCGACGGCAGGTTGGCGAAGCTCCAGAAATCATCCTTGTCCCAACCGAACAGCGCGCCTTCGAGAACGCCTTTCGCGTCGGGCAGCAGGCAGACCGAGCCCGGCTCGGCGGTGAACCCCGAGACCTCGATCCAGCCGCGCCGCGCCGAAGGCTGCGCTTCCAGCCACTTCTTGAAGGCCGTCTTGCCGAAAGCCAGGATGGGCAGGTCGGGAGTTCCGTCGGCGGCGAAATGGGGATCGAAGGTCATCGTTGCTCCAGGGGGGTAAACGCGGTAACAGCAATCATCCTATTCGGTGAGAGGCACAATGAACAATCTCGAGCTCGTCATCGGCACCAAGCGCTTCTCCTCCTGGTCCCTGCGTCCCTGGCTGGCGCTGAAGCAGGCGCAGCTGCCCTTCACCGAAACGATCATCGAGCTGCGTCAGCCGGAAACCCGGGCCGAGATCGCCAAGCATTCGCCCTCGGGCAAGATTCCGGTGCTGAAGCATGGCGGGCTGCTGGTGTGGGACAGCCTGTCGATCTGCGAATATGTCGCCGAGCTGGCCTGCGCCCATTCGCTGTGGCCGGAGAATCGCGGGGCGAGGGCGGTTGCCCGGTCGGTTTCCGCCGAGATGCATTCCGGCTTCGTGTCCTTGCGCCAGACTCTGCCGATGGAGTCCGGGCACGACTTCCCCGATTTCACCCCGACCGCCGAGGCCCAGGCCGATATCGAGCGCATCCAGGCGATCTGGCGCGATTGCCGCCAGCGCTTCGGCGCGACGGGCGATTTCCTGTTCGGACGGTGGAGCATGGCCGACGCGATGTTCGCGCCGGTGATCTTCCGCTTCGAAAGCTACCGCATCCCGCAGGACGAGGTCGGGCAGGCCTATATGCAGGCGATGCTGGCGCTGCCCGGCATGCAGCAGTGGCGGGTGGAGAGTTTGTAGCCGCTTTCGCGGGGGTGGCGACTACTTCTTCTTCGGCCCGTAATGGTCGAGGAACATCGCGACCGCCGCTTCGACATTGCGCTTGATCTCGGTCTCCGACGGCATCTGGTCGATGTCGCACAGGCAGCGGAACTGCAGATCGCCTTTGACCAGCGCGAGGAACTGGCGCGCCGCCATCTTGGTGTCGTCGACGGCCAGCAGGCCGGCCTCGGTCCATTGGCGGAAGAAGTCCGAAATCAGGCCGCCGATCGAGATCTGCCCGCTCTGATACATCTCGCGGCCCAGTTCGGGGAAGGTGTTCAGCTCGCCGATCACCACGCGGAAAATGGTCAGCGAGGTCGGCTCGGTCACGTAATGCATGAATTGCGTGCCGATCTGGCACAGCATCTTGTTGATGTCCCGCTCATCCGTCGTCGACACGCTGGTCAGCGCGTCCTGCAGCCGCTGGCGGACCGTTCCCACCACCGCGCCGAACAGCTGCTCCTTGTTTTCGAAATGAGCGTAGAGCGTCGATTTCGACACGCCGGCATGCTTGGCCACCGCATCCATGCTGGTGCTGCCATAGCCGGCATTGAGGAACAATTCGCGGGCGGCGGTCAGGATCTGGCCGACCTTGCCTTGCGGATCGGAAGTGCGGTGGGTCTGGGTGTCGCTCATCTGGTTCATACTAAACTGTTCGGTTTTACCCTAGACAAATCGATTCGGCGGGTCTATCTAAATCGGCATCGGACTGAACTGTTCGGTACAGAATTCCGGCGCCTCTTGATATAGGGCGCAAGCCAAGAAAAGGAAAGCAGCATGACGGCCAGCACTGGCGAGGGGACCGCGGCTCGGAAGAAGAGCAACGCGGTGCCTCGGATGATTTTTGCGGGTGTGGTGGCCGCGCTGGTGCTCGGCGGGGGCGGCTTCTGGCTGTCGACCCGCGGCACCGAATCGACCGACGACGCCTACACCGATGGCCGCACCGCCACCATTTCGCCGAAGGTGGCCGGCTATGTACGGACGCTGAACATCAGCGACAACACCCATGTCAAAGCGGGTCAGGTGCTGCTCGAGATCGATGCACGCGATTATGTGACGGCCCGCGCCAAGGCGCTGGCGACCCTGGCCCTCGATCAGGCCCAGCTGGAAAATGCCCGGGTGCAGCTCACCATCGCCAAGGTCCGCTATCCGTCCGAACTGGACTCGGCCAAGGCCTCGGTCGAATCGGCCCGCGCCCAGCTGGTCCGCGCCCATGCCGACCACGAACGTCAGCGCAAGGTCGATATCCGCGCCACCACCGAGCAGCAGATCGACGCCGCCACCCAGGGCGAAGTCAACGCCCAGGCCCAGCTGGCCGATGCCCAGTCCAAGCTGCGCACCGCCGAGCTGGTGCAGGACAACATCGCCGCCGCAGAGGCCCAGGTTAAGCAGCTGGAAGCCCAGGTCGCCGCCGCCCAGGCCGATGCCGATCAGGCCGAGATCAATCTCGGCTACACCAAGCTGGTCGCGCCCTTCGACGGCTGGGTGACCAAGCGCAATGTCGAGCTGGGTTCCTATCTCCAGGTCGGCCAGTCGCTGTTCACCCTGGTTTCGCCCGATGTCTGGGTCACCGCCAACTTCAAGGAAGCCCAGCTGGCCGGCATGCGTCCGGGCCAGAAGGTCAAGATCGACATCGACGCCTTCCCAGACCTCAAGGTCGAGGGCCATGTGGACAGCATCCAGATGGGCTCGGGCTCGCGCTTCACGGCTTTCCCGGCCGAAAACGCGACCGGCAATTATGTGAAGATCGTCCAGCGCGTGCCGGTCAAGATCGTCATCGACAAGGGCATCGATCACGATCAGGCGCTGCCGCTGGGTCTGTCGGTCGTGCCGACGGTGACGACGAAATGAGCAACGAATTTTCCCGAAAATTCGTTGCAGGCGTGCAAGTGCACGCCCGCGCTGCCGACAGCGTCGAGCACACAGGCAACATAACTTGGCGCGGTAGCCAAGGGCGCCCCGGCGCCCGCCCGGCGCCTGAGGGACACATCAAATGAGCGAAGGTCCCGTCGAGTCAGCGGCTCCGGCGGGAGTCAGCTGGACCCCTAAAGCGAATCCCTGGCTGATCGCCGTGGTGGTGACCTCCGCGGCCTTCATGGAGATTCTCGACACCACGGTGGTGAACGTCGCCCTGCCGCATATCGCCGGCTCGCTGTCGGCGGGCACCGATGAGGCGACCTGGGCGCTGACCTCCTATCTGGTGGCCAACGGCATCGTGCTGCCGATCTCGGGCTGGTTCTCCAGCGTGCTCGGCCGCAAGCGCTATTTCATGATCTGCATCATGATGTTCACCATCTGCTCGCTGCTGTGCGGTCTCGCCACCAGCCTGCCGCAACTGGTCATCTTCCGCATCCTGCAGGGCTTCTTCGGCGGCGGGCTGCAGCCCAGCCAGCAATCGATCATTCTCGATACTTTCCCACCGGCCAAGCGCGGCGCCGCCTTCTCGGTGACCGCGATCGCCACCATCGTCGCTCCGGTGCTGGGGCCGACCTTGGGCGGGCTGATCACCGACAGCTATAGCTGGCGCTGGATCTTCTTCATCAATGTGCCGTTCGGCATCATTGCATGGCTGGCCGTGATGCGCCTGGTCGAGGACCCGCCGTGGGCCGGCGCGCAGGGCTTGCGCAAGGACGGCAAGCTGCAGGTCGATTATATCGGCCTCAGCCTGATCTCGCTGGGCCTCGGCTGCCTGGAAATCTGCCTCGACCGCGGCGAACAGGAAGGCTGGCTGGGGTCGCCCTTCATCCGCACCTTCGGCATATTCGCGGTGCTGGGCATCGTCGGAGCGGTCTGCTGGCTGTTGTCGACCGACAAGCCGATCGTCAATCTGCGGGTGCTGAAGAACCGGACCTTCGCCACCGGCGCCTTCATGATCTTCGTGCTCGGCGCGGTGCTCTATTCCAGCTCGGTGCTGCTGCCCCAGCTGGCGCAGCAGACGCTGGGCTACACCGCGCTGCTGTCCGGCCTGCTGCTGTCACCGGGCGGCCTGGTGATGATCTTCCTGATCCCGATCGTCAGCCGGATGCTGCCCAAGGTGCAGACGCGCATTCTGATCGCCATCGGCTTCACCTTGCTGGGCTTCGCCCTGCTGCAGGGGCACCGGCTGCTCAGCGCGCAGATATCGTTTACCGATCTGATGATGCTGCGCATCTATCAGATGATCGGGCTGGCCCTGCTGTTCGTGCCGATCAGCATGCTGAGCTTCTCGACCCTGAAGCCGACCGAGAACCGCGATGCGTCGTCGCTCTACACGATGTTCCGCAACATCGCCGGATCGATCGGCATCGCGGTGTCGACCTCGGCCATCACCGAGCTGAGCCAGGTGCACCAGTCCTATCTGTCCGAGCATCTGAACCCGTTCAGCCAGCCTTATCTCGACAGTCTGGCCCGCAACACCTCGGCGCTGGTGTCGCAGGGTGTCGCGGCCACCAACCTGACCAATGTCGCCAATGGCGTGATGCTGAAGACCATGACGATCCAGGCGCAGGTCCAGTCCTATGCCGACGTCTTCACCTATTGCGCGGTGTTCGCCTTCCTGGCCATGCCGCTGGCTTTCCTCTTTCCGCCGACCAAGGCGGGCGGCAAGGGCCGCCCCGGAGCTGCTGAATGATCAAATCCGTTTCCATGTCCGCCAGCTTGTTGAGCGCCTCCGCGCTGGCGTTGGCGCTGGCCGCCTGCACCGTCGGTCCCGACTATCAGGCGCCGGCGCCGGAGACCCGCGCCGGCTGGCAGGGCAAGCAGCAGGCGGCCGACTTCGCCCAGATCCAGCAATGGTGGGCCTCCTTCCACGATGCCGAGCTGGACAGCCTGGTCAGCCGTGCCGTCGCCGGCAATCTCGACGTCAAGATGGCCGAGCAGCGCATCATCGAGGCGCGGGCCCAGAAGGATGTCGCCGAGTCCGGCTATTATCCGTCGATCTCCGGTTCCGGCCAGGCGACGCGCGCCCATATCCCGACCTCGCTGGGCCATCTGCCCGGCGGCAACACCGTCGACTTCCTCGATGCGGGCGCTTCGATGTCGTGGGAGATCGATCTGTTCGGCAAGACCAGGCGCACCGTCGAAGCCGCCGATGCCCAGGTCGGCGCCAGCATCGAGGACCGGCGCGGCGCCCTGGTGACTTTGCTGGGCGAGCTGGGCAACGACTACGCCACCCTGCGCGCCGCGCAGCTGCGTCTCGACATCGCCAAGCGCAACATCGTCGCCGAGGGCGAGCTGGTCGATCTGACCCGTGCCAAGCAGAATAATGGTCTCGGTTCGGAACTCGACGTCGCTCAGGCCGAATCGCAGCTCGCCACCCTGCGCGCCGTGGTGCCGCAGCTGGAGACCATCGTCGCCCAGCAGGGCAACGCCATCGCCGTGCTGCTCGGACAGGAGCCTGGTGCTCTGACCGCCGAGCTGTCGCAGCCCGGCGCCCTGCCGCCAGCCCCGCCGACTTTGCCCGCGGCACTCCCCTCCGACGTGGTGCGCAACCGCCCGGACATCCGCTCGGCCGAGCGCCAGCTGGCGGCGGCCAACGCCCAGATCGGCGTCGCCGAGGCGAACCGCTATCCCAGCCTGACGCTGAATCCGCAGGCGGCCCTGGCGGGCGGCACGCTGCACCAGATGTTCACCGGCGCCTCCCTGCTGTGGGTGGCCTCGGCCAGCGTCAAGGCGCCGATCTATGAAGGCGGCAAACTGGATGCGAATGTCCGCTCCGCCGAAGCCTCGGCCGAGGAGGCGCGCCTCAATTACAAGAAGACGGTGCTGACCGCCTTCCGCGAGATCGAGGATGCGCTGGTCGCCTATGATGCCGAGCAGCGCCGCTACAAGGATCTGGTGGCCGCCCGCGAGGCCAGCCGCCGCGCCCTGGAACGCGCCACCTCGCTCTACAGGGCGGGGCTGGGCGACTTCCTCAATGTGCTGGATGGCGAACGCAATCTCTACGCGGCGGAAGATGCCGTGGCGCAAAGCGAGCAGACCCTGACCCAGCAGACGGTCTCGCTCTACAAGGCCCTCGGCGCCGGCTGGCAGGCCGGCGAGCAGCCGGCGGCCGGCTGACGCAGGCGAGGAGGAAGAAGATCATGAGCGAGAAAACGAGCCAGACCTTCTTCTTCCTCTCCCTTTTGCGGGCGATGCTGTCCGAGTGGCTTCACCACCACTGATCGGCCTCAGGCGTGGATGGTGACGCCGACGATATGCGTCGCCTCCACCCCCGCCTGATCGTAGATCGCGACCTGCACGGTAGCCGTGCCGGTCTGGCCGGAGGTCAGGATAAGCCCGGCCAGATCGTTGTCGATCTGATCCACATTACCCACCGCATGGACCGAGGCGCCGCTGCCGGTCGCGTTGCCGTTGACGTCCGACAGGCTGCCGAAATTCGTCGTGACGGTCAGCGCCAGGGTGCCGGCATGGGCGGCCGCCCACGGATCGGTGAAAGTTACTCCATTCAGGGATAAGGGCGTGCCGGCGGCGGCCGAAATCCGGGTCACGCCGGTGATGACAGGATCGGGCGTCGCGGCGCCGCCCGAGGAGGCCGCGCCCACCGTGATGGTTTCCTGCGCCGTCGCCGTCACGCCCGCCTGGTCGTAGACCGTGAATGAGATATGGGCGGTGCCGGCGGCCTGGCTGGTGAGGCTGAGCTCGTCGATATCGCTGTTGATTTGGGACAGGGTGCCGGTGAACTTCATCGGCTTCCCCGCCGAGATGGTGAAGGGATTGCCATTGTCATCATAGCCCGAGATGGAGCCCGAATCGACGCTGATGATCAGCGCCAGCGAGCCCGGATTGGCGCCCGCCCAATCGTCCGACAGGCTGATGCCCGGCAGCGGCTCGGCCGTTCCCGCGATGGCCGTCGCCGCGGCGGGAACGGTGAAGACCGGGTTGGGCGTGGCCAGGATCTGCCGGCCCACCTGGGTCGGCGCGGCGTTCAGATCGTTGAAGTAGTCGTTCTCGACGGCATGGCCGCTGGAATCGTAGACGGTTTCCACCATGTCATAATAGGCGCCGTTGATCTGTCCCGAACTGCCCGGTCCGGCGGCGTTGAACAGGATGTAGCTGTCGGTGTATCCGGCAGTCCCCTCATAGGTGCCGCTGGGCGAGGAGATGAAGATCGGCGTGTAATTGTCCTCGCGGATCTGGATGCCGGCGCTGGAGAAGGTGTCCTGCGAGTAGCCCCGGGGATAACCGCCGCCGCCCGGCTCATAGACATTGAAACTGAAAGTGCCGTCCGCATTGACGGTC
This sequence comes from Alphaproteobacteria bacterium, assembly GCA_021325215.1. Lineage (GTDB taxonomy): Bacteria > Pseudomonadota > Alphaproteobacteria > Rhodospirillales > Magnetospirillaceae > JAJPHO01. The sequence continues at coordinate 26,579 of JAJPHO010000094.1, forward strand.
TTCGCGCCGATCCCGACCGGGACCGTGTCGCTCAGATCGAAGAACAGGCGGCGGTCGGCGACCTCCGCTCCGCTCGCATCGTAATAGAGGATCTGGGTGACGACGCCGTAGCCCACGGTGTCATAAACGTCCTTGCTCGACGCATAACCGATGCCGTCGATGGTGCCTGCCTGAGTAACCATGATGGAAGTCCCGCCAATTGATTTTCCGCCCTCAATAGGGCGGAAACCAACCGGCGGGTTCCGTGGTCAAACGGTGACCGTCAGAAGAGCGCCGACTCCAGCGACATCACCGTCTTCGAACCCTCGGTGACGGTGCGGGCATAGGCCAGGGCTTCCGGCAGGACGTGCACGGCGTAATGCTGCGCGGTGGCCAGCTTGGCGACATAGAAATCACCTTCGCCCAGGCGGGCGGCGGCGATCTCGGCGGCGCGGGCCATCTGATGGCCGCCTAAGACCGTGCCCAGCAGCATCAGCAGCGGAACCGAGGCGGCGGCCGGCAGGCGGGCATCCTCGGCGCCGGCGGCCAGGGTCCACTCGATGGCCTTAAGGGCGACGTCGTGCGCTTCTTCCATCGCGCGGCCGATCAGGGCCAGTTCCGGCCTGGAGGAGCCCTTGAGCTTGATCGCCTGGGCCTTCACCTCGGCCAGCACCGCCCTGGCGACGGCGCCCTGGTCGCGGCCCAGCTTGCGGTTGATCAGATCGTTGGCCTGGATGGCGGTGGTGCCTTCATAGATCGCGGTGATGCGGACGTCGCGGTAATGCTGGGCAGCGCCGGTTTCCTCGATGAAGCCCATGCCGCCATGCACCTGCACGCCGTCCGAGGCGACCTTGACGCCGGACTCGGTGCACCAGCCCTTGACGATCGGGTTGAGGAAGTCGGCCAGCAGCTGGCTCTGCTTCTTCTTGTCGGCGGTGGTCTCATGCTCGGCCAGATCGAGCGCGGCGGCTTCGACATAGGCCAAGGCGCGCATCGCCTCGGTACGGGCCTTCATGGTGAACAGCAGGCGGCGCACGTCGGGATGGTCGATGATCGGGCCGCGCTCGGTCTTGCCGATCGCCTTGCCCTGGATGCGCTCGCGGGCATAGCCCAGCGCCTGCTGATAGGCGCGCTCGGCCAGGGCGACGCCCTGCAAGCCGACATTGAGGCGAGCATTGTTCATCATGATGAACATGAATTCGAGGCCGCGGCCTTCCTCGCCGACCAGATAGCCGATGGCGCCGTCATTGTCGCCGAACGACATCACCGCGGTCGGGCTGGCATGGATGCCGAGCTTATGCTCCAGCGAGACCGCGCGCACATCGTTGCGGGCACCCAGCGAACCGTCTTCATTGACCAGGAACTTCGGCACGATGAACAGCGAGATACCCTTCACGCCGGGCGGCGCGTCGGGGGTGCGGGCCAGCACCATATGGATGATGTTCGGCGTCATCTCGTGATCGCCATAGGTGATGAAGATCTTCTGGCCGCTGATCAGGTAATGGTCGCCGCTCTTGACCGCCTTGGTGCGGACGGCGGCGAGGTCGGAACCGGCGCCGGCTTCGGTCAGCACCATGGTGCCGGCCCATTCGCCCGAGACCAGCTTGGGCAGATAGGTCGCCTTCTGCTGCTCGGAGCCGCAGGAGATGATGGCGTGCGTCGCGCCCTGGGTCAGGATGGTGGACAGGGCGAAGGCCGTGCTGGCGCTGGCCCACAGTTCGGAGGTCGCCGCATTGACCAGCCAGGGCAGGCCCATGCCGCCATACTCGGCGGGGAAGGGCAGACCCAGCCAATTGCCTTCGACCAGCGTGTCATAGGCCGGCTGCCAGCCGTCGGCGACGCGCACCTTGCCGTTCTCCAGCTTGGCGCCCTGCTTGTCGCCCGGATGGTTCAACGGCGCGATCACGTCCTCGGCGATCTTGCCGGCTTCGGCCAGAACGGTGGAGACCAGTTCCGCGCTGTAATCCTCGCCGAGCAGCGACAGGATGGGGGAAAGCCCCGCCAATTCGGTGAACACGAACTCCATGTCGCGCAGGGGCGCAGCGAAACCGGCCATCTGATCTAGTCTCCTTCGGTTACATGTTGCGGCGGTATTGCCCGCCGACTTGATAAAGAGCGTCGGAAATCTGGCCGAGCGAGCAGACCCGCACCGCTTCGACCAGCTGGGCGAACACATTCTGGTTGTTGATCACCGCGTCGCGCAATCTTTCCAGAGCCGCCGGCGACTCGCCTTGATGCCGATCATGGAAATCGCGCAGGCGCTTCAGCTGATTGACCTTCTCGTCATCGGTCGAACGCTGCAGAACCACCTCGGCCTCGGCGGGCGGATTGGGGTTCAGGAAGGTGTTCACGCCGATGATGGGATAGGACCCGTCATGCTTCATATGCTCGTAATGCAGGCTCTCATCCTGGATCTTGCCGCGCTGATAGCCGGTCTCCATGGCGCCCAGCACCCCGCCGCGCTCCGAGATGCGCTCGAATTCCTGCAGCACCGCCTCTTCGACCAGATCGGTCAGCTCGTCGATGATGAAGGCGCCCTGATTGGGGTTCTCGTTCTTGGCCAGGCCCCATTCGCGGTTGACGATCATCTGGATCGCCACGGCGCGGCGCACCGATTCCGGCGTCGGCGTGGTGAAGGCCTCGTCATGGGCGTTGGTGTGCAGGGAATTGCAATTGTCGTAGATGGCGATCAGCGCCTGCAACGTGGTGCGGATGTCGTTGAAGTCCATCTCCTGGGCGTGCAAGCTCCGGCCCGAAGTCTGGACGTGGTACTTCATCTTCTGCGAGCGCTCGTTGCCCTTGTATTTGTCGCGCATCGCCACCGCCCAGATGCGGCGGGCGACACGGCCCAGCACCGAATATTCCGGGTCCATGCCGTTCGAGAAGAAGAAGGACAGGTTCGGCGCGAAATCGTCGATGTTCATGCCGCGCGCCAGATAGGCTTCGACGAAGGTGAAGCCGTTCGCCAGCGTGAAGGCCAGCTGCGAAATCGGGTTCGCGCCGGCCTCGGCGATGTGATAGCCCGAGATCGACACCGAATAGAAATTGCGCACCTTGTGGTCGATGAACCATTGCTGGATATCGCCCATCATCTTCAGCGCGAAATCGGTCGAGAAGATGCAGGTGTTCTGGCCCTGGTCTTCCTTGAGAATATCGGCCTGGACGGTGCCGCGCACCACTTCGCAGGTATGCGCCCGGATATGCTCGATCTGCTCGGCATTGGGGGCATGGCCATGGCGGACGGCATAGGCTTCGATCTGCTGGTCCATGGCGGTGTTGAAGAACATGGCCAGGATGATCGGCGCCGGCCCGTTGATGGTCATCGACACCGACGTGTCGGGCGCCGCCAGGTCGAAGCCGGAATAGAGCACCTTCATATCGTCCAAAGTCGCGATCGAGACGCCGGAATTGCCGACCTTGCCATAGATGTCCGGGCGCTCGTCCGGATCACAGCCATAGAGCGTCACCGAATCGAAGGCGGTCGACAGGCGGGTCGCCTTGCTGTCCTTCGACAGCAGCTTGAAGCGCGCATTGGTGCGGAAGGCTTCGCCTTCGCCGGCGAACATGCGGGTCGGGTCTTCGCCCTCGCGCTTGAATTGGAACACGCCGGCGGTGAAGGGGAAGAAGCCGGGCAAATTCTCGCGGCCCATCCAGCGGACCAGCTCGCCATGATCCTGGTAAGGCGGCAGCGCCACCTTGCGGATCTTGGAACCCGACAAGCTGGTGTGGGTCAGCGCGGTATGGATCTCCTTATCGCGCACCTTGACCACATAATCGTCGGCCTCGTAGCGGGCCTTCATTTCCGGCCAGCCGGCCAGCGCCTTGCGGACATCGGCGTCGAGATGCTGCACGCGGTCGTCGGACAAAGCGGCGGCATCGCCCGGCGCCTTGCCTGCCGCGGTCAGGAGGCGGGCGGCTTCTGACAATTGCTGGGCTTCGCGGGCGATCTGCGCCTGGGCGTCGGAATGGGCCAGGTAATTGCGCACCGTCTCGGCGATCTCGGCCAGATAGCGCACCCGCGCCGCCGGCACGATGGCGGCGGAGGCCGAGGAGAAACGCTCCTTCGATTTGGGCAGGCGGCTGTCGCCCTGCTTGAAGCCCTTGGCGGTCAGCGCGTCGAGCAGGCCGTGATAGAGCGCGGTGACGCCGTCATCATTGAAGCGCGAGGCGATGGTACCGAACACCGGCATCGCCGCCGGATCGACGCCGAACATTTCGCGGTTGCGCTGCATCTGCTTGCGCACGTCGCGCAGCGCGTCGAGCCCGCCCTTGCGGTCGAACTTGTTGATCGCCACCAGATCGGCATGGTCCAGCATGTCGATCTTTTCGAGCTGGCTGGCGGCGCCGAATTCCGGCGTCATCACATACATGGCCAGGTCGGCGATCTCGCTGACCGCCGAATCGCCCTGGCCGATGCCGGGGGTTTCGACGATCACCAGCTCATAGCCGGCCGCCTTGCACAGATCGATGATGACCGGAACCGAGTCGGGGATTTCCGACGCCGAAGTGCGGGTGGCGAGCGAGCGCATGAACACCGGGCTGGCCCCGGAAGACGAAGAGATGGCATTCATGCGGATGCGGTCGCCCAGCAGGGCGCCGCCGGTCTTTTTCTTGGACGGATCGATGGCGATGACGGCGATCTTCTGGTCGGGGCGGTCCAGACGGAACCGGCGGATCAGCTCGTCGGTGAGGGAGGATTTGCCGGCGCCGCCGGTGCCGGTGGTGCCGAACACGGGGACGCGGGTGCCGGCCGCCTTGCTGCGCGCTTCGGCGCGCTGGGCGGGGGAAAGCTTGCCGTTCTCGGCGGCGGTGATCAGGCGGGGCAGGCCTTCCATGCCAAGGGTCAGCGTGTCGAAATCGCAGCGCTGCAGCATGTCCTCGATCATGCCCTTGAGGCCGAGCGACTGGCCGTCTTCCGGCGAATAGATGCGCTCGACGCCGTAATCATGCAGCTCGCGGATTTCGCGCGCCACGATCACGCCGCCGCCGCCGCCGAACACCTTCACATGGGCCGCACCGCGGCTGCGCAGCAGGTCGACCATATATTTGAAATATTCGACATGGCCGCCCTGATAGGAGCTGACGGCGATCGCCTGGGCATCTTCCTGGATCGCGGCGGTCACCACCTCGTCGACCGAGCGGTTATGGCCGAGATGGATCACCTCGGCGCCGCCCTGCTGCAGCAGGCGTCGCATGATGTTGATGGCGGCGTCGTGGCCATCGAACAGGCTGGTGGCGGTGACGATGCGAATCTGATGCTGCGGCTGAAAATGCTTCGCCGCGCTCTCGGGCAGTCGACGGGACCCTTCGGGCATGATGTTCCTCCCAGAACTTGTTCCCACCGTAAAGGAAGGTCAATTCATGGTCTATGCTGTCATCCCTCAAAATATATGACATAAAATGCCATCATGCAGATCACCGGCGTATCGCATCTTTTCGTCGAGGCCCTGCTCGAAGGGGCGGAGGCCCGGGGTATCGATCCCGTGCCGCTGCTGGCTGCCGCCGGTATCGCGCCTGGGCAGCGGCGGGTTTCCACCCAGGCCTATGCTACGCTGATGAAGTCGGTGGCGCTGGCGCTGGACGATGAATTCTTCGGCCGCGACTCGCGCCGGATGAAGCAGGGCAGTTTCGCCATGCTGTGCCACGCGGTGCTCGGCTGCCGCACCTTGCGCAGCGCGCTGGCCCGGGCGGTTCGTTTCTACAATCTGATGCTCGAGGACACGGTGGTGGCGGTGACCGAGACGGATGGCATGCTGCGTCTGGAAACCCGCTCGTCGCGGCCGGTCGCCCTGTTCGCCCATGAAAATCTGCTGCTGTTCCTCCATCGCCTGGCCTGCTGGCTGATCAATCGGCGCGTTCCGGTGGCGTCGCTCGGTTTCGCTTACCCGGTGCCCGAACGGGTGGCGGAATATCCGCTGGTGTTCGGTACCGAGGCACTGTTCGGCCAATCCTGTTCCTTCCTCGGCATCGATGCCCGCTATGGCAGCCTGCCGCTGGTCCGTGACGAGGCGGCGCTGAAGGAGTTCCTGGCCCTGGCGCCGGAAAATCTGTTCGTGCGCTACCGTCCCAGTCACGGCACCGCGCATATGGTGCGGCTGCATCTGGCGGCGATGAAGCTGATCGACTGGCCGGACTTCGCCGAGCTGGCGCGGTCGCTCGGCATGTCCGCCTCGACCCTGCATCGCCGCCTGGCCGACGAGGACAGCAATTTTCAAATGATCAAGGACCAGATCCGCCGCGAGCGCGCGCAGGCTTTACTGCGCCAGGGCGGTTTGAGCGTCATGGCCATCGCCGAGGAGCTGGGGTTCGCGGAACCCAGCGCCTTCCACCGCGCTTTCCGTAAATGGACGGGACGGGCGCCGGGGCAATTCCGCAGAGAAACCGTATTGGGAGGAGTATAATGGAAGACGTGGTCATCGTTGCCGGCGTTCGCACGGCGGTGGGAGATTTCGGCGGCAGCCTGAAGGACATTCCCCCCACCGAACTGGGCGCCAAGGTGATCGCCGAGGCCGTCCGCCGCGCCGGCATCGAGCCCGGTGAGGTCGGCCATGTGGTGATGGGCACTGTGATCCCGTCCGAGCCCAAGGATATGTATCTGGCCCGCGTCGCCGCCGTCGGCGCCGGTATCCCGGCCGAGGTTCCGGCCCTGACCGTCAACCGTCTGTGCGGCTCCGGCCTGCAGGCGGTGGTGTCGGCGGTGCAGTCCCTGGCGCTGGGCGATTGTTCGGTCGCCGTGGCCGGCGGCGCCGAGAGCATGAGCCGTTCCGGCTATCTGATGCCGTCGGCGCGCTGGGGCACCAAGATGGGCGATTCGCCGGTGGTCGATCTGATGCTGGGCGCACTCAACGACCCCTTCGGCAACGGCCATATGGGCATCACCGCCGAGAATGTCGCCGCCTCGCACGGCATCGGCCGCGCGGCGCAGGACGCCTTCGCCGCCGAAAGCCACCGCCGCGCCGCCGCCGCCATCGCCGATGGCCGCTTCAAGGATCAGATCCTGCCGATCGATATCCAGGTGAAGAAGGAAACCGTCTCCTTCGCCACCGACGAGCATGTGCGTGGCAACGTTACCGCCGAAAGCCTGGCCGGCCTGCGCGCCGCCTTCAAGAAGGACGGCACGGTGACGGCGGGCAATGCCTCGGGCCTTAATGACGGCGCCGCCGCCCTGGTGCTGATGACCGCGGCCGAAGCGGCTCGCCGCGGCCTCAAGCCGATGGCCCGCGTCACCGGCTATGCCCATGCCGGCGTCGATCCCTCGGTGATGGGGCTCGGCCCGGTGCCGGCGGTGCAGAAGCTGCTGGCCAAGAGCGGTCTGACCGTCGAGGATTTCGACGTGATCGAAAGCAACGAGGCCTTCGCCGCCCAGGCCTGCGCGGTCAGCCAGGATCTCGGCCTGCCCTCGGCCAAGGTCAATCCCAATGGCGGCGCGGTGGCGCTGGGCCATCCGGTCGGGGCGACCGGCGCGATCATCCTGGTCAAGCTGATCTACGAGCTGCAGCGAACCGGCGGCAAGCACGGCCTCGCCACGCTGTGCATCGGGGGCGGCCAGGGCATCGCCATGGCGGTCGAGGCGCTTTGACGCGCGCGGGAGAAATGGGGCGCGCCTGCCTGGCCGCCCTGAGTCTCCTGCCGGGGGCTGCGCTCGGCCAGGCGCAGCCGCCGCTGATCACCTGGATGCAGGCCGATACGCCGCCCTTCCATATCGACGACGGTCCGCTGGCCGGGCAGGGCATCAAGGACCGGCAATTCCACTTCCTGGCCGAGCATCTTCCGCAATTCCGCCACCACCTGATGGTGGCCAGCGTGGCGCGCAACTGGTACGCCATCGAACATTCCGACGGGGTCTGCATCATCGGCGTCGCCAGCACGGCGGAACGCGAGAAATTCACCCTCTACAGCCGGCGCCGGCTGACCGGTTTCGGCTCACGGGTGATCATCCGCCGCGAAGACTCCGCCCGCTTCGCGGCGTTTCTCGATCCTCAGGGCGAAATAGATCTCGGCGCGCTGTCGCGCTCCACCGCTCTGGCGGGCGGCTTCGTCTCGATGCTGCACTATGCCGAGCCGATCGGCGCCTTCCTGGATGACCCGAAACGGACTGCGCGCCTCGACAAATTCGTCACCCCGCCGCAGCTGTTCAATGTGCTGAAGGCAAAACGGGTCGATTATGTGTTCGGTCAGGCGGTCGAGGCAGCCTATTACGCGCAGCCGGGCGAGCTTACGGCTTTGCAGATCAAGGGAACGGGGGCAATCGGCGGGGGCCTGGGAATCGGCTGCTCCAACGGAGAGCTCGGCCGCAAGGTCATCAAAGCCATCGATGCCCTGCTGGCCGATGATCAGATGTGGTCCGACTATATCCGGCCTTATGGCGATTGGAGCCTGGGCGGGAATTAACGGATCGGCTTGGGCTTGGCTTCGTCATAGAAGCGCTGGGCGCCCGGATGGAGTGCCACGCCGAGGCCGTTCACCGCGCCGGCCGGCGTGATCGGCGCGCCGCCGCGGCGGGCATCCATCAGCAATTGCTGGGTCTCGGGCTGCCAGAGCGAGCGTGTGATGCCATAGACCAGATCGTCGGGGAGGCTGGCCGAAACCACGAAGGTCAGCCCTACCGCGATGGTCGGTGTGTCGCCCTCGACGCCGAGATAGGTGCCGCCCGCGATGCGGCTGGGTTCCAGCAGACGGTCGGCCTGGCGCATCTTCTCGACGGCGGGTCCGGTGATCGGCAGCAGGCGGATCGGCTTGATCTTGGCCAGTTCGGCGATGGTCGGCACCGGCGCCTCGTCCATCACGAAGAAAGCGTCGAGCTTGCCGGCCAGCATGGCGTCGGCGGCCAGCGCCGAGCGCTGGTTCTCCTCCTTGACGTCATTGTCCTTGAAGCCCAGCGCGACCAGCAGCTGGTGCGCATGCAGATGGGTGCCCGAGCCTTTCTCGCCCAGGGAAACCCGCTTGCCCTTGAGGTCGCGCAAGGATCGGATCGGCCCGTCGCGCAGCACCACCAGCTGCATCTGGTCGAGCGCCAGATTGCCGATGGCGCGCAGAGTCTCGGCCCGCTTGCCCTCGAACATCGGCACGTCGGCCTCGGTCAGCGCCGCGTCGAGGCGGCCCTCGGCCAGGGTCTCGATATTGTCCTCGGAACCCGCCGTGGCCGTGGCCACCGCGATCAGACCGGGCACGCCGCAGGCGCCGACATGGGTACAGGGCAGGCCTGGCGGCGCGCTGATGGCGCTGGCGATCAGGCTGCCGAGCGGAAAGTGGGTCTCGCCCGGCGGGCCGGTGCCGACGCGGAGATAGCGCGCCTCGTCGCCCGATGCCGACGTCGCCAGCATCGCAAAACCAAGCATCGCGTAGATGAGGGATGGTCTCGACATTGCGCCCCGACTATAGCGCGGAACCCGGTCCCCGTCAGTGACGCCTCTCATAAGTCACGAAGGCGACAGCGGGATCGCTTTCCGCCGGCTGCCGGGCGATTTCCTGCCAGGCGGCGCGGTCCCAATTGGGGAAATGCACGTCGCCCTCATAGGCGCGCTTGATCTCGGTCAGGTAGAACCGGTCTGCGCGCGGCAGCGTCTCGGCGAACAGCGAACTGCCGCCGATCACCAGGATTTCGCCGTCGCCACCCTTGGCCAGAGCCTCGTCCAGGCTGTGCGCGACGAGCACGCCGTCCGCCGTGAAGTCTTTGTCGCGGGTGATCACGATGTTGGTGCGGTTGGGCAGCGGGCGGCCGATCGACTGGAAAGTCTTGCGGCCCATCACCACGGTCTTGCCCGAGGTGATCCGCTTGAAGTAGCGCAGATCCTCGGGGATGTGCCAGGGCAGGGTGTTGTCGCGGCCGATCACGCCGTTCTCGGCGACCGCGACGATCAGCGCAAGCATCAGATCGCCACCGGCGCGGAGATCGCCGGGTGCGGGTCGTAGCCGGTCAGGGTGAAGTCCTCGAACGTGAAGCCGAACAGGTCCTTTACCTCGGGATTCAAGGTCATCGTCGGCAGCGGGCGCGGTTCGCGCGACAGCTGGAGATCGGCCTGCTCGATGTGATTGGCATAAAGATGCGCGTCGCCGAAGGAATGGACGAAATCGCCCGGCTTCAGCCCGGTCACCTGCGCCAGCATCAGGGTCAGCAGCGCATAGGAGGCGATGTTGAACGGTACGCCGAGGAAGATGTCGGCGGAACGCTGGTAAAGCTGGCAGGACAGCTTGCCGTCGGCGACATAGAACTGGAACAGGCAGTGGCAGGGCGGCAGCGCCATCTTGTCGACGTCCGCCGGGTTCCAGGCGGATACGATCAGCCGGCGCGAATCCGGGTTGCGCTTGATCATCTCGACCAGCTTGGCGATCTGGTCGATCGGGCCGTCGGCGGACGGCCAGCTGCGCCATTGCGCGCCATAGACCGGGCCGAGATCACCATTCTCGTCGGCCCATTCGTCCCAGATGGTGACCTTGTTGTCCTGCAGGTACTTGATGTTGGTCTCGCCCTTCAGGAACCACAGCAGCTCGTGGATGATCGAGCGCAGATGGACCTTCTTGGTGGTCACCAGCGGGAAACCCTCGGACAGGTCGAAGCGCATCTGCCAACCGAACAGGCTGTAGGTTCCCGTACCCGTGCGGTCCGCCTTGAAGGTGCCGCCTTCGCGCGCCGCCCGCAGAAGATCGAGATATTGATGCACTAAAACCTACTCCTCGCCTTTTCCAGCGCCTTGGCGACGCGATCCGCCCATAGTAGCTGTCCGGCTGGATCTCCCACAAGATCTTGTCGGATTTCCAGCCCGACATGCAGCAGGCCGCGCTTCTCGCCATGGACGGGCAGGGTGTGGTCGGTGGCGTCGGTCATCGCATAGGGCTGATTATCGGCGACCAGCACGCCATCCTCGGCCAGTGCTTCCTTCAGCGCCAAGGCGAAGCGCCCGTCGCGATTATACATCACCGCCGCCTGCATCTCGCGGACGCTGCCTTTGAAGACCGGCGTCATGGTGTGCTGTGCGATCAGGATGGTCTTGCGGCCCTGGCGCGCCCGTTCGTCGACCAGGGCGGCGATATGATCGTGATAGGGCGCATGAACCGCCAAACGGCGCGCTTCGCGTTGCTCGTCGCCGAGAGTCTCGTTGCCCGGAATGACGGTGAGCTCGCTGACCGCGGGAACCGCGCTCGGCACCGAAGGCGCGCGGTTGCAGTCCATCACCAGCCGGGAATAATTCTGCGCCACCAGCGCCGCGTCGAGCGCCGCCGAAACATGGTCGGCCACCGCCAACGCGCCGATGTCCCAGGCGATATGGCGGACCAGCTCGCTCTCGGGCAGCCCGAGAGCGTTCAGGCCCCTGGGAATCCGCCGGCTGGCATGGTCTACGACAATGACGAAATCCGAGCGTCCGTCACGCCGTTTTTCGGCGACGGCCGGCGGTTCGTCGGCGGTTAGGAGAGATTTCAGCATGACGTAATGGATTAATTTAGGCGTAAGGCGTTAAATCTGTGTAGCCCCAAAATTCTCACAGGTGCCCGGGTTGCAGGGGCTTCCCAACGGTGGGTAAATGCCTTAAACACTGCCTCCCCTTTCTCCAGGCATCTTCGAGGTGGCTTTACCATGGCGCGGCGCGAGGTCGAATCCGGTCAGAAATACAGTCCCCCCGGCACGAGCACCGTGTGGGTGGTGGTCGATCTGACACAGGACGCCGAGGGCATCGCCCATGCCCGCCTGGTGCGCGCCAATGATTCCACCGCGGTCAAGATGATCTCGGTCTCGGCCCTGCGCGATCAGCGCCTGTATCGCCTGGTCGAAGAATAAAGCGGGTGTAATTACACCTTGCGTTTTACCTATCCGCCCCTGATATAGTCCCCCTCGGAAGGCTGGCGATGGACGAACCCGTCGCCAACCCGGTCAGGTCCGGAAGGAAGCAGCCGTAACGATTTTCGGTTTGGGTCACTGTCC
>JAJPHO010000038.1 GCA_021325215.1 Alphaproteobacteria bacterium
AAAAGGCGCGCCGGTCATACCGCAAAAGGATATGCGGAGCCTGCTTCGGCAGCCCGCTATTCCCAGGTAGCTCAGCGGTAGAGCAAGCGGCTGTTAACCGCTTGGTCGGGGGTTCGAATCCCTCCCTGGGAGCCAACAAGAGGCCCCCGGAACTTCGGTTCCGGGGGCTTTTTGCTTTCATTCTCCGGAGTTCTTCGCGTGCAGACTGTCGATGTAGTGGTGATCGGCGCCGGAGCCGCCGGCATGATGTGCGCGATCGAGGCCGCCAAACGCGGCCGCTCGGTGCTGATCGTCGACCACGCCCAGGCGCCGGGGGAAAAGATCCGCATCTCCGGCGGCGGACGCAGCAATTTCACCAATCTGCATGCGAGCAAGGCGAACTACCTGTCGCAAAATCCCAGCTTCTGCATCTCGGCGCTGCGCCGCTATACCCAGCGCGACTTCATCGGCCTGATCGAAGCGGCCGGCATCGCCTATCACGAGCGCAGCCACGGCCAGCTCTTCTGCGACGGCCCGGCCACGCAGATCGTCGAGCTGCTGGTCGGCATGATGAAAAGCCACGGCGCCACGCTGAAGCTCGGCACCTCGGTCTCGCACATAGAGAAGACGGAGGGGGGCTTCAGCCTGTCCATCGAGCCCGGCGACAGGATCGCCTGCCGATCCCTGGTCGTCGCCTCGGGCGGGAAGTCGATCCCGAAGATGGGCGCGACCGGCTTCGGCTACGAAATCGCCCGGCAATTCGGCCTCAAGATCATCGAGCCACGGCCGGCCCTGGTGCCGCTGACGCTGGACCCGGCCCTGCTCGACAAGCTGTCTCCGCTGGCCGGTATCGCCATCGACATCACTGCCGCCCACGGCAAGACCTCCTTCGACGAGGCGTTGCTGTTCACCCATCGCGGCCTGAGCGGACCGTCGATCCTGCAGATCTCGTCCTATTGGAACCAAGGCGACGAAATTACGCTCCGCCTGGTGCCCGGCACCGACATCTTCGCGACGCTGAAGGCCGCGCGCAGCCAGAACGGCCGCCAGGCGATCCAGACCGCCCTCGCCGCTCTACTGCCCAAGCGCCTGGCTCAGTTCATCACCGAAAGCCTGAATGTCGCCGGCAATCTCGCCGATCTGTCCGACGCCCATCTGCGCCGGATCGATGCGGCGGTCAATCAATGGCGCGTCAAGCCGGCCGGCTCCGAAGGCTATCGTACCGCCGAGGTGACCCTGGGCGGTGTCGATACGAACGAACTCGATTCCCGCACCATGGCGGCGAAGTCCCTGCCCAACCTCTATTTCATCGGCGAGGTCGTCGACGTTACCGGCTGGTTGGGCGGCTTCAATTTCCAGTGGGCCTGGTCGTCGGGCTGGTGCGCCGGACAAGCCGTTTAGTTCCCGAGGCTTTTCATTTACCGCGCCGGCGGCGACACTTCCCCCATGACCAACGACCTTTCGGCCGCGCAGACCTTGTTCGCCCAGAACCGTTTCGAGGATGCCATTCGGGCCTGGACCCGGGTGCTGCGCGCGGACCCGTCGCAGCTGCAAGCCTATGCCGGGATCGGTGAAGCCTATCTGCGCCTCGGTTTGCCGCGCCCGGCTACGATGGCCTTTGCCGATCTGGTCAAACGGGCCCCCTCCAGCCCCGAGGCGCACTACAATCTGGGGATCGCCCTGGCCGCAACGGGAAAACTCGACGAAGCCATCGCCGCCTATCGCGAGGCGGTCAGGCTTGCGCCCCACTTCTTCGAGGCCTGGAGCAATCTCGGCATTCCGCTCTATCACCTCAACCGCTTCGGGGAAGCGCTGGCGGCGCAGGATTCCGCGCTCCGCCTGCGCCCCGATCACGCCGGCGCCCATGCCAACCGCGCCAATGCGCTGTTCGCGCTGGGCCGGCTCGACGAGGCGGTGCGCGCCTACCGGACGGCCCTCGCCCTCGATCCCGCCCAGGTCGAGGCGGCGAACGCCCTGGGCAATCTGCGCAAGGAACAGGGGCGCAATCAGGAGGCGCTGGCGGCTTATCGCCTCGCCTACCGCGCGGCGCCCTGGCATGCGCCCGCCGCTTCGAACCTGATCCTCGGGCTGCATTATGCCGAGGGCGTGACCGCGGAGGCGATCCTGGCCGAAGCGCTCGATTATGCGGAACGCTTCGAACCGAAGGCTTTGCCGGCGCCGCGGACGATATCGTCGGGGCGGTTGCGGATCGGCTATGTATCCGGCGATCTCAAACGCCATCCGGTCGGCTATTTCCTCTCGCCGGTGCTGTCCCATCACGACCGCGCCGCCTTCGAGATCATCTGCTACAGCACCAATCCGGTCGCCGACGACATGACGCAGCAACTGCACGGCCTGTCCGATCATTGGCGCAACATTGCCGGAGCGGCCGACGAGGCAGCAGCGCGGCAGATCGCCGAAGACCGCATCGACATTCTGGTCGATCTGTCAGGCCATACCGCCTTCAACCGCCTGCCGCTGTTCGCCCGGCGTCCGGCGCCGGTGCAGGTGAGTTGGCTGGGTTTCTGGGGTACGACGGGACTGGCCGCCATCGACGCGATCCTGTCGGATCACACCACCATCGCCGAGGGCGAAGAGCGCTTCTACCGCGAGAAGATCGTCCGCCTGCCGCAGGGCCGTTTCTGCTATGCCCCGCCCGATTACGCGCCGGAACCGGCCGCATCGCGATCCGGGCCGCCGGTGTTCGGCAGCTTCAATAATCTGTCCAAGATCGGTCCGGCGGTGCGCCGCCTGTGGGCGGATGTCCTGCGCCGTGTGCCGGAGTCCCGCCTCGTTCTGAAGTGGAGCACCCTGGCCGACCCCGCCCTGCGCGCCGCTGTCGCGGCCGAGTTTGCCGGGCTCGGGATCGATCCCGCCCGGCTCGATCTGCGCGGTCCCTCGCCCCATCGCGACATGCTGGCGGAGTATGGCGATATCGACGTCGCGCTCGATCCCTTTCCCTTTGGTGGCGGGCTGACCAGCTGCGAGGCGCTGTGGATGGGCGTGCCGGTGGTGACCTTGCCGGGCGCCAATCCGGCGTCGCGCCAGACCTTGGGCTTCCTGCGCGCGATCGGGCGCGAGGAATGGGCGGCGGCCACCGCCGAGGATTATGGGCGCATCGCCGCCGATCTGGCCGCCGACCGGCGGGACTGGGGACTGCGCCAGGCCGTCGCCGCTTCTGCCCTGTGCGACGGGCCGGGCTTCACCCGGTCCCTGGAAGCCGCCTATCGGGAGCTGGTCAGCGCGCGTCGCTGAGGATCATCTCCGCCGCCTTTTCCGCGATCATGATGGTCGGCGAATTGGTGTTGCCCGAAACGATGCTCGGCATCACCGAAGCGTCGGCGACCCGCAATCCGGCAATTCCGCGCACCCGCAGCCGGGCATCCACCACCGCCATGGGATCGCTCTCGACGCCCATCTTGGCCGTTCCGACCGGGTGGAAAATGGTGGTGCCGATCCGCGCCGCCGCTTCGCGCAGGCCGGCCTCGTCGGTGATCGAAGCACCCGGCAGGAACTCCTCGGGCTGAAAGCGGGATAGCGCCGGCTGGGCCATCAGCGTGCGGGCCAGGCGGATGGACTCCACCGCCACCTGCCTGTCCTCCTCGGTGGTCAGATAATGCGGCGCGATCTTCGGCGCGGCGGACGGGTCGGGGCCGGCCAGCCGTACCGAACCCCGGCTGGTCGGGCGCAGATTGCAGGCGCTGACCGTGATGGCGGGAAAATCGTGCATCGCCTCGCCGAACTTCGGCAGCGACAAAGGCTGGATGTGGAACTGCACGTTCGGTCGGTCGAACCGCTCGGAGGATTTGGCGAAGATGCCCAGCTGAGACGGTGCCATGGTCATCGGCCCGCGCCGCATCAGCGCGTATTGAGCGGCCATCATCCCGCGCTTCCACAGGCTCTGATAATCCATATTGAGGGTACGGGTTCCGCTCACCTTGTAGATCGGGCGCAATTGCAGGTGATCCTGCAGATTGCTTCCGACACCGGGCAGATCGGCCACCACCGGAATGCCGAGATCCTGCAGAGCGGCGCCCGGCCCGATGCCAGACAATTGCAGCAGCGCCGGAGAACCGATGGCCCCTGCCGACAGGATCACTTGGCCGGCGCGAGCAATGCGGAGACCATCGCCGAGATCGTACTCGACACCGACCGCCCTGCCCTGCTCGACCAGCACCCGGCGAACCCGGGCGCCGGTTTCCAGCGTGAGATTGGACCGGCCCAAGGCGGGTTTCAGAAAGCCTCGCGCCGCGCTCCAGCGCCGGCCGCCACGCTGATTGACCTGAAAATAGGAGGAGCCGAAATTGTCGCCTTTATTGAAATCCTCGACCTTGGGAATGCCCATCTGCGCCGCCGCTTCGCGCACCGCGTCGAGAATCTCCCAGCGCATGCGCGGATAATCGACGCTCCATTCCCCGCCCGAGCGATGCAGCTCATTGGGCGGCGCGACATGGTTCTCGTGGCGGAGGAAATAGGGCAGTACGTCGTCCCAGCCCCAGCCGGTCAGGCCGGACTGGCGCCATTCGTCGTAATCGCGGGCCTGGCCGCGCATATAGATCATCGCATTGATGGCCGAGCAACCGCCGATCACCTTGCCGCGCGGATAGTTCAGCGAACGGCCGGCCAACCCTTCCTCGGCCTCGGTGACGAACATCCAGTCGGCGCGCGGATTGCCGATGGCGAACAGATAGCCCACCGGAATGTGGAACCAGATCCAATCGTCGCGCCCGCCCGCTTCCAGCAGCAGCACCTTGGTCCGTCCATCCGCCGACAGGCGGTTGGCCAGCACGCAGCCCGCGGAACCCGCCCCTATGACGACATAATCGAAATCCATTACGTCCCTCGCCATTCGTTGCTAGACTTCGCGGTCTTCAAACCTGCCGCGGATCTCGGCTTTTGCCATCAACGCTACCCACACTCGATCAACGGATCGACAAGCGCAAGGTCGAGCTGCTTTTCGAAAATGTGCTGGTCAGCCAGGCCTTTTCGATCGTCAACGCCACCATCGTCGTCCTGCTGCGCTATGACGAGCAGCCGATCGAAATGCTCATCTGGCTGTCGTGGGTAATGCTTGCCGTGGCGCTGCGCTTGTCCGCCGCCCATCTGTTCAAGACCCGGCGCGACCAGCTGTCCGACCGCAAATGGATCAGGTTGAAAGGCGCCCTGGCGCTGCTGTCGGGCCTGATCTGGGGCGCTGGCGGCGCGTTGATCCTGCGCACCGGCTCGCCCTGGGCGGTGATGGTCTCGGCCTTCACCATCGCCGGCATGTCGGCCGCCGCCGTGCCGCTGCTGTCGGCCGAGCTGGAAATCTATGTGGTCTATGCTACCGCGATGCTGGCGCCCTGCCTGATCGCGCTGCTGACCCTGCCTTTCACCAAATGGACCGCCACGGTCATCCTGATGACCGTGCTGTTCTGGGTGACCCTGATGTCGAGCGCCCGCCGCTTCGCCAATGCGCTGAAACGCGAGGTCGAGCGCGAGGCGGAACTGGCGGTGGCCCGCGACCTGGCCGAAGAGGCGTCGCGCGCCAAGACCGCCTTCCTGACCAATATGAGCCACGAGATCCGCACGCCGATGAACGGGCTGCTGGGCATCGCCGAAGCGCTGAACCTGACCGAGCTTGGCGACAAGGAGGCCGAACTGGTCGCGGTGCTCGGGCGGTCTGGCCGTTCGATGATGGCGGTGCTGGACCAGATCCTCAATTTCAGCCAGCTGGAAAGCGGCCACTACCAGATCGCCCGGCAGCAATGCTCGCCCGCCGCCCTGGTCGGCGACGTGGTTCGCATGTATGAGGCGGCTGCCCGCCTCAAGGGGCTCGACCTGCATCACGACCTGGCACCCGACGTCCCCGAATACGTTCTGAGCTCACCGCAGGACATCTCGAACGTGATGACCATCCTGGTCGGCAATGCGGTCAAATTCACCGACAGCGGCTCGATCGATCTCGCCGTCTGGAGCGGCAGACAGGACGGGCGCGACATGCTCTATATCAGCGTCGCCGATACCGGCCCGGGTATCGACGAACCGGCCCAGGGCAAGCTGTTCACCCCCTTCACCCAGGCCGACGACAGCCTGACCCGCGGCTTCGGCGGGGTCGGGCTGGGACTGGCGACGGCGCGCCGCATCGCCGAGCTAATGGGCGGGCGGATCGATGTGGAAAGCACGCCTGGCCAGGGCAGCCGGTTCTTCTTTGCGGTTCCGGTTACCCTGCTCTAGCAACCACGATTGACAGCGCTCCCACCCGGCACCATGCTCGGTATCGGGGGAACACCATGACGCTGAGAGTCTCAATCAGATTGGGGCTGTTTGCCGCCTTGCTCGTTCTGGCGGCGGGCTGCGACGATCCGTCGCCGGTCGAAGTCGGCTTTATCGGCGGCCTGTCGGGGCGAGTGGCCGATCTCGGTATCGGCGCCCTGGACGGCGTGCGCATCGCCATCGAAGAACAGAACCGCCGGGGCGGCATCGGCGGGCATCCCATCCGGCTTACCACCGAAGACGACCGGCAGGACCCGGACGCGGCGCGGGCCGCCTTCGAAAGCCTGGCCGACCGCAAGGTCGAAGCGATCATCGGGCCGATGACCAGCGTCATGGCGGTCACCCTGGCGCCGCTGGCCGACGCGCGGCGCGTGGCGCTGATCAGCCCGACCGTCACCACCCGCGACCTGGCCGGCCAGGACGATTATTTCCTGCGCGTCATCGCCGACACCCGCCAATATGCCGAGGCTTCGGCCAAGTTCCATTGGCAGCAGCGCGCCATCAAAAGTTTCGTCATCCTGTCCGACCAGGTCAACCGCGCCTATACCGACAGCTGGGCGCAGGATTTCCGCAGCGCCTACGAGGCGCTGGGCGGAAAAGTGATACAGATACTGCCCTTCAAATCCGGCATGGTGGGGGATTTCGGCGCCCTGGCCCGCCAGGCGCTGGCGGCCCACGCCGAGGCGGTGCTGATCCTCGGCAACGCCGCCGACGCCGCGCAGATCTGCCAGCAGATCCGCCTGCTCGACCGCACGGTTCCGCTGGTGACCTCGGAATGGGCGGCCACCGAACGCTTCGTGGAAATGGCCGGTCCGGCCGCCGAAGGAATCTTCACCTCGCAATTCGTCGACCGCGAGAGCGAGCAGCAGCCTTATGTCGCTTTCCGGCGGCTGTTCCTCGAGCGTTACCAGCTCGAACCCGGCTTTGCGGGCATTGCCGGCTATGATGCCGCCACCGTGCTGATCACCGCGCTCAAGCGGCGCGCGGCCGGCGAAAACCTGCGCGACGCGGTGTTGCGCATCGGCGATTTCCAAGGATTGCAGGGACCGATCCATATCGACCGCTTCGGCGATTCCTGGCGTCCGACCTACATCACCGTGATCCGTAATGGTAAATATATGCGGACCAATTAACCCATCCCTCACGATTTCTGCGCCAATCTGCGCATAATTGTGTGGTCTATCTCGTGGAAAGGGGCCGGTCATGGCCGACGAAAAATTGCTGAGCGAGCTGAACAGCGGCGATGGCCGCGAAGCAGCCTATGACATCAAGGTCGAAGTTTCGGCGGTGCTGGGCTCGGCGCAGGTGCAGGTCAAGCAGCTGCTGAAACTGGGCCGCGGCGCCGTGGTCGAGCTGGACCGCAAGATCAACGAGCCGATCGACCTGGTGGTCAACAAGACCCTGGTCGGCCGCGGCGAAGTGGTGGTGGTCGACGACCGGCTGGGCGTCACCGTGACCGACATGACCAAAGGACAAAGCGGCGACTGAAAGAATAGAGGCCGCCACTACACTGAGCGGCCCTCCCCTTTTTCTTGCCGATCCCTCCGTTATGCCGCACTATGCGGCGGCTTAGGACTGACTGAGAGAAAAGGTACTGCTGGCAATGTCACTTCCGACAATCTTGGGCTTCGTCGTCGGCATCGCCTTCTTCTTCCTTTCGATCGTCCTCAGCACCGACAATTACGCCATCTTCTTCCACACCACCGGCGTGATGATGGTGATCGGCGGCACGCTGGCCGCCACCTTCGTCGCCTTCGAACCCCGCTATGTGCTGCAGTCCTTGCGCTCCGCCGGTTCGATCTTCTTCCAGCATAAAGTCGGCCGCGCCATCCTGACCGGCGAGGTCGGCCGCATGATCCGCTGGGGCTATATGGTCCAGAAATCGGGCCTGCCGGCCCTGGAGGCCGACGCCAAGAAGCTGAAGGAGCAGGACAAGTTCCTCGGCTTCGGCATCGATCTGGTGATCTCCGGCTATACCGGCCCGGAAGTGCGCGAGATCCTGACCAACACCATCGAGACCACCTATCACCGCCATCTGGTGCCGGCCGAAATCCTGCGCAGCATGGCCAGCAACGCCCCGGCCTTCGGCATGATCGCCACCCTGGTCGGCCTGGTCATCATGCTGGACCACATGACCGACCCGTCCAAGATCGGCCCAGGCATGGCGGTCGGTCTGATGGGTACGCTGTATGGCGTGCTGTTCGCCCGCATCATCCTGATGCCGACCGCCAGCAAGGTGCAGCAGCGCGAGGACATCGTCCGCTTCCGCAAGTTCCTGGTCGCCGAGGGCCTGGCCCTGCTGGCCGAGCGCCGCAATCCGCGCTACATCCAGGACAAGATGAACAGCTTCCTCGACCCTGCGCTGCATTTCGACATCGACAAGATGGCGCGCGAGAAGCGCTGAGGGCCGGAAGATGATCCCGCAGCCCCCGCACGAGAAGGAAGAAGCCGAAGACTGGCTGATGTCCTATGCGGACATGATCACCCTGCTGATGGCCTTCTTCGTCATGCTGATCTCGATGTCGCATTTCGATCCGGTCAAATACGAGCAGGTACAGGGCGGCCTGGCCAAGGATATCGGCAAGCGGGACAACAGCACCCAGCCGATGCAGTCGCTGAAGACCGAGATGGCTCAGGCGATGCGCGGCCTCAAGGTCGACGATACCCAGGTCTCGATCGGCCAGGACGATCGCGGGCTGGTGCTCGATCTCGATGCCGGCACCTTCTTCGATCCCAATTCGGCGGCGCTGAAGGACCAGTTCCTGCCCGCCCTGGCCAAGATCGCCACCACCCTGACCTCCGAGAAATACACCGCTTTCCAGGTCGAGGTGCAGGGCCACACCGACGACGACAAGCCGACCTCGCCGGCCTTCCCGACCAATTGGGAATTGTCGGCGGCGCGCGCCACCGCGGTGGTGCGCATGCTGATCAAGGACGGGGTGCAGGCCGACCGCCTGGGCGCCGTCGGCTATGCGGATACGCGCCCGCGCGTCGCCAACCGTGACGTCAACGGCAACCCGCTGGCGATCAATATGGCGATCAACCGGCGCGTGTCGATCCACATCTATCCGCGCTGAATGCTTGACGCGGCAGGTTGGATCGACCAGCCTGGAGCTACTCGCTTAGCGGAGTACAGACGATGTCCGGCAACAAGACCGTCGCTTCCGTCTCGTTTCACAGTAATCACAATCTCAGTATGGACGTCGACGAGGTCATCGGCATCAGCATGAGCACGCCGATGAAGATCGCCGAGGGGCAATGGTTCTGTGAAATCATCGTGCGGTCGGCGAACGGCACGCTGGCCGTCAATATGCTGTCCGACGATCCGGGCAAGTTCGCTTTCGAGCTGCCCGATTTCAGCGGAAAGCCGCCCGAGGAATAAGAAAGGGGGCCCTGAGGCCCCCTTCCCGTTTCGTTACTCGGCCATTTCCGGCTCGCGCACCGGCTTGCCGCCTTCTTCGAATTCGAAGGTCAGCTTGCTGCGGTCCTCGGCGACGGCGACCTTGACCACACCGCCCTTGGACAGGCGGCCGAACAGCAGTTCTTCGGCCAAGGCGCGCTTGATGTGCTCCTGGATCACGCGGGCCAGCGGACGGGCGCCGTAATTCTTGTCGTACCCCTTCTCGGCCAGCCAGGCACGAGCCTGATCGGTCAGCAGGATCGACACGTCGCGGTCGCCCAGCTGGGTTTCCAGCTGAATGATGAACTTGTCGACCACGCGCGACACCACCTCCGGCGACAGGCCGGCGAAGGGGATGATCGAGTCGAGGCGGTTGCGGAATTCCGGCGTGAACATGCGCTGGATCGCTTCCTGATCCTCGCCTTCGCGGCTCTCACGGCCGAAGCCGATCGCCGCCTTGGCCATGTCGGACGCGCCGGCATTGGTGGTCATGATCAGGATGACGTTGCGGAAATCGACATTCTTGCCGTTGTGATCGGTCAGTTTGCCGTGATCCATCACCTGCAGCAGGATGTTGAACAGGTCCGGATGGGCCTTCTCGATTTCGTCGAGCAGCAGCACGCAATGGGGATGCTGGTCGACCGAGTCGGTCAGCAGGCCGCCCTGGTCGAAGCCGACATAGCCCGGCGGGGCGCCGATCAGACGCGAGATCGAATGGCGCTCCATATATTCGGACATGTCGAAGCGGACCAGCTCGATGCCGAGGATCTTCGACAGCTGGCGGGCCACTTCGGTCTTGCCGACGCCGGTCGCGCCCGAGAACAGGTAGCAGCCGATCGGCTTCTCCGGTTCGCGCAGGCCGGCGCGGGCCAGCTTGATCGCCGAGGACAGCGCCTCGATGGCCTTGTCCTGGCCGAACACCAGGGTCGAGAGGTCGCGCTGAAGGGTCTTCAGCACTTCCATGTCGTTGGTCGACACGCTCTTGGGGGGAACGCGCGCGATCTTGGCGACGATGTCCTCGACATCCTTGACCGTCACGGTCTTGCGGCGCTTGGACTCGGGCAGCAGCATGCGGGCGGCGCCGACTTCGTCGATGACGTCGATCGCCTTGTCCGGCAGCTTGCGGTCGCCGATATAGCGGGCCGACAGCTCCACCGCCGCCTTGATGGCGTCATGGGTGTAGCGGACGCGATGATGCGCCTCGTAATAGGGCTTGATGCCCTCGAGGATCTTGATGGCGTCGTCGATGGTCGGCTCGTTGACGTCGATCTTCTGGAAGCGCCGCACCAGAGCGCGGTCCTTCTCGAAGTGCGTCCGGTACTCCTTGTAGGTGGTCGAGCCGATGCAGCGCAGCGAGCCCGCGGCCAAAGCCGGCTTCAGCAGGTTGGAAGCGTCCATCGAGCCGCCCGAGGTGGCCCCGGCGCCGATCACGGTGTGGATCTCGTCGATGAACAGCACCGCGCCGTCGATCGCTTCGAGCTCCGAAACCACGGCCTTCAGCCGCTCCTCGAAATCGCCGCGATAGCGGGTGCCGGCCAGCAGCGCGCCCATGTCGAGCGAATAGATCACCGCGTTGGACAGGACGTCGGGCACCTCGTTCTTGACGATGCGCCGCGCCAGCCCTTCGGCGATGGCGGTCTTGCCGACGCCCGGGTCACCGACATAGAGCGGGTTGTTCTTCGAACGGCGGCACAGGATCTGGATGGTGCGCTCGATCTCGAGGTCGCGCCCGATCAGCGGGTCGATCTTGCCCTGCTGCGCCTTCTTGTTGAGATTGACGCAGTAAGCGCTCAGCGCCTCCTGGCCCTTCTTGACACTCGCTTCGCCGCCCTTGGCGTCCTCGTCGGCGCCATGGACCGGACGGCTCTGGCTGCGGCCCGGGGTCTTGGCGATGCCGTGCGAGATGTAGTTCACCGCGTCGAGGCGCGTCATGTCCTGCAGCTGCAGGAAATAGACGGCATGGCTCTCGCGCTCGGAGAACAGGGCAACGACGACATTGGCGCCGGTCACCTCCTCCCGCCCGGAGGATTGCACATGGATGGCGGCGCGCTGGACGACGCGCTGGAATCCGGCGGTGGGCTTGGGGTCGCCGCCCCGCGCCGAGACCAGGTCGGCCAGGGCGCTGTCGACGAATTCGGTAAGATCAGTCCGCAGCCGGTCGACGTCGACATTGCAGGCCCGGAGGACGGCAATCGCCTCCTGGTCTTCGGTCAGGGACAGCAGAAGATGTTCCAGCGTGGCATATTCATGATGGCGCTCGGACGCCAATCCCAATGCCCGATGGAGACTCGCCTCGAGGTTCCGCGACAGCATGGCCTCACTCCTTCTCGATCGTGCATTGCAGGGGATGCTGATTCTGGCGGGCCAGATCCATCACCTGAGTGACTTTGGTTTCAGCTACTTCGTACGTATAAACACCGCATACCCCGACGCCCCGCTGATGCACATGCATCATGATCCGCGTCGCCTCTTCGCGATTCTTCGAAAAGAACCGTTCGAGCACATGAACGACGAACTCCATCGGAGTGTAGTCGTCATTGAGCATCAGCACCTTGAACATGGCCGGCCGCTTCGTCTTCGGCCTGGTCTTGATGACCACGCCGTTCTGCGTGCCGTCGTCGCCGTTCCTGTTGTCGTCTCCGCTCATGCCTACCTGATCAAACTGTCGATTGATGTCGAAATTAAGGTGGGGTGTTCCTCCCAATATATTGGTCGGCGGAGCGGCGGAAAAACCCCCTGGGCCTTTGAAAGGCGATCTGCCTGCTATCAGCCCGCTCCTGGGCCTAACCACGATACCAGCTATGAACCACAAAAATAAGGCCCACGAAGGGTGATCTTCGCGGGCCCCGCCAATTGTAAAAGGCGTAAGATCAGGCGGCGTGATGGGCCAGCTTCTCGACCGCCGCGGCCAGGCGGACCGGCAGGGGAGCGATGGTGTCCTCGATCAGCTTGGTCGAGAGTTTGCTCAGCTCCGAGCCTTCCTTCAGCAGGTGCTGCAGGCTGTCCTTGGCCAGGGTCTGCGAGAGGTCGATGACCTCCTCGACGGTCTTGGCAGACAGGATGGCCTGGCCGGCGGCCACGCTCTTGTCGCAGCTCTCGGCGGACCAGTCGATCAGGGACTGGGACAATTTATGCCAGCCGAGGGCAAGCTCATTGCCGGTCGAGACCAGCAGGATGGCGTTGTCGCGGCTGAATTCGATGAGGGGCGCAACGCCCTTCAGCACCGTTTCACCGGCATCGTGGGTCGCCTTGGTGACGGCAGCCACCGCCTTGGAGGGCTTCACCGGCGCCGCTTCCGCCATCGTCTCGGCCGCCTTGGCGACAGTCTCGATGGCCGCGTGAGCCAGGTTGGGGGCGGGCTCTGCCGGGTGGGGGGCGGGCTTCGCCGGCTGGTCGGGCATGATTTCGGCGGAATGCACGACAGCCTTTTCGTCAGGCTTGGATTCCGCGGCCCGGGCGGCGGGAGCCGGCTTGGCGGCGGCAGGCTTGGGGGCGGCGGGCTTGGGGGCGGTGGATTTGGCGGCGGCGGATTTGGGGGCGGCGGATTTGGCCGCAGCGGGCTTCGCCGCGACGGGCTTCGCCGCGACGGACTTCGCGACTGGCGGCTTGGCCGCAGGGGCGCTCTTGGTGGTCTTGGCAATAGCCATCGTGGGAATACTCCCTGACTGAACGGTTTTTTGGGGGGCACATCGCGTACGCCACGACAGTTGCCTCAGCCCCTCGAACGCGGCGCAGCAATCCTCGCTTATGAGCCTTGCCACGCCTGGGCGTCAAGGGATTTTGTGCAGCGCAGCATTTTTGTCACAAAGGGGTGTTAACCTCCTTATAACCCCTCCTGGGGCACACTGACCCACAAGGGATAGCCATAAAACCAATGCACCGCGCCATAGACAGGCGGTAACGAATTTTTTATGGTGATTCCACAGGACTCTTTCAGGGGATGGGTAGTATGCGGCAGTGGGTGATGGGTGCTATGGCGGCAGCGTTCCTGGTCGCCTTGCCCGCCGACGCCAAAATCAAGACCGCGTCGATCGTGATCGATGCCGATACCGGCGAGGTGCTGGAGGCATCGAACGTGGACAGCCGGATCTATCCCGCCTCGCTGACCAAGATGATGACCTTGTACCTGATGTTCGACGACCTCGAATCGGGCAAGCTCCATCTGTCCGACCGCATGCCGGTCTCGAAGAAGGCCGCCAATCAGCGCCCCTCCAAGCTCGGCCTCGGCGCCGGCCAGACATTGTCGGTCGAGAACGCCCTCTATGGCATGGTGGTCAAGTCGGCCAACGACGCCGCGATGTGCGCCGGCGAATATATGGGCGGCGGCTCCGAGGCGGCGTTCGCCGAGCGCATGACCAAAAAGGCGCATGAGCTGGGCATGACCCGCACCACCTTCAAGAATCCGAACGGCCTGCCCAACCCCGAGCAGAAGAGCACGGCACGCGACCTCGCCACGCTGGGCCGCGCTTTGATCCACAATCATGCCAAGGAGTATCACTACTTCTCGGCCCGCCAGTTCACCTATAACGGCGCCACCATCAACGGGCACAATCATCTGCTCGACTGGTACGACGGCGCAGACGGCATCAAGACCGGCTATATCGACGCTTCGGGCTTCAACCTGGTCAGCTCGGCCAAGCGCGACGGGCGCCGCCTGATCGGCGTGGTCCTCGGCGGCCAGAGCGGCCCGGCCCGCGACCGCCTGATGGGCAAGCTGCTGGATGCCGGTTTCGCCCGCACCCCCGGCTCGGCCGGCATCGAGCTGGCCGAACTGCCGACCCAGGAAGATGTCGCCGCCGACGAGGGTTCCGCCAAATCGACCCGCGCCGTGATGAAGGCGATGGCCAAGTCGCAGAAGAAGAGCCAGGTCGCCCAGATCCGCGACGACAGCCGCGCCGCCGGCGATTCGGATGACGACGAAGAGGAATGGGCCGTCCAGGTCGGCGCCTACGGCCAGCAGGCCAAGGCGCTGCAGATGGCGCAGGTCGCCCTGGTCAAGATGGGCAAATATGGCGAGGACGGCGAAGCCAAGGCCGTGCCGACCAGCCGCAGGGGCAAGCATGTGACGACCTATGCCTCGCGCATCGTCGGCCTGTCCAAGGATGACGCCGAGGCAGCCTGCCGCAAGCTGCAGACCGGCAAGCACCATCAGCCCTGCCGGGCCCTGCTGGTGGAATGATCCTCCTGCCGGCGTCGCACCGCGCGGCGCAGCCCTGGAAGAATGGCGGCGGCGTCACCCGCGAAGTCGCCGCCTTCCCGCCCGGCGCCGGAATGGACGTTTTCGACTGGCGGGTCAGCATCGCCGAGGTCGCCTCCGACGGGCCCTTCTCGAATTTCCCCGATATCGACCGCACCCTGACCATCCTGACCGGCGCCGGCATCGCGCTCGAGATGGGCGGGGATAAACTGCGCCTGCTGCCGGGCCGGCCGGTTTCTTTTCCCGGCGATCAGCCGGCCGCCGCCACCTTGCTGGACGGCCCGGTCACCGATCTCAATGTGATGACCCGGCGCGGCAAAATCGCCCACACGGTGACCGCCTTATCGACAGCGCAGACGCTGAGCGCCGAAGAAGGCGTTCTGGTCTGGATATCGGGGGAGGGCCGGGTCGGCGGAACCGCGATGGGTCCGCTGGATGCCCTTCAGACGGACGTCCCCGGCGAATGGGTCGTCGAAGGCGAGGATTTCCTGGCCTACTACGCCGCCTTCACCCGCCTCAGGTAATGACGGTCGGGGTTTCGCGGCCGGTGATGGAGCGAATGCCCGCAATATTGTCGGCCAGGGCGATCAGATCGGCCAGAGCTTCCTGGGTATCCTGCCCCAGCTTGTCCGGATCGGCTTCGTAGCGCTCGATATAGACGCGCAAAGTCGCCCCCTCGGTACCGGTACCCGACAGACGGAAGACGATGCGTGAGCCGTCGTCGAAGCGCACGCGGATGCCCTGCCCCGTCGTCGTGCTGTGGTCGATCGGGTCGAGATAGGAGAAATCGTCGGCCAGGGTCACCTTGCGCCGCCCGAACGATTTACCGGGCAGCCCCGGCAATTCGCCCTTGAGCCGCAGCATCAGGCGCGAGGCGGCGATGGTGTCCAGCCCCTCATAATCGTGGCGCGAATAATAGTTGCGGCCATATTGCGTCCAATGATCGGCCAGCAGGCCGGCCACCGGCTGACGGCGCGCGGCCAGGATGTTGAGCCAGAACAGCACGGCCCAGACGCCGTCCTTCTCGCGCACATGGTCGGACCCGGTGCCGAAGCTTTCCTCGCCGCACATGGTGACCTTGCCGGCGTCGAGCAGATTGCCGAAGAACTTCCAGCCGGTCGGGGTCTCGTAGCAGGGAATGCCGAGATGCTCGGCGACGCGGTCGGCCGCGCCGCTGGTCGGCATCGAGCGGGCGATGCCCTTGATCCCCTGGCGATAGCCGGGAACCAAAGTGGCGTTGGCGGCAAGCACGGCCAGGCTGTCGGACGGGGTGACGAACGCGCCGGGCCCGAGGATCATGTTGCGGTCGCCGTCGCCATCCGAGGCGGCGCCGAGATCGGGCGGGTTCTCTCCGCGCATCAGGGCGACCAGTTCCGCGGCATAGACCAGGTTCGGATCGGGATGACCCTGGCCGAAATCGGGCAAGGGCTCGCCATTGATCACCGTGCCGGCCGGCGCGCCGAGGCGGTTCTCGAGGATTTCCCTGGCATAGGGTCCGGTGATGGCATGCATGCCGTCGAACACCATGCGGAATCCGCCGGCAAACAAGGCGCGGATGGCGGTGAAATCGAAAATCCGCTCCATCAGCTCGGCATAATCGGCGACCGGGTCGACCACCTCGATGTCGAGATTACCCAGGCGATAGGAGCCGGGGGTGGAGATATCGGGAGCATCCTCGTCGACGATGCGATAGCGCGAGATGGTCTTGGTGCGCTGGAAAATCGCCTCGGTGACGCTGGTCGGCGCCGGACCGCCATTGGCGATGTTGAACTTGATGCCGAAATCGCCGTCCGGCCCGCCGGGATTGTGGCTGGCCGACAGAACGATGCCGCCCGCCGCCTGATATTTGCGGATCAGGCAGGATACCGCCGGGGTCGACAGCAGGCCCTTGCGGCCCACCATCACCTTGGCGACATTGTTGGCCGCCGCCATGCGCAGGATGGTGGCGACCGCCTGCTCGTTGTGGAAACGACCGTCGCCGCCCACCACCAGCAAGGCGCCCTTCAGCTCGGGGGCCGAGTCGAAGATCGCCTGGACGAAATTTTCCAGATAGTTCGGCTGCTGGAAGACCGTCACCTTCTTGCGCAGCCCGGACGTGCCGGGCTGCTGCCCCTCGAACGGCGAGGTCTTCCTGTCAGCCACGCCCATGATCAGGCCCGCGGGCTGGAAGGCCGCCCGATCGAGGTATATTGGAAGCCTTCCGCCGCCATTTCCTCGGGGCTCCAGATATTGCGCAGATCGACCACGATCGGCGCGGACAGGGCCGCCTTGACGCGGGACATGTTGAGCGCGCGGAACTCGTTCCACTCGGTCAGCACGGCCAAGGCGTCGGCGCCCTCCAGCGTCTCGTAGGCGCCCTCGCAGAAGGTGATGTCCTTCAGCATGTGCTTCGCCTCGTTCATGCCCTCGGGGTCGAAGGCCTGAATCTTGGCGCCGGCCGCCTGCAAGGCGGGCACGATCTCGAGGCTGCGGCTGTCGCGCATATCGTCGGTGTTGGGCTTGAAGGTCAGGCCCAGCACGGCGATGGTCTTGCCCTTCACCGAACCGCCGCAGGCGGCGATGATCTTGTCGGCCATGCGGCGCTTGCGCTCGTCATTGATCGACACGACCGTTTCGATGATACGCAGCGGAGCCCCCTTGTCGCGCGCCGTGCGCACCAGCGCCAGCGTGTCCTTGGGGAAGCAGGACCCGCCATAGCCCGGCCCCGGATGCAGGAACTTCTTGCCGATGCGGCCGTCCAGCCCGATGCCCTTGGCCACGTCGTGCACGTCGGCGCCCACCGCTTCGCACAGATCGGCGATCTCGTTGATGAAGGTGATCTTGGCGGCCAGGAAGGTATTGGCGGCGTATTTGATCAGCTCCGAGGTCTCCAGCGAGGTGAAGACGATCGGCGTTTCGATCAGATAGAGCACGCGATAGAGCTGCTTCATCACCGCGCGGGAACGCTCGGATTCGGCGCCGATCACCACGCGGTCGGGCCGCATGAAATCGTTGATGGCCGAGCCTTCGCGCAGGAATTCCGGGTTCGACACCACGTCGAAATCGGCGTCCGGGCGGGTTTCCTTGATGATGCGCTCGACCTCGCGGCCGGTGCCGACCGGCACGGTCGACTTGGTCACCACCACCGTGTAGCCGTCGATGCTCTCGGCGATCTCCTTGGCGGCGGCATAGACATAGGACAGATCGGCATGGCCGTCGCCGCGGCGCGACGGCGTGCCCACCGCGATGAACACCGCGTCGGCCCCCTTCACCGCCGCCTTGAGGTCGGTGGTGAAGGACAGGCGGCCGGCCTTGACGTTGTCGGCCACCAGCTGATCCAGACCCGGCTCGTAGATCGGCATGCGGTTCTGATGCAGGCCTTCGATCTTGCTTGCATCCTTGTCGACGCAGACCACGTCGACGCCGAATTCGGAGAAGCAGGCACCCGACACCAGGCCGACATAGCCGGTGCCGATCATGGCAATGCGCATTTACTGGAATTCCTTGAGGACTTCAGTCACCTGGGCGGACAGATCTTCGCGGGCCAGCGCGAACGAGACGTTGGCGTGCAGCCAGCCGACCTTGTCGCCGCAATCGAAGCGGCGGCCTTCGTACCGCAAGCCGTGGAACGGCACGGTATCGATGGTGCGGGCGATCGCGTCGGTCAGCTGGATCTCGTTGCCGGCGCCCTTCACCTTGCGGTCGAGATGCTCGAACACGCGCGGATGCAGGATGTAGCGGCCGATGATCGACAGGG
>JAJPHO010000092.1 GCA_021325215.1 Alphaproteobacteria bacterium
CAGCCGACCCGACCAGCTGGTGGCAGCGACACGGATCGCTTCGGCGATCTGCTGCTCGAAGATGCGGTCGGCCGGCGAGTGGATCAGTTGGACCGTCGCTCCCGCTGCCGCACCTGTGGCAAGGCGCACCGTCATCGCCACCTTGTAGAAGGTCCTCGGAACGAAGCTCTCGATCGCGATGTCCCGGTCGTACAGCAACGCCAGGGTCGGCATCTGCACGCCGCCATAGCTCCAGAAGCCTTGCAGCGCAGGCGGCTTCAGCCCCAGCGACATCGCCGGGGTGCCATTCATACCCTTGTGCCAGTCGTCAAAGAGGCGGCCGCCGGCTTCCTTTGCCGCGCAGTAATCCTTGTCGCCGGAACGCGGGTCCGCCTGCATCGTCGCCAGCGCCTTTTTGACGGACTCATCGTCGGTCGCGCCGAGCAGCAGCCGTTTCACCGGTCCCTGATATTTTGCCCATTCCAGCAGTTCCCAGCCGATCAGAGACCCCTCCCGGCCCGGATCGCACGCAATCACCACACAGCTCGCCGCCTTGATCGCGGTCACGATCTCCTGCACGCGGGGCCCATGCGACTTGCCGCTCCGGTCCTTCCCGATCTTCCTCGGGATATCGCCCTGGATCAGAATCGGCAGGGCTTCCAGCGACCACTTCGCATAGCGCGCGGGGTCAAGCTCGTCCGGCGTCTTGGTCTCCAGCAGATGGCCCTGAGCCGCGAGCACGCGGGCTTGCACATGCTTCTCGAGAACGCGTTTCGTGTTGGGCTTCTCGGTGATGAACAGCATGGACATGGTCCTGAGGGTTCCCCTTCGCTCAGATGGTCAGTTCTTGACCGGGATCGCCAGGGCGACCGCCGGACAGGCCGGCCCGGGTCCGCCGACGGCGGAACGCATCAGCAGCCCTCGGGACTGGAAGACCAGCGGCTTGTTGCCCTGGCCGGTGGAGACCGTGAAGCGCAGCATATCGACATCACCGGCGCGGAACTTCTCGATCTCGACCGCTTGACCATCGACGGCGGTTCGCGAGAAGCCCTCGTTCATCGCCTGGTTCACCGCGACATCCCGATGCCCTTGCGGCAGGGGGAGCGTGATCAGCGTCGGGCCGGCGCAGGCCTGAGCGAGCATCGGCGCGAAGGCGACGCCGAGGAAGGTCAGGCGGCCGGCATCATGCAAGCGCTTCCAGATGAAGGCCATCACGCCGGGCGTGAGTTCGGTGGGAAACAGCCTCAGCCGCACATCGGCGAAAACCTTCATCTCGCCGTCGACGAGAACGTGCTGGCCGTCGATCGCCGCGGCGAAGTCCAGCCCGGCCTGCCGGCTCTCCTTCTCGCGCAGGGCGAGGATGGAGTCGAAGTTTTCCGAGAAATGGTCACCATCGCCCCCGCCAGGCACGTAGCCGGCGATCGGGATGGTGTCCATCAGATGCCTCTCGGCCTTCTCATAATTTGCAAGCAACATATCGACGCTCATTTGTTCAGTTCCTTCCCTTCGGGATCAGCAGGGGCCAGGGCCGGGACAGCTGTCGTAATAACGGACCGGATGGAAGTTCGAGACGAACCCCCAGCCAGAAGCCAACACCAGGCTGCCGAGGACGATCAGCACGGCAAAGCTGGGGGTGCCGCTGGTGCCCCACCTGGGACGGACAAACGTGGGCGCGAGAAAAATCAGGAGCAATCCGAGCAGCAGGAAGCACGCTTCCAGCGACGCCTGAGCCAGGGCGTTCCCACCTTCGTCCCAGGAGTCCTTGAGTCGCGAGATGGGGGACGGCCACGCCATATGGATGACGATCACCCCCAACGCCACAAACGTCAGGGTGATGGCCCACCTGCCCGCCGTCGACAGCATCTTGAGCATCCGCGCCCCCTCCCCGATCAGGTCTGCTTCAGCGCCGCGCTCAGCGCAGCCAAGCTGGGTGGCAGAAAGGCGTCCTGCGACACCGGAAATACGATGGTGGTGGCGTTCTCGGCGCCGATCTCTTTCAGCGTGGCGAGGGTGCGCAGCGTCAGAGCGGCGGGATGCTCGCCCAAGGTCTTGGCCGCTTCGCTCAGCTTGGCAGCTGCCTCGGCTTCACCCTCGGCGGTGATGCGGCGCGCTCGGCGACCGCGCTCAGCTTCCGCTTCCTGCGCCATCGCCCGGATCATCGACTTCGCGAGATCGACGCTGCGGATCTCGACGTGATCGACCTCGACGCCCCATTCATGGGCGCGGGAAGCGAGCGACGAACGCAAGGTCTCGTTCAGCTTGTCCTGCTCGCCGAGTAACTCGTCCAGGGAATGCTTACCCAGCGTCGAGCGCAGTGTGATCTGGGCCAACTGGCTGATCGACGCCTTGTAGTTCTGCACCTCGAGGAGCGCCTTCTTGGAATCGGTGACCTTGTAATAGGTGACCGCCGTGACCTTCACTGAGACGTTGTCCTTGGTGATGAGGTCCTGTTCGGCGATCTCCATCACGCTGATGCGCAGATCGGCGCGCCGCATGGTCTGCACCACCGGCACGAGGAAGACCAGGCCCGGGCCGCAGATGCCGCTGTATTTGCCCAGAGTCAGGACGACACCGCGTTCATACTGATTGATGACCTGCAGAGTCTTGCTCAGCAGCCAGATGATGACCGCGACCACCAGCACGGTAAGACACCAGCTGGTCATGTGGTCCAATACGAAACCCATTGGATGGTCCTTTCACGTTCGGCCGCCGGCGGCGGCCATACCTCACATGAGGAAATTCACACAGGCCTGGACGGCGAGGGCGCTGGCGACCAAACTGTCGAGCCGCATCACTGCGTCTCGTCGCTGGTCTCACGGGCAGTTTTGGGAATGGGCTCTAGGGCACGAATACCTGCGCGTAAGTCATCCAGATCGAATAAGGGGAGCGCGGGCGGGCGCAGAAGAACCACTTTGGTCGAGCAGGAGCTGCACAAATCCGGCTCCACCCAGTGACAGCCTTCCGCACAGCCGGCGTCCTCGGTGCAGCCGCAGCCACGGCAGGCCTTCACGTCGATGGCCGCCAGGTCCGGGCGGGGCAGTTCGTCGAGATCGCCCAGCGCAGCCTCGCAGGCATCGGACAGCGCGCCGGCGCCCTCGACGGCAGCGGCGGCGAAGGCGGTGCCGCGACCGCTATAGTCGCCGGCCTCACCGATGGCCTGGATGATCGCGGCGATCCCGATGGATTCGCGCTGCGCCTCGGTCAGGGTCGACCAGGCAGCCTTGACGTCGAACAGGGTCTGGGACTCGACCACACGGAGATTGCTGGTGTTGCCGCTCATCTCGATGCCGCCCGCCTCAATAAAGAACGGGGGACGGCAGGCCGAGGCCGATGACCTGCGGCAGCGTGGAGATATTCGTCAGGGTCTCGATCTGATCCTCGTCGGTCGGGACCGTCACCTCGCACATGCCCGACGCGACCATCATGTCGATCGGCACGGTATAGTTCGGACCGCGATATTCCCGCCCGCGAACGGTAATCACGCCGCCGGCGCCGATGATGATGTCCGGTTCGCCATAGACCACATGCTGGACGAAGTCGTGCCCCCACACGCAGCGGAGGATTTTCACCGCCGGATCCAATCCGATAGCGGGGTCGTAGGTGTCGGCCTGGGCCGGCGCCACCACGGCGCCGAGAGCCAACGCAGCGGCGAACGGAATGGCTTTCAGCGAATGAATCATGGTCGATCCTTTCAGGCGCAATATTGCGTAATCGGTACCATATACCGCAGTTGAACCGCAGACAAGTTTTTCAACGGCTGTTGCGCCGAGCAGCCTTGGGCGGCGCCTGGATATCCTGCTGAGCGCCATCGACCATGCGGTTGTAGGTAACCTTTTCCGTGCCCCCGACCACCGACATGCCCTTGATAACGGCGCTGTCGGTCGCCAGCGCAGAATCGCGCAGCTGCGCGGCATCCCTGATCACCGCGCGTCCCGTTCCCTGCGACTGACCGGACATCCGGCCATCGTCCTGCAGGCAGGCCCGGCCGCTGAGCCGTGAGCCGTCACACATCAGGCCTCGATCCTTCAAGGTGGCCATGCCGTCGATGACGGTTCTGTCGCGCATGACGCCGCGGCCCTGCGCGATGGATCGGCCGAGCGCCGCGCTCCATCCGCTGAGATGGGCTTCCTGCTCAGCAATCGCGTCGTCTGCAAGGCGCACCCGCCCTTCCAGAACGGCATTGTCCCGGGCCTTCGATCGATCCTCGAGGCGCACTTTTCCATAAATGCGGACGAACCCCGCAACCGAGGCCTCGCGATCAACGAAGGCGAGCGGGTCGACCCATGCCGTGTCGGCTACCAGCCCGCCGCCGTTCGGGTGCCGGTGCGCGGCAACGATCCCGTGGCCGTCATCGAAATCCCAGGTCGTTTCGGCATTCCGGAACGGGTCGGGACCAATCAAGCGCCAATCCTGAGTATAGGCGTCTCGGATGGTGACGGACTCGGTGACGGCATTGCCGGCGGCGTCGACGCCGCGCCACGCATCGGCTCCGTCATACCGCAGCATGGTGAAGACCTGTCCGTCGGTGAACCGGATCGGCTTGTCGAACTGCACGGTGTCACCGATGAAGAGATCCTTCGGATTGTCGTGCTTCATCTGCTTTTCGAGACAACGACCGCGCCAGGCCAGCGCGGTAGGGTTGTCCGTGTCGGTCAGGCAGCGCAGGATCCGGCTGGGGCAGGCCGTGTTCAACGGGCCGGCGAACTCGGTCATGTCGTGGACGGCGATCTGGCCGCGATCCCGTTGGATCTGGCACACGACGGCGAAGATCTGGCTGGCGCCATCCTCCTTGTGCGCCTGATGCACAGCCAGGTAAGCCTCGTCGATCCGCACCATCGAATCGATCACTCGTGAAACGACGCGATCGTTATCGAAGCCGTAGATGTCGCGGATCTTTGTGCCGAGGGCCGTCCCGGCCTGCTCGACGGGAAAAGTGGTCCAGCCCATATCATGCGGCCTCCATACCCAAGTCGGTGACCGCCCGCGGGCGCCGGCCATCGCCGATGATCCCGCGGAGGCGATTCGCGAAGATGTCGTTCGGCGCCTTCGACAGATCCCAGATCAGGTTGATGATGCCGCCGTTGGTCACCAACCCGCCGGCCCAGCGGTCAAGCGCGACGGCGATGTCCTCCGGCACATCGAAGCCCTCCGCCGCCAGCTTCATCGCCTGAGGCAAGGCAGTGATCGTGTCGATGGCGCTGGTCAGCGCCGCGCGATCCTTGACGGAAACCGCCTGCGCCAGCGATAGGGCCTCTTCCTGGCTGACGATGTCGAGCGCCTCGACGGCCAGCACCAGGCCGGTCGCCCGCAGGCCATAGGAGAACTTCTGCAGCGTCGCCGAAAGGTGCGGCGAATTGACCTCCTCGAGCTTGATGTCGAAAGGCGCCGGCGCGGCGACGGTATCGAAGACTTCGGCGGCGAGCGCCTCGGCGGTCAAGGTGCGGTTGTCCGGCGTGTTCTGCGGCCTGGTCGCCAGCGCGATATCCACCGCGGTCTTCGCCATTGCCTGGGCGAGGGTCAATTCCGCCTCGCCCAGCATTCCGGCCCGCCCGACCACGAGAAGGGCAGAGGCGCAGGTTCCGGCGACAGTTACAAACGGGTTCGTCATGTCAGGGGACTCCTTCTTCTCGGGGTTACAGAGCTTGTTCGAGCCGGAGATCCGCCACGGCCTCGTTGAAGCGAAGCAGCGGTTCCAGCTGATCGTCGTAGGGGAGGCGCGAGGTGATTTTCACCGTACCGTCGGACTGAATCTGGGCCTCGAAATCGGCGGTCGTCTCCGGCGCGCCGCTGGCGCGGTCCACCACCGAGGCGGTGATCAGATCGTCGCGTTCGCGCGAAAGGATGGCGTCGGCACAGCCGCCACCATCACGCCCTGCTTTCACCCAGGTCCTGGTCGAGCCGGCCGGGAACGCCGAGGAATCGATTCCGACCTGGCGGAGGACATCATCAAGAGAAGCAATCATCAGTTGGTCCTTTCAGCGCGAGTAAGCCGTCTTGCGGCTTTGTTCGTGTTCGCCGGAATCGGCCTCCGAAGCGGCCCAGGCATTTGCCCAATCCCGGTGTTTTCCATCGGCGTAGAGGCGGTAGCCGGCTTCGGTCAGCGCGGCAGTAAGTTCGCCCGCCCGCTCCACCGGAATCGAGGCGTACATGCGGGCCTTGTCGCCCGCCCACTCGCCGGTCACCGCCGTGACCACCGGGTTGGTGACGATGGACGCCCCTGCCCCGCCGCCGGGCGCCTGCAGAACGATCTTTCCCCTGATGGCGGTGATGGCGACGCCACGGTCGGTGTCGAAGGTAGGCGTGGTGAAGAGCTTCACCGAGCCGGCGCTGGCGAGAAAATCGGCCGCCGTCTCGCGCTGCATCGCCACCGGCATGAGGTGGAGACCAGGATGGTTCTTGGGCATCAGCACACCGCGATGGGCGATCCCTTCGGCGTCACGCCAGACCACCATCCGGCCGGCGCGGCTACCGTCCTGGTCACGCTGCTCGAGCGACTTGAACAGGTTACCGTCAAGCACCGTCCGCATGGTCCTGACCTTGCCTTCTGGCGGAATGTCGAAGGCGGCGTAGTCGGCGTCCAGCGGCTCGGCGGTGAAGTTCTGATCGCGCATCAGCGCGTAAAGGCTCATCCGCCGGACATTCTCGTCACCGGGCAGGGCGAAGGTGATCTGCACCTGGCCGGCCGCGTGCTCCTTGCCCTCCGGCGCCAGGTCGATCCGCGTGATCAGACCTTTGCGGCGTTCGCCATCCTCGTCGGTGGAGGTGATCGCCCCCCCTACTCTCACGCTATCCAGCGCCAGAGCCATCTGTTCGAGAGATTTCGCCCTATCCTTCACCGGATTGTCGTCTTTCGCCGACAGCGCGGCGGCCACGCTGTCGATGTCCCGCGGCAGCACGGCGGCCAGCAATTGAGGTCGCTTCTTGTCGATGATGGCGATGCAGGACCAGATGGCCTCGTCGGCATCCTTCGCGTTCCTGGACTGAGCCAGGCGCTCCTTGCCGTGCGCGACCATCTCGGCCAGTGCATCGGACCGCAGGGGTTTGATGTCGCGCGTGCCCTCGATCATCGTCAGATAGACGGGCGCGCGGAAGACGCTGATGCGCCCCGCCTCCTCTGCCCCATCGAATACGATTCTGCTCTTGACCTCCCAGGTTCCGTCGAGCTCGCGCGCCTTGAAGGGGTTCATGCCTTTTGCCTCGAAATCCTCCATGACGCAGCGAAACTCGGTGGCGATCTCCTGATAGACTTCCTCCTGCTCGGCGGACTTCAGGAGGGTCAGGCGGCCCAGCAGCTTGTTCACATAGAACAGGTCGTCGGGATTTCGCTCCTGATCCTTCTCGTCCGGCAGGTCGATACACAGACGGAATGCCAGATCCGGGCGGGCGGTCAGCATCCGCCGGCAGACCGTGTCGCCCACCCAGTTGAGGATGTCCGGCACGGTCTTGTCCTCGGCGGCGTTGTTGCGATTGCTGGTTACATTGGCCGACAGCTTCCGCAGTTTCTCGTTCTGCATCGCCATCAGGCGTGCCTGGGCCGGCAGGCCGGTGTTCGGCGTCAGGATGATCGGGGTGTTGACCTGGTCCTTTCGATTGACGCGCCCCCAGGTCTGCACCCGCTGGGCGACGTTGTTGGCGATCTGCAGCTCGATCAGCGCGCGGCGGCGCTGATCGGGGAAGCGGCGACCTGAATGAAGGCTCAGGCCCGTCGATCCGGCGCCGGAGATAGTGAGCGCGTCGGTGTGTCCGCCGTTGAACCGGCTGATGATGGTGTTGCGGTCCTCGTTGGGGCGGTTCACCGCCTTGCCGTCGACCACCTGCAGAGAGCGCCCGGTGATCTCATTGGCGGAATATCCCTCGGTCTCCAGCGCTTTGCGGATCTCATCGATCGGCGACACCGGCAGATCCGGAAACTGCTCGATCAGCGCCCGGATGCGGCCGAAGGCGGCCAGCGTCTCCGGATCGTCGATGGCGCGCTTCGCGACCATGCCGTATCCGGTCCGCTCGGTGATGACCATCATCCGCGTGAGCGTGCGCGACAACAGATCCCTGAATTGCAGGTCGATCGCCAGGTCGGTGGGCAGCTCGTCGAGCGGATCCTGATCGTCCTCGAGGCGGATGTCGTTGATCACCTCCTTGAGAAGGCTCTCCATCGTATTCTCGACGAACAACACCGGCTTTTCGCCCAGGCCCAGGCGATGCAGCGCGATTTCCTTGGCCTGGTCGGTCTCCAGCGCCATGATGAACAGCCGGTTCAGCTGGTAGAGGCGGCTGCCGAATTCCATGCTGGACACATGCAGCCGGGCACCCTGGCGGTCCGCCTCCGGTACCTTCTCCAGCGCCTTCTTGTTCTCCTTGTTCATCGCCGAGACGATGCGGGCGACGTCGCCGCCCAGATAGGCCATCCCTGCGAGGATCGGCGCGAGGGCGTCGCAGACATCTCGGTTGCGCTGCTGGCGCTCCTCATCCAGCAGGACCTGGAACTCGACACGCGACAGATCATGCTCGCGGCGCACCAGCACACCGTCTTCAGCCAGCATCGCCGAGAGCACTTCCTGCAGCGGCTC
This sequence comes from Alphaproteobacteria bacterium, assembly GCA_021325215.1. Taxonomy (GTDB): domain Bacteria; phylum Pseudomonadota; class Alphaproteobacteria; order Rhodospirillales; family Magnetospirillaceae; genus JAJPHO01. Next base: position 8,544 of record JAJPHO010000092.1, read on the forward strand.
GCCGCCGGCGGCGATGGTCTCCGCCAGGTTTTCCATGTCGGTGCCCAGCGGGAAGGCGCGACTGTAGGCCGCCATATTCTTCGCGCCCTTGGCATATGTGGCCGAGGAATAGATCACCTCGTCCGCGTTTTGGACGGCCTCGGCCATCACCTCGGCGGTGAAGGAATCGCCGGCGGCATTATGGCTCTCGTCGCAGATCAGCCGGGAGCCGACCGAAACGCTGCGCAGCCACTCGACCTTCGCCCCCTCCCGGCTGAATTGGGTATAGGTGCAGAATGCAAGGTTGGTGCCCGGGACGAAATCCCCCTCTTGCAGGGCGCGTCGGACCTGCGCCGGCGCCGTGGCCGACACCAGGATCTCTCCGGTCACCGTGTCGCGGATTGGGACGCCCTCGTTGAGAATCATAGGGGTGAAGATGTCCGTGCTGCCGATGTCCTGCAGGTCGCGCCAGAAATCGCTGAACAGATTGGGCTTCTCGGTATTGAGAATGACCGGCAAGCCTTTGAGCGCCGCGCGCCGTGCCGCGCACGCAAGCACTCTGCCCTTACCAAGGCCGGTCTGATCCGCTTCGATGATCGCCCGACCGTGGTCGGTGGCATAGAAGTCGAGCGCCACCGCGTCGATCTGTTCCGGTGCCAGGCGCTGGCCGAGCTCTTCGACCGTCCACTGCAGCTCGCCTGCCACCCACTCGTCGATATTTCCGTGCTCGGCCGCGATGCGCGCCAGCGCTTTCCGGGTCGGTCCGACCAGGTTGCGCGGAATCATGGCCGTCGCTTCGCCGAGGACCGATTGCGGGGTATAGGGCGCCTGCCAGTCGTTCTCGTCCGCGTCGGTCGATTGCGGCACCTTCGCCGCGGGAATGATGTTGGTGGCGGCGCGCGCCGCCACGACGCCACTGGCCCAGTCCCACAGGCTCTCATAGTCGCGCACCACCTCGAGGCGCTCGGGGATCACGGATTGAGCGAGACCCTTGCCCGGCGTCTCGCGGCGATCGCCGATCACAAAGATCCGGATCGGATACTCGGCGCCTTGGCGAGCGTAGAGACCGCCGTCCGCCTCAACCACACCCTCGATCTGGTAGTGATCGGCCAGCCAGTTGGTCAGATTCTTCGATCCACCGGTAACCTGTCCTGGTTTTGTCCGCATGGGATTGTCGCCGGCGATAATCGCGACGGTGCGGCCTTTGGCGTCCCGGCTCTCCAGCGCCTTCATCAGGATCTGGTGGTCGACGCGGGTGACGCGCAGACCATGCATGGCGAGCGGCATGTCGATCCGGCCGAAAGGCGGGTTCACGATGGAGAACTGGGCCGCCGGAAGCGCTCCTTCGGTGGCGTCCGCGACAGACAGATCGATCTGGCGCTGGTCGCTGGCCAAAAGATTGGCCGTCTGATCCAAGCGACGGGCGTCGAGATCGCGGCCGATGATGACGGAATGCGGCAGCAGCGAAACCAACGACCCGTTGCCGATCGTCGGTTCAAGGATGGTCTTGCCCCGCAGATCCTCCGCGTCGCCCAGCAGCCGCTGGGCTATCACCGACATCGGAAGCGGCGTAGAGAACTGCTGGAGAGCGATGGAGCCCGAGGTCCGCGATTTCAGAACCGGCTGGCCTTCATAGAGCCGCACAGCGATATCGAAAGCCGATCGATCCGGCGCGGAGGCCTCGCTGGCGAGGCGGCGCACCATGGCGGCTTCGACGGCTTCCTGCGTCGCGCGGAGACGAATATCCGCAATGGTGATTGGCTCACCGTGGATAGTTTCGGCAAAATCGAGCAGGTCGCGCGACTGCATCCGGCGTCCGGCCGCTATCTGATTGACGAACCCGTCGGCGCAGAGATTGAAATTCTCGGCGTCGGTGGCGCGCAGGAATGACGCCGGCGAGAGCGTCGAGCCCGTCTCGGGGATCACCTCGTTGCCCAGGCGTATGAAGCGGCCCGTCGCCCCTTCCCACACGCTGGCGCCATCGAAATTGAGGCCGAGGGATTTCGCCTGCATCAGGGCAGCCTGCGGCGGCATCGGTTGCTGAGCGCCTTCCTGACGCGCGGGGCCCGTGCTGACACCCGGATCTGTCCGTCTGCCCAAGCGCAGGATCTCAGACGAATCCATCTGCAAGATGCGGACACGCGGAAACTCGCGCTGCAGGGGCGCAAGAGAGAATTTCAGATTTTCGCGGACCCATTGACCGGATTGCTCAAGGCGATGAAAGCCGAGCCGCGCAGCGGATTCTGGAACCTTGTCGGCACCCTGCAGCACGAGAAGTCGCTGCTTTGAGGGGAGTTCGGATACAACCAGGCGCAGACCATGTGCCGACAGGTCCGGCCAATCCACTCGTTTTTTCGGCTTCAACATCTCAGCACCCTTCTCCATGCGCTGTAGCTATTGAAGCCGGGCATTCCGAAAGTACGAAGCCATGGTTGGGGAGCGGTTGGGGCGAGCAGGCGCTCGCCCCAACACACGTTCTGGTCACCCGAAGCGCCGCTGCGCCGGGCGAGCCGGCTGCTGGGCGGCGGCTTCGAGCGGCGCCAGCTCGGCCTCGGCCGCTTGGTCCGCTTCGAGCGCGGCGCCGTCAAAGGAGGGATCGGTGTCGTCCAGGGCTTCCACCGGAGCGGGCTCGCCGGCACGGCCCTGCGTCGGCGCGGTTTCCGGCGTGTACAGAACCTTGTCGGTCCGGAGGGGCGCGGCGACGGTGGCGTAGAAGGAGCCGTTGTCGCGTTGGCGGACGGCCAGGGTCGATTCGGCGAAGCCGAAGGAATTCTCGCCCTTGACCTGGTAGTTCTTGGACATATCGCTCTTGCCGATCGAGTCCTTGCCGACATAGAGCGTCGAGACCGGAATCGCCTCGACGTTCTTCAGTTCGCCGGTGGACGCCAGCTGCATGAAGGTTTTGCCGAAGGGGCTGTCCAGGAACTTCTGGTAGGAGACCTCGGGCGTGTCGCGGGAAACGGTCTTGCCGCCGGTCGTGATGGTCTCGGTGAAGGTATTGCCGACCTTGTAAGCCTTGGTCTCCGGCTGGCCGTCCTTGTTGGTGGCGTCGACGCGGAGATAAACGCCGGGCACGCCCGGCTCCTGCGAGGAAAAAGCCGAAAGCATGAACTCCTTGAGCTCGGCCGGGCTATTGACCTGGCGGGCTTCGTTGTTGTGCAGGACTTCGACCTTCTGCGAGATATTGCCCTCGGTGCCCCGGGGACGGTCCACGCGCACCAGGCCGGTCGAGACCTGGGCCTCGACGGGGGTATGGGACAGGACGGTACCCCACTCGGACGAATAGACGCCGGGCGCCACCTGCTGCGACTTCTCGAACAGAATCACGCCGCCGATGTCGGTCGAGGACTTGTGGTCGCGCGGCCCCTTGGCGTAATCGGCGATTTCGGCACGTTCGTACTTGCGCTGGCCGGCCTTCGGGTCGGGCAGCAGGAAGACCTTGATCTGCTCCCCGGTGTCCAGGCGGGTGCCGACGGCCAGATGCTGGCTGGGATTGGTCTTGTCGTAAGCGTCGATCTGGAGCGGGATATTTTCCTTGGGAGCGAACCCGCCACGGCGGCGGGAGGCGTCCAGCTGGTCGAGACTCATGGTGCTGTTCTCCTTGAAGAAGTGGCGGTCAACGCGGCGGACAAGTCGGGGGCCGTCTCGGGGATCGTGAGGGAGGAAATGGCCTTATCGACGAGATCCGCCGCGTCTTCCTTGAAGTCCGTCAGCTGATCAGCCAACGGTCCCTTGCGGGCTCTGTTGAACCCTACGGTCGGCACCTCGAGCCGAAATCCTGAAGGGTCAATCTCACGGGCCTGAAGCTGCTCAATGAGCAAATCCGGGCGAATGGTTCCGGGCGTCCGAGGCAGATCACGGATCGCGTCGACTAACTGGTCGATGATGGCGAGCCTGGTGGTGGCATCGGCGCCGGACGCGATGGCGGACTTTGCCGCTTGGCCAAGTTCGACCAGGGTATGGGCCGCGGCCGCCGCGTCGATGATAGGCTCGGAGCGACAAGCTTCAACGTTGACGCCGTGCGCGGCGGCCTCGGCAGCCATTGCCTCGATGTCCCAGCCCCCGTCCCTGCCGACGATCTGAACGAGGCCGGAATTGATGACCTGTCCATCGAGCCGACCCAGCTTCTTCATCTCGCCGATCATCGTCGTGCGGAATGTGTCCGCCTTGTCCTTGCAGTGCTGCATGGCGCCGGCGTATCGCGCGAAGTCCATCGCCGCGGCGTGGAACTCGGGTGAAAGCAGATCGGGGTCGATGACGCGGACTTCCGGTGCGGGCGGCACGTTTGCCTTCAGGACGTGATTTCGCCAGGCATCAGCGGCCAGGTCTTTAATCTCGTCGCAGGCCACCTTGTCGCGCTCGACGATATAGACGTCAGCCTTCCAGAGATCCGGATTGAAGACGGCGATCGCCCGCTTGGTGATGGGAACGCCCAGGGCTTCGCCGAGCACCGTATAGTGATGCATCCGAGCCTCGATCTCGGGCGGAGGCCCAGACTCTCGGTATTCGTCGACGGTTTTCTGGCTCGGGGCTCGATAGTCCACCAGAACAATGGCCTTTTTCACCGCGAGAATGTCGCCCGGGGCGCCGACCAACCAGGGATGCTTCGGCGCACCGCCCGCCTCGAAGAGACGGTGCATTGCGGGCTGCTGCACGGCGGTGGGCAGCACGGAGCGCAGCTGCGCCTGCAGGGTTGGCTTAGCCCGCTCCAGGCGGACTACGTCATCGGAGGCTGCCGCCGGAAATCGCTTCAGGAGTTTCTCGCTGACGATTTCGTGAATTCCACGACCGACGTCCCTGCCCGCCTTTTCTGCCTGCAGCGCGGCGGTGTCCGACGGGCCGAGGCCGCCTAAGCGCCTCACCATCCAGTCGAGGCGGGCGGGATCGCTTCCGTGCCTTTCAAGGGCGGTTTCGATCCATGCAGCCGCGTCTGCCGGATCAATTGCCTTGATCTGGGGTAGGGCTGCGATGGCCGCTTGCAAATTTCGCTTTACGGTGGCGCTCACGCTTTGGCCTAGCTTCAAAAGATGCGAACAAGGTACCATGTACGCAAATCTCTGAAAGTGCCAAAGAGATTTTTTTCACTATGCCAGAAATTGACGGCCGGAGCGGCCAGGCGGGGAGCCGTAGGAATTCTGGCACTGGGTGCGCGATCGGGGGTGGAATCGGTGGTCGAAAAAGGGGCAATAGCCCCTTGGTTTGCTTGGTTTTCTCCCTTAGGTAGCGCTTGACAGGATAGCGGTTTTCACAAATGTTGAAATGCGTGAGGGAAAGAGTAGTCGCACAATGCGATTGGAGCAGTTTTTTAATTCCGCAGGTCTGCGCGCCATAGATGTATGGCGGGAAGCTGGGCTATTACCCAGCAACGGCTCGGAAGTGCTTTCTGGGAAGTATAATCCCAGCTATCGCTTCATGGAGCAGGTCTTCCGCGCGACTGATGGCAAGGTGCCCCCAAATACGTGGTTCCCACAGCTTTTCGAGGGCATCGAGGACGTTCCGGCCTGCCTGGACTTCAGAAGCTATATCAAAGCCGAGCGCGTGACGGCGATTTCCGTCTGGCGCGCCGCCAGCATCCTCCCCAGTTACGGTTCTGACGTCGTAAATCGCCGGAAGCCGCCAAGTTACAAATTCATGGAAGCGGTGTGCCGGCACACACGCTGTATAGTTCAGCCGGACTCGTGGTTCCCGGTTGTTTTCGAGGGCAGATCTGAGGGAGTGAGCTCTGAGCGGGGAGAATTCCGGTCCTAACAGGCCATCATGGACGGAACAGGACCCTGATCTGAAGATCTTATGGTCTGAAGGTTGGGAGGCCGCCATCATCGCGGGAGCGCTGGGGCGGTCGGAGAACGCTATATTCATTCGAGCTGTCCGCCTTGGCTTGCCTCGCCGGGTTCCTGGTGAGACCACGATCGTGCAGGTCGAGGTCAATCGCCCTCTCCGGCTGCTCTCCTCGCAGGCGGGATGGCGCACCTGCTTATCCTGTCTTTCGAAAGGTCTCACCGCGGAGGCAGCGAAATTCTGGTCCACTTGGGGCGGCCACCGGCGCTGCCCGGCCTGCTCCGAAGGACAAGAAGTGTCGGGGCTCAGCTGGCTTGCTGATGCCGAAGACCACCATTAGAACGTTTCTACACCGCCATGGTGGGACGTACTCATGCAATCACATATCTGCATAAATACGTATTTATATAAACACGTCCTTATTTTCGCATGTGTTTATGTGCGTCTGTTGTCATTTTTCGACGTACTACCATCCACAAATGCGGACATCGTTATCTTTCCCCGTTGACATAGCGTTATGTCTCGGTTTATGTCTCTCGTTATGTGCGGATTTGCGAACACATTTATGTGCTTACATGTCTGTGTAACTGCGGCCATACGGAGGGATGTAAATTGGCAACAATCGCGGTGGCAACCACTAAAGGCGGCGCCGGCAAGACCAGAACCGTCTACAATTTGGCAGGCACCTTCTGCGCCGATGGATATCGGGTGATGGTGGTCGACGCCGATCCCCGCAAACGGGCAGCCCGCAATGTCCGGCTCTTCAACAAGCGAATGATCGACCAGAAGCGCGATCTCCCGGAAATCGCGGTGGACGACCTTTCCACGGTTAAGACCGAGGCGGAGGTCATGCGTTTGATCAGCGGATACGCGAGCGACTATGACGTCGTTCTGATCGACCTGGCCGGATCGGCCAACCAGCTGATGCTGGTCGCGATGGGGCGAGCCGATCTGGTGATCATTCCCGTCCAATCGTCGGCTGACGACATCGATGGCGTCACCGAAACTATGCCGTCGGTCGAATCCGCGTGCGGGATGACCGGCCGCGATATCCCCGTGCGGCTGCTCTTTACCCGGACCCAGCCCGGCTTCCAAACCAAGCTGAGCCGTAAGGTGAGGGAAAATCTGACCGCCGCGGGCTACGAGGTCTTCGGGCCGGAATTCATCAACCGCACGGTCATCCATGAGCAGACCTGGAATGGGTTCATGCCGACGATCGAGGAGCCGAACGGCACCGCGGCCGAGAATGTTCGCGCTATCTATAACGAGGTAGTGAAAGTCCTCACCGGCAGCCAGGTCGGCGCTGGGCAGAAGGAGACGACCAATGTCTGAAAGCAATCCCCACGATCTCGAGGTGACCATCGCTCCGCGAAAGACTGGGCTGCCGAACCTGAAGACGAATCAGGACCGCGCGGCCGAAGATATTCGGAAAGCTGAGATCGATACGGCTCGCCTCCTGGCAAGCGCGCAGCAGACCGGCGCCATCACCACGCACGTCACCACCTCGACCGAGACTGACGCGGCTGCCGATGACCTGGTGAAGGGTTACACTACGCCGATGCCGGTCCGGGTCAGGAAATCGGTCGATGCGCGCGGAGTCGAAGAGGGTAAGAGCCTCAAATATTACGTGCTGAAGGGGCTTCAGATGCAGGGCTTTCCGGTCCATGACGACGACCTGATCGATCAACGGGGATCGTTCCTGAAAAAGGCTGCTGCCGACCGCAAGACCAAAATCCTTTGAAGAGTTAGGCAGCCGCACGGGCCCACTATTCACCAGACACTGGATGTTGTTACTAGAGTCCGAGTTGACCTCAACGGATTGTCGCGGAATCATCCTCCATCTCAAGAGATAGGTATGGATGATGGGCGAGATTTACCGCCGGACCACAGAAGCAACCCCGGATAAGGAGACCGATGCTCGTCGGCTTTGATTGTCAGAGCCAGCCGTGTTGCGTAATCGGTACCAAGTTTTCTCTTGAGTGAAACAGAGATTCCATAAATGATTAACCCCGCCGGTAGCCGCCGGCGGGGTTAAGAAAACGAGCGAGAGCCTTCGAAATGCATCTGCTACCCAGAAATAATAGTGATCTGGCGGGACCTCCGCAAGCCTTTTTAGGCGAAAAATTCCGGCGAAAACGCAAGCGATTGGCTGGTTCCGGACGGAGTTGACTCGCCATGTCCCGTTCACGGAGACATAGCGGCCTACAGCCTCTCGCGGCTGTCGATCTGTGCGCCCTTTGGTTAGCCAGATCCGCCGGCGCCGTCTCCGCGTGCCTTCAACACGATCGGCTCGTCGATCGAGGATTGAGGAGGTGCGCGAATGGCGTTCCCGACTCGATTCCTTGACGAGCTCCGCAGTCGCGTTTCGCTTGCAACGGTCATCGGCCGCACGGTCAAGCTGACCCGCAAGGGACGCGAGCATAGCGGCCTGTGTCCGTTCCACAACGAGAAGACCCCCAGCTTCACGGTCGCTGAGGAAAAGGGCTGGTTCCATTGTTTCGGTTGCGGCGCCCACGGTGACGTCATCGATTTCATCATGCGCACTCAGCACGCGAGCTTCCCCGAGGCCTGCGAGATGCTGGCCCAGGAGGCCGGCCTGGAACTGCCATCCGACACGCCCGAGGAGCGGGCGAAATCGGTTCAGCGGGCGACCATGCTCGAGGCGCTGGAAGCGGCGTGCGTCTTCTATCAGCAGCAGCTTCAGACCGCCGGCGGCAAGCAAGCTCTGACCTACCTTCTTGGGCGCGGCGTCAACGAAGAGAGCGTCACCAGATTCCGACTGGGCTGGGCACCAGATGCGCGGAACTCGCTACGCAAAGCTCTTCCTGCGGATCGCTTTCCCGACCAGCTGCTGGTCGACGTCGGATTGCTGCACATGGGGGAGAACGGTCCTGATTTCGACTTCTTCCGCGGAAGGATCATATTTCCGATAACGGATGCTCGGGGGCGGGTCATCGCCTTCGGCGCCAGGACATTGACCGACCAGCAGCCGAAATACCTGAATTCCCCTGAGACACCGCTGTTCAAGAAGGGCACGAACCTTTACGGCTATGCGTTGGCGCGCGCCACCGTATCCGAGCAGCAGCCGGCGATCGTCGTTGAAGGGTATATGGACGTCATCGCCCTTCACCAGCACGGCTTCACGGGTGCAATGGCGCCGCTGGGCACCGCTCTCACAGAGGAGCAGATCGAGGCGCTGTGGAAACTGAGCCCCGAGCCGGTCCTGTGCCTCGACGGCGATACCGCGGGCATCCGTGCCCGCCATAAAGCTGCCGATCGGGCTCTTCCGATGGTGAAGTCCGGCTATTCACTCCGGTTCGCCGAACTTCCGGCCGGTCAAGACCCGGACGAGATTCTCGCCGGGGGCGGCTCCGCCGCAATGACGGCGGCGCTCGCCAGCGCGATTCCGCTCTTTGAACAGATCTGGCAGATGGCGACCAAGGACAGGGCGCTCGACACGCCAGAGCAACTGGCCAGCCTGCAGATGGATCTCGCCGGCCTGGCTGACGTCATCACGGATCCCATTCTCAAGGTCCAATACCAGCGCGCCTTCCACCGTAAACTGGTCGACGCCGGGGTCGTTGATAGTCAGCCAGTCGCGCAACCTGCGGCAGTGAGCCAATCACCGGTCGAAAAGAAGAAACGCTTTCAGACGACCGATCCGGTCGCCCTGCTGATGCCGCCGGCGGAATTCTCTGCCGACCAGCTGCCTGCGGCCTTTCTGGCCCACCAACTCGGTATCGATGTCGATCAGGTGGTCATGCCGGATACACCGACCGCCGGTTGGACCGAGATGGCCTATTTTGATCCGCCTTCCGGTCAGGAGCCACGGCCAACTCTTCTCGGCGACTATCCCTGCGCCATCTTCGCCACTGCCGATTCGTCGGGCCAGCGGCATGGCCTCCGCATCTATGTAGCGCCGGACGGAAACGGCTATGCCGACCTGGGGCAGGGAAGGGAAGGCATTCCGCGCTCCGCGGTGAAGTTGGCCAAGAAGCGGGTCGGCGAGCGTGTCGCCGGTTTCGGTGTCGTCTGGGGACGGCAGGCCACAGCCAAGCACTTCGTGCTCTGTGCAGGCGTCGATTCCGGAGCGGCTATTGCCTATGCCCTGAAGGACCGGCTCTCAACGGACTGGGCAGTGATCGCCTGCATGGACTCCGACAGCATGGACGCCTGGGTCCCTCCGGCCCATGCAGAGATGGTGGTGGTTGCCTGCGACCGGGACGAGGACAAGTCGAAAGCGGGAAGGCGCTTCCGCCGCGGCGAATTGGCCGGTAAGCGCTTCGCCGGCCGCCACGCGGCAGTGATCGAGATCCGCCTGATCGTGGCTGGACAGCAGGGCGAAAGCCTGACCTGGCAGGGGATGTTCGTTCGCGACGGCGTCATCGCAGTCTCCAACGCCGTTCTGCAGCTGGCCACGCCCTTCAATCCCGACAACGACGAAGACGGCCTGTTCGTCAATCCCTACAAGATCGTCAATTCGAGCTTCGTCCTTACCAAAACGGACAAGCAATCGGGGGAGAAGACCGACACCGTCATATCGAACTTCACCGCGAAGATCCTGCGCGACGTCCAGGGCGACGACGGTGCCGAAGTGACCAGGTTCTACGATATCGAGGCCAGCCTCGCCACCGGCCAGCGCAAGCGGGTCACTGTCGCCGCTGATCGTTTCCAGCGGATGGATTGGGTGTCGGCCGAGCTCGGCTCGAATGCGATGATGTCGGCCGGCGCCCAGATCCGGGATCATGTCCGTGCGGCGATACAATATCACTCGACCGCCGAGGAAGAGACGGTATACGGCCACACGGGATGGCGGCAGATCGACGGCCGCTGGCTCTATCTCCATGGTGGCGGCGCAGTGGGCGAGGGGGGTGATGAAGCGGCGGTACGGACCGACCTGCAGCACCTGGCCGCCGGCGGCTATACCTTGCCGGAAAGCATAGACCCAGAAACAGACGAAGGCCGCCAGCTGATCAGGGACACGCTGAAGAAGTTTTCCGGCGCGGCGAAGCCCCATGTCTCGGTGCCCTTGTTCTCGACGTTCTGGCTGGCGCCGATCGCCTCCTTCCTGCCGCTGTCCTTTGTCCTGTTCCTTGCCGGATATACCGGCACCGGCAAAACGTCTGTTACCGCCCTGGTCCAGCAAGGCTTCGGGCCCAGGATGAACGGCAAGCGGCTGCCCGCCGGCTGGTTCGACACCGCCAATTCGCTCGAGATCAAGAGCTTCCTCGCCAAAGACGCGCCGTTGTTGATCGATGACTTCGTTCCTCGTGGATCGAAGGAGGATATCGCCCGCGCCAACGCCAATTTCGCCCGGATCTGCCAGAACGTCGGCAACCAGCAGAGCCGTGGCCGCGCTCGGCAGGACGGGTCTCTCCGGCCCGAGCGGCGCCCGCAGGGCCTGGTGATTACCACCGGCGAGGACACGGTCAACGCCCAGTCGGCGATGGCGCGCACCATCGTCATCGACGTGATCAAGGGCGATGTGGACTTCGGCGGAGGTCTCGACGCCGCCCAGGAGGCAGCAAACAACGGCGTCTTCGCCCAATGCGTCGGCGGATATTTGCGCTGGCTGGCGCGCCGCCTCAATACCGAGGGCGACAAGGCGATCGGCAAGCAGCTCGAAAGCTGGTTCCGCTTCTTCCGCAAGAGCCTGGCCGCCTCGGTCGACCAGAGCACCCATTTGAGAACGCCGGAAAATCTGGCCTTCCTCGCCACCGGTTTATCGCTGTTCCTTCGGTTTGCCCAGGACGTTGGCGCCATATCGCCGATCGAGGGCCTCGAGCAGTGGTCGGAATGGTGGAAGGTGCTGGTCAAACTGTGCCGCAGCCAGGGCGAAAACCTGTCTCAGACAGATCCTGTCGGCCAGTTCTTCACCACCCTGCGGTCCGCCATGCTGTCCGGACATGCTCATCTCGGGGCTCAGGAAGGCGGGGGCTCCGCGCCAGGCATCCCTGCGGGCTTCTCTCACCAATCCTTCGGATGGAGAGCAGGATCCGGCATGTATTCGACGGATCAGCGGCTCGGCGATTGCGTTGGGTGGTACGACAGGGACCGCCAACTCATCTACCTGTCGCCCGAAGCGGCGCTGCGTGTCGTCAACAAAGTCGGCTCGATGCCGTTTCCCTGGACGAAGACGACGCTGGCCAAGCGCTTGAAGGAGCGCGGGTTGCTGACCCAGACATGCCCGCATCGCAATACGCTCTCGATCAAGAGGACCTGTGAAGGCTCCGAGCAGGCCGTGCTGTCGCTCGCCTTAGACACGGTCATGCACGATCCAAGCGACGTGGTTGCTGTGGCGGTGCCTCCGGTATCGCCGCCCTCAGACGGGGTCGCCCTGCAAGAAGCCGAACCGTCGCTGCCAGAAGATGTGCTGGACAGCATCGATTGGGAGGAAATCGTCTCCCGTCATGCTGATGACAGGGTCGAGTTTGAGGAGAGGGTTGCCATCGTGCAGGTCGATGGTCGAATTCCGCCCGATCTCGCAAAAGTCCAAGTGGCTCGGGAGCTAAAATGGCTAAACTGACCACCACGCAGAGTGCCGGCAGG
>JAJPHO010000074.1 GCA_021325215.1 Alphaproteobacteria bacterium
CATATTGATCCTGCAGCCAGCGCAGGATGATCGAGGTGTCCAAACCGCCGGAATAGGCCAGGACGACCTTCTTCACATCGCCTTTCATCGGGTATTCGCCTCTTTATCTTTTGGGGAAGGAAACGGGGTGTTCTATTCGGCCGCTTGGCTTTCCTTGAGGCGGCGCAGGCGCTCGCTCTCGGATTTCAGCTGACCGCAGGCGGCCAGGATGTCGGCGCCGCGGGTCTGGCGGATCGGAGCGGAATAGCCGGCCTCGAACAGGATGTCCGAGAAGCGCTTGATCTGCTTCATCGGGGTCTGCTCGAACTCGGAGCCGGGCCATTTGTTGAACGGAATCAGGTTGAACTTGGCCGGGATGTCCTTGACCAGCTTGATCAGGTTGCGGGCGTCGGCGTCCGAATCATTGACGTCCTTGAGCATCACATATTCGAAGGTGATGCGCCGGGCATTGTTGGTCGGGTAGTCGCGCAGCGCCTGCATCAGTTCGGCCAGCGGATATTTGTTGTTGATCGGCATGATGCGCGAACGCACCTCGTCGGTGGTCGCGTGCAGGGACACGGCCAGATTGACGCCCAGCTCCTCGCCGGTCTTGCGGATCATCGGCACTACGCCGGCGGTCGACAAGGTGATGCGGCGCTTCGACAGCGAGATGCCCTCGCCATCCATGATGATCTTCAGGGCCTTGGCGACATTGTCGTAATTGAACAGCGGCTCGCCCATGCCCATCATCACGATGTTGGACAGCAGGCGCTTGGTGTCGTCCGGGGTCGGCCATTCGCCATAGGAATCGCGCGCCGTCATGAACTGCCCGACGATCTCGGCGGCGCCGAGATTGCGGACCAGCAGCTGGGTGCCGGTATGGCAGAACTGGCAGGTCAGGGTGCAGCCGACCTGCGAGGAAATGCACAGGGTGCCGCGGTCATCCTCGGGGATATAGACGGTTTCGGCCTGATTCTTGTCGGAAAAGGCCAGCAGCCATTTGCGGGTGCCGTCGGTCGAGGTCTGCTCGGTCACCACGGTCGGGCGGGCCAGGGTGTAGCGCTCGGCCAGCTTCTCCTGCATCGGCTTGGCGATGGTGGTCATCTGCGCGAAGTCGGTGACGCCGCGGTTGTAGATCCAATGCCAAAGCTGCTTGGCGCGGAACGGCTTCTCACCGATCGCGACCATTTCAGCGGCCAGTTCGTCTCGCGACAGGCCGATCAGGGTGGGCAGAGCGTTTTCCATGGGCGAAGAGATACTCGCCCAAGTCCCAGAAAAGCAAGAAAAAGCGCAGAAAGAACCCGGCCGCGACTGCGCCCGCACCAGGCGGCCCTTCAACGCCCGGCGCCTGAAAACTCACTATTTGATATCGCAGGCCTTGTTGATGTCGGCATAGGCCTTGGCGAAGCCATCCAGCGAAAAAGTATCGGCGATCTGGTCGCCTTTCGCCGGCGTGCCGTGGGCGACGACGGTGCCCTTGGCCTTCAGCAGCGCCGCCACCACCGCCTTGTCGTTGCGCGCCCAGGCCGATTTGTCGGTGGTGTAGAGGTCGAACTTGGCGCCGCCGATGTCGAGTTCGGCGGGAGCATCCTTCTTGTAGACGAAACCGGCGTCGACGCTGATCACGCCGATGCTCTTGTCGGTGGTGCGGTGCGTGATGGTGAAGAACACATTGCCGCGGTCCTTGATGGTGCCGACGCTGCGCTTGGGCTGGCTGGCCATATAGCAGACCTTGCCGCCCTTCTCATTGTAGGTGAAGCTTTCCCAGTCGCCCGACTTGCCGAGCAGCTTGGCGCTGTCCGCGGCGTTGGCCAGCAGAGGAACGAAGGCGGCGGCGAAGGCGATGGTAACAATGTGTTTCATGGCCGAACCAATGCCTTTCCATCGCGCCAAAGTCAACCCAGAGGAAATACTCAATGAAGGCGATGATCTGCCGCGAACTGGACGAACAGGCCCGCCTCAAGCTGCAGGACGTGCCGCCGCCCGATCTCGAGCCGGGCGGCGTGCGCGTCGCGGTGGCGGCGGCGGGGCTCAATTTCGCCGATACGCTGATGCTGGCCGGGCGCTATCAGGAACGCCAGCAGCCGCCTTTCGCGCCGGGCATGGAGGTGGCCGGCCGGGTCGTCGAAACCGGCGCCGGGGTGACCGGGCTGAAGCCGGGTGACCGGGTGATGGCGGCGGTCGGGGCGGGCGGCTATGCCGAGCAGGTGATCGCCGCGGCGGCGGATGTGATCCCGATTCCCGACGAGATGGATTTCGTCACCGCCGCCGGCTTTCCCATCGCCTATGGCACTTCACACCATGCCTTGACGGCGCGGGCGGGGCTGAAGGCGGGCGAGGTGTTGCTGGTACACGGCGCGGCGGGCGGGGTCGGGCTTACCGCGGTCGAGATCGGCCATGCGCTGGGGGCGACCGTGATCGCCACGGCGGGCAGCGCCGAAAAGCTGGCGGTGGCCCAGGCCCATGGAGCGGACCATCTGATCAATTACCGCGACGAGGATGTGAAGGCCAAGGTGCGCGCCTTCACCGCCGGGCGCGGCGTCGACGTGGTCTATGATCCGGTCGGCGGCGAACTGTTCGAGACCTCCCTGCGCTGCACGGCGCCGGAAGGGCGGCTGCTGGTGATCGGCTTCGCCTGCGGCGAGGTGCCGCAAATTCCGGCCAATCTGCTGCTGGTCAAGAACCTGACGGTGATCGGCTATTACTGGGGCGCCTATCGCCGCAGCCATGCCGACGAATTGCGGGCAGGGTTCCAGGAATTGCTGGGCTGGTACCGCGAAGGCCGCATCAAGCCGAAAATATCGGCGACCTTCCCGCTGGAAGGCGCGAATGAAGGGCTGGATCTGTTACGGAGACGCGGCTCGACCGGAAAGGTCGTGCTGAAGATCGATCAGAACTTGTAGCCGATGCCGGCGCCGACGACCAGGCGGCCGACGCCGCTGCCATAGCTGCCATCCAGCGCGGGATTGCCGAACTGGCGTTGCGCTTCGGCCAGGCCGATCAGATTGAGGTTCGGGCTCAGCGAATGGCTGATCGACAGGCTGACGCTGATATTGTTGGTCGGCGCGGCCAGTTCGGCCAGGCCCAGGCCCGAGGCCGGGTTGATGGTGAAATGATCGGTCGAGGCCCAGGCGGTGCCGATATGCACGCCGTAGCTGGTGCCCAGCTCGCCGGGGCGCGGCACGATCGAAGCGCCGACGCCGGCCATGGTCTGGCCATCGAAGCTGGGGTCGAGGGTCGCATCGATGCGGTAGATGCTGCTCTGCCAGGCAAGGAACCCGCCGGTCTGCATGCCGGGGCTGCCGAACGGGCTGGAGGCGAGGCTGGAATTGCTCGAGCCGACGCCGGCGGAGACACCGCTGTCAGCCTGGTAGATGGTGATCCGCGCGCTGTCCGAAGTGGCGATGGCCGCCCCGCCGAGCGAGAGACTTTGCGCGCGCACGGGCGTCTCGGCGTGGGCGGTCCCCACACCGATCATGCCGGCCAGCAGCGCTATGATCACTCGGTTGGTCATGACAGTTCAGCGTCTTAGGTCTTCCAAAAAGCGACTGTCTAGTATATGTGCCGGCCCGAGTAAAGGAAACTTGAATCTCGTAACGAAAAACTACAATCCGCGCCCGGAAAGCCATTCCTGGGCTCGTTTTTTCGCTATTTGTTGCAGAGGCGCGGGAACGTCTTTGATCACCTCTTCGCGGTCGACCCGGGCGAGCTTGTCGCCGAACTGCTCGGCCAGCTCGAGATACATCAGGGCCCGCTGCGGGTCCTTGGCGGTAAAGCGCCCGGTCCGGTAGAAGAAGGCCAGCTGCCGCAGCGCCGGCGCATAGGTCTGGTCGGCCGCGCGGTTGATCCAGTCCAGCGCCTTATAGCGGTCGAGCGGCATGGCGATGCCGCCGTAATAAGCCATTCCCAGCGAATATTGCGCCGGCGCATAGCCCTGTTCGGCGGCGGCCTGCAGCCAGAAGGCGGCTTCGAGGCCATTGCGCGAGGGCTTGTGGCCGGTGCGCCGGGCCGGATCGCCGTCGAGCAGCACGATGGCCAGGCGGTAGCGCGCATCTTCATTGCCGAGCCAAGCGCCGCGCCGCAGCCAGTTGGCGGCGTCGTTGGCGCTTTTCGGCACGCCCTCGCCTTTGAGATAGGCGTTGGCCAGCGCGATGATCGAATGCATGTCGTTGCGTTCGGCGGCGATGCGGTACAGACGCGCCGCCTGGATCAGGTCGACGGCGGTGCCGGTGCCGTCGCGCGACATGTCGGCCAGCAGGATGGTCGCCTTGAGATGGCCCTGCTTCGATGCCTTGCGGAACCAGTCGGCGGCGTCGGTCAGCTTGCGCGGCGTGCCGTCGCCGGCGGCATCCATCAGGCCGACGGTATATTGCGCCTCGGCCAAATTGCCCTGGGCCGCCAGCCTGATCCATTTATAGGCCTGGGCCGCGTCGCGCGGCACGCCGTTGCCGTTGCGGTAATCGAGGCCGAGCTGGAACTGGACGGAAGGATCGGCGGTCTTGGCCTGCTTGAGCCGCTCGGCCAGCTGCTTGGCCGGCGACAGGGTGGCGGGCTGGGCGGCCGGCACGGTCTTGGCCAAAGCGGGGGCCGCGGCCAGGGTCAGCGCCAGGCCGGCCGCCTGCAGAATGCGCTTCATCGCGCTGCCAGCTTGTCGATCGCCTCGGCCAAGGTGACATCGCGCACTGACAGGCCGTTGCAGTCATGGGTCGTGAGTGTGATCTCGACCCGGTTATAGACGTTCGACCATTCCGGATGATGGTCCATCTTCTCGGCCAGCAGCGCCACCTGGGTCATGAAGCCGAACGCTTCGACGAAATCGGCGAATTTGAAAGTGCGGACGATAGCATCGCGGCTGGAAGCGGTGTGCCAGTCCGGCAATCTGCGGCCCAGCTCGGCGCGCTGATCGGAATCGAGGGTTTTGATCATGGTGCGCCACAATGAAACCGGGACCATGCAAGAATCAAGAGCTATGGCGGACAGCTGCCGCTATGATAGAAATCGTCTAACGGGTTTCGAGTGAGAAGATGGCCGATCAAACGGAAGCTCCCGCTGGCAGCGTCTCCTGGGGAAAGTCTGAAACGGACGCCGTCCCCAAGATTTCCTTTGCCCATTGGTTCTTCCACAAGATGGAAGATGTGTTTTTCCAGATTTCCGCCGTCGACAAAGAGCCGACGCTGGTGGCGAAATATGCCAAGAACGATGTCGTGCTGACCCTCAAGGGCATCATGAAGGAGTTCGATATCGACCCCACCGGCGCCGACGGTTTGATGCTCGAACAGGTCGGCAAGGGCCTGAAATACGTCAAGGGCCTGCGCATCGGCGATCCGCTGCCCAAGGAGATCCTGACCCGCGAGGCATCGTGGTCGCTGTCCAAGCGCCATCAGGAAATCGCCTATCAGCGCGTCAGCCTGCAGCTGGTCAATTGGATGTCCGGCGGCGAGACCATGATCACCGATCCCGACGAGCTGCTGCAGCTGGCCGAGGACCCGGCCATCAAGAAGCAGATCAGCGCCGCTTTCGGCGAAGCCGCCGAAAAGCTCGGCTATGGCCGCGACGAAAAAGAGAAAGTGATCCAGCACGTCGAGGAGCTGGCCCGCGAGCTGGCCTATATCGAGGCGCTGCGCGACCGCTTCCGCCGCGTCAAGATGATGGACGACAAGATCCAGCAGCTGCGCCGCCTCTATGGCCGCGAAAAGAGCGTGCTGGAGATCGCCGACCAGGTGGCGCGCCTGGGCGAGAGCGCGGTCAAGGAATTCGAGCAGATGTTCCTCGAGGTCGACGCCCAGACCGGCGAGATCCTGTCGGTGCTGCGCAATCTCAGCACCCAGATCGCCTATATCCGCGACCGCCGCGACGATCTGCATATCCGCCTGATGGCGTGGGACGACATCCTCGACCGCTGGCAGGCCGCCGAGATGAAGATCTCGCAACAGAACCCGGTTTTGCTGCGTGACACGTATAAGTTCCTGGCGCCTCGTTTCATGGCGGTGAAGGAATGGGTGTTGATGAGCAAGCTGCAGGATGGCGGTTCGCTGAAAGCGTTCAGTCAGGTCGGCGGCGACAAGA
Source organism: Alphaproteobacteria bacterium (assembly GCA_021325215.1). Lineage (GTDB taxonomy): Bacteria > Pseudomonadota > Alphaproteobacteria > Rhodospirillales > Magnetospirillaceae > JAJPHO01. The sequence goes on from JAJPHO010000074.1 coordinate 6,046, forward strand.
GCAAGAAGATCGGCGGGCAGATGCGCTGGTGAAAGCGCTGCCCGTTCTCCTTCTGCTGATCATGGCTCCTGTCTGGGCTCCGGCTTTCGCCAAGTCCCCGCCGCTCGATTATCACGAACCGCCGCCCGACCCGCCCGAAGCCGGCAATACGCTGGAGCGCGCGCCCTATCCCGGCCCGTTCCAGAACCTGCCCGCCATCGACGAAAGCCGCTGGGTGCCGCTGCCGCCCCGTAAGGAGCCGTGGTGGACCTTCGGCAAGCTCGATCCGGTGCTGACCGAAGGCTGCCGCCTGGGCGACTTCGTCACCCTGCCGCTGAACCGGATCATCCTGCAGTTCCAGGGCGAGCAGGGACGCGCCGTGATGCAGGTGGTGCCGCCGCTCTACCACCATCTGCTGGTCGACGGCCGCAAGCTGGCCCGTCCGGGGGTCACTTATTACTTTTACGATACGGCTCGTCCCGACTGCGAAGTACGGGTCGACAAGGGTGTCCCGACCCGCTCGTTCCCGCTCGGCAAGGGTACCGCGCTGCCGCCCAACACGCCCAAGACGCTGGCCCAGAAGAAGGCGCAAATCGCCTCCTGGCCGAAGAACTGACCGGCCGCAACGATTTCATTTCATCGAGGAATTCCGCGCCTGTCCGGATGTATCGGGCAGGTGGGAGCCGTCATGCCGAAAGTGTCCGGGCGGCACAATGTTGCCTCGGCGAAAGAGCCGGTTTGGCGCAGGCGAGGCTCCGCCGCGAGGCGTCCGGCTGACCTGTCCGGACCTGGCCGCGATCGGCGCGGCACGCTCTTCCAGGGCGTGGACGGGCGGCGTCTTGATCCGCCCGCAGAACGTCCGCACCGTGGTGGCGCTCCGTCTCCGGACATAAAAAAAACGGCCGTCAGGCCGCAACAACAAATGCAGATCGCCGGGCGAGGCCGCCGCTTCCCCGGGGGAAGCGGCGGCGGCCTTTATCAGAACGAGTAGTGCAGGCCGACCTGGATCTGCCAGATCGACGGACGGGCCTGGAACTGCTGGTTCGGACCCTGCAGCGCGCTGGTGAAGACGTACTGGTTATTGACGATCTTCGGCACGGTGACCGGCACGGTGCCCGGGAAGGCGACCTGCTCGAGACGGCCCCAGCCCGGGAAGATCAGGTTGCTGAGGTTGACGGTGTCCAGGGTCAGCTGGAGCTTGTGGCCCTCGAACAGGGTCGGCAGCTCCTGCAGGACATGCATGTCCAGGGTGTTGAACCAGGGGGCGTTGAAGCCGTTGCGCGGCGCGATCTGGCCGCGGAACTTGTTCAGGCCGTACTGGTCGACATAGGCGGCCATCTGCGCCGGGGTGACCGAGCTCAGGGCCCAGTTCACATGCGGATCGTTGGCGCCGGTCGGCACGTAGAACAGTTCGCGGTTGTTGCCCTGGATACAACCCGAATCGCCGAACGGGCCGTTGTTGCTGCCGCAGCCGAAAGTGTAGCTGTAGGGCAGGCCGGAGCGCAGGGTGCCCAGCAGGGTGATCGAGGTCAGGGCGTCGTCGAAGAACGCCTTGGACCAGGTCACGCTGGTGGTGAACACATGGGTCGATTCGTAGTTCGAGGTCGCCAGACCCGGGTGGTTCGGGTCGGAGGTGGTGAAGTTGCCGTAGGTCGACGAGGCGACCGAGCTGGTGCCCGGATTCACGTCTTCCGCGTCGGTGTAGGAATAGCCGCCATTGATGCGGAAGGTGCCGAAATCCTCGTCCTTGAAGGTCTTGGTGAGGATCAGCGAGGCGTTCTTGGTCTCGCCCATATGGGTGTTGGTCAGCAGCAGATCCTGGCCCGAGGTGACGCCGCGGGTGTCGCCCGTCCGCACGCCGTAGAGCGGACGGCCGTCCGGCGCGGTGCCGGTCTGGGTCAGGCGCAAATCCTGGTAGTAAACGGCGTCGGCGACCTTGGTGTAGAGGATGTCGGCCGACAGCTTCCAGCCTTCGCCGAAATCGTGATCGGCGGCCAGGTCCCAGCGATAGGAGCTGGGGATGTTGAAGTTCGGGTTCAGCGCGTTGACGAAGCCCGAATTCGGCGTCAGCAGCGCCTGGGCGCCGGCCGGCACATACAGATTGTTGGTCTGCAGCAGCGCGTTCAGCGCGGCCGTCTGCGACGAGCTGCCGGCCTGCGAGGTCAGCGAGCGCTGGGTGAAGCCGTCATTATTGTAGTCGTTCGAGATCCACACGGCCGGCCCGAGGGTCGAGAACTGGCCGAAGCCGCCATGGACCTGGGTGTCCTCGTTGGCCTGCCAGTTGAAGCCGATGCGCGGCAGGATCAGATGGCGGCCATCCAGCGTGGCATTGTTGCCGAAGCCGTAGCGGGCGGCGAAGCCGGCATTGTACAGCGGGGTCTGGCCGCTATTGTAGAACTCGCCGCGCAGGCCGGCCTGGATGGTGAAGTCCTCGCCGACGGTGATGCGGTCCTGCAGGTACAGGCTGTTCTCGGCATAGGACCACAGCGCCGCGTTGTCCTGCGGGTTGCCGGTATAGGCGTTGGCATAGGCGAAGCGCGACGCGGTGCCGGACTGGAAGGCGGCCGGGCTGGCGAAGTACCACTGGCCCAGGCTGCGCTGGATGAACAGGTCGTAATAGTCGTTGTCGAGGCGTTCATAGCCGCCCGAGAACTCATGATCCTCGAGGGTATATTTGAACTTGCCCTTATAGGTGTCGGTCTTGGTGGTCAGCACGTTCGACTGGCTGCTGATGTCGGGGCCGAACTCGACTTCCGAACCGCCGGGAACGACGACGTTGATGTTGCCGATGCCGTAGCCGTTCAGCGGAGTGCGGGTGCTGTCCACGGTCTTGCGGCCCAATTCCAGCTGGGTCGACAGGGCCGCGGTCCAGTCCGAGAACTCCTGCAGCACGTAGTTGTTCATCACCTGGCCATAGGTGTAGTAGCTCGACGACAGCGCCAGGCGCGGCGTGCCGGTCAGGCTGTTGGCCGAGGACAGATAGGCCACGCCGCTGCTGGCCGAGGAACCGCCGTCGAGGATCTGGTTGGTCTCGGAGCGCTCGTAGGTGAAGCTGGCGCGGTGCTTGTCGCTGATGTTCCAGTCGAGCTTGCCGACCGCGGTGCGGTCATGCTCGGGGGTCGAGCTGACCACCGAACCGGCGTCGTAGCCATACTTGGTCTTGGCGATCTGGATGACCTGGTTCACTTCGGCGCTGGTCAGGCCGGGCACCTTGTTCGGGCCGCCGGCGCCGTCGGTGGTGCCGTAGGTCGAGGGCGCCGAGGTGGTGAAATCCTCGTAGGCGCCGAAGAAGAACAGCTTGTCCTCGACGATCGGGCCGCCCACGGAACCGCCGCGGAACTTGGTCTGATAATGCGGGATGGCGTTGTTGTACTGGCCGCTCTTCTGACCCGACAGCTTGTCGTTGCTGTAATAGTAATAGCCGGTGCCGTGGAAATCGTTGGTGCCCGACTTGGTGACGATATTGATGTCGCCGCCCTGGAAGCCGTCATAATCGACGTCGAACGGCGAGATCGCCACCGCCAGCTGGTCGATCGCGTCCAGCGGGATCGGCGAATGGTGGGTCGGATAGCCGTTGTTGTTGAGGCCGAAATCGTCGTTGGCGACGACGCCGTCGATGGTCAGGCTGTTGAAGCGCGGGCTGGTGCCGGCGATCTGGATCGAGTTCGAATTGGTCGGATCGATCAGGACGCGCGGGTCCTGCTTGATGACGTCCTTGATGTCGCGGCTGACGGTCGGGGTGTCTGCGATCTGGTTGAGGTTGAAGCCGCGCTGGGCGCCCATGCGCAGCTCCTCGCGCTGGCCGCTGACGACGATTTCCTGGGCGCTGCCGGCGGCGGCGGCCGCGGCGGGCTTCAGGGTCAGGTTGAGGGCGAAGGTCTGGCCCAGCTGCAGATAGACGTCGGTGACGGCCTCGGGCTGGCCGCCCTGGGGCTCGAAGCGGATGGTGTAGGGGCCGCCGACGCGGAGGCTGATGGCGCTGAAGCGGCCATTGGCCTCGACGGTCGAGGTCGAGGTGGTGCCCGACGGCAGGTGGGTGATGGTAACCTGGGTTCCGGCGGCCGGGGCGCCCTCGGCGGTCAGCACCTGACCGGCGATCGAGGAGGTGGTCTGCTGGGCATAAGCCGACGGGGCCGCGCACAGGGCGGCGGTCAGCACGGCCGGAGCGACGCTCTGGGCCAGCAGCTGCTTGAGGAAGCGCTTGGAACGTAAGTTACGACGGAAGTGCATGGTTAGTCCCCCACGGACGAATACGAACAGGACCGCCCGGCGAGCCTGCCGGGCGGAGTGCAAACGGGGCACAGTACGTGCTGATGAATCCCCACCAACGACCGAAGGTCAGTTGCTGTGCGGAGACTAGTGATCTCTGGTGCAACGCACAATCGGCGAAGCATGAATATATTATTACATGTCACCAATGCGCAACAGTGGTGCGGAAATACCCAGGTTGAACGCTGGTTGAAAAGCCTCACCTATGTGATTTGACAGGCTCAAAAAAAAAGCCTATTCGGCTTCAGTCACCTCCCGCCTTTCACAGGTGCATCAATGCAAAAAGTTCATAGCGATGCGACCAGCGCCCTCGACGGCGTGCTGTTCGACGGCATGACCATCATGGCCGGGGGCTTCGGCCTCTGCGGTATTCCGGAATTTCTCATCGCCGCGATCAAGAAGAGCGGTGTCAAGGGTCTGACCGTCGTCAGCAACAATGCCGGCGTCGACGGGTTCGGCCTCGGCCAGCTGCTCGAGACCCGCCAGATCAAGAAGATGATCAGCTCCTATGTCGGAGAGAACAAGCTGTTCGCCCAGCAATATCTGTCGGGCGAGCTGGAGCTCGAGTTCAACCCGCAGGGCACCCTGGCCGAGCGTATCCGCGCCGGCGGCGCCGGCATCCCGGCCTTCTTCACCAAGACCGGCTACGGCACGCTGGTGGCCGAGGGCAAGGACATCCGCGTCTTCGACGGCGAGTCCTATGTGATGGAGCGCGGTTTGGTGGCCGATCTCTCGATCGTCAAGGCGTGGAAGGGCGATAAGGAAGGCAATCTGATCTATCGCATGACCGCGCGGAACTTCAATCCGATGATGGCCACCGCCGGCAAGGTCACCGTGGCCGAGGTCGAGGAGCTGGTCGAGATCGGCGATCTCGATCCCGATCACATCCATACGCCGGGCATCTTCGTGCAGCGCATCATCGAGGGCAAAGGCTACGAGAAGCGCATCGAGCAGCGTACCACGCGGAAGAAGGACTGACCGCCATGGCTTGGACCCGCGAAGAGATGGCGGCGCGCGCCGCCAAGGAGATCGAGGACGGCTTCTACGTCAATCTCGGCATCGGCATCCCCACTCTGGTTGCCAATTACATTCCCGATGGCATCACCGTCACCCTGCAGAGCGAGAACGGCATGCTCGGCATGGGCCCCTTCCCCTATGAGGGCGAAGAGGACCCGGACCTGATCAATGCCGGCAAGCAGACCGTGACCACGCTGCCCCATTCCAGCTTCTTCTCGTCCGCCGATTCGTTCGCCATGGTGCGCGGCGGCCATATCAACCTCTCGGTGCTCGGCGCCATGCAGGTTTACGCCAATGGCGACCTGGCCAACTGGATGATCCCCGGCAAGATGGTCAAGGGCATGGGCGGCGCCATGGACCTGGTGGCCGGCGTCAAGCGCGTCGTCGTCACCATGGAACACACCGCCAAGGATGGCGAGCACAAGATCCTGCCGTTCTGCAATTTGCCGCTGACCGGCACCCGCGTGGTCGATCTGATCGTCACCGACCTCGCCGTGTTCGACGTCGATAAGAAGGGCAACAAGCCCCTCACCCTGCTGGAAATGGCGCCTGGTGTTACGCTCGATGAACTCAAGAGCAAGACTGGCGTCGAATTCGCCCATCGCTGACCGGCTTCATCTCGGCGTCGTCGCCTATCCTGAAGGCGGCGACGTCGAGGAGCTGCTCGCTTGTTTCGCCGACTCCCTGCGGGGGCAAGGGGTCGCGGTTGGTGGCCTCCTGCAACGCTCTTCGCGGGAGGCCAACGGCCGCCCGCGCATGGATATGATCGACATCGCCAGCGGCGACATCATTCGCATCTCGCAAAATCTCGGCGGCAAATCCTCGGCCTGCTGCGTCGATCTGACCGGTGTTGCCGATGCCAGCGCTTATCTGCGCCGGGCCATCGATGCGGCGCCCGATCTTCTGATCATCAATAAATTCTCCGGCCTGGAAGCCAAGGGGGGCGGCCTGCGCGCCGAATTCCTCGATGCCCTGGCGTCGGGTCTGCCCGTGCTGACCGGCCTGTCCGAGCGCAACCGCGCCGCCTTCGAGGAAATGGCCCAGGGCGCGGGCGAATTCCTCGACGCTTCCGACGCGGCTTTGCAGGCCTGGTGGGATCGCCGCTGAACCGCCACTGTTACAAATCACAGTCCACATTAACGACATTTAATAAGCGAGCCGGCCGGACGAGTGCTAGCGTTCCGTGCATCGACCACGGGCTGAGGAGATCCGGTCATGAGGTTCGTTGCGATCCTGCTCGGGATTGCCGCCGTCCTGGGCGCGGGGGCCGCGCGCGCCGGCTGTACGCTGGACGCCGTCGCCAATTTGCCGGTCCATATCGAGGACGGGCGGATTTTCCTGTCCGGCAGCGTCAACGGCCATCAGCTCGATTTCCTGGTCAATCCGGCCTATCGCAGCGTGATGCTGAATGCCGCCAAACGCGATCTGGAGATGAGCTCCTACAAGCTGGTCCGCACCGTGCTCGGTTACGAAAAGCCCGATCCGCCGTTCGGCATCGTCAATGAAGGGCCCGACAAGGTCGTCATCGATCAGATGACCTATGTGGTCAAAGGCAGTCTGCCCGATTTCGGCGTGCCGGGCTCGGTGGCGATGCTGGGCGCCGATGTTCTCGACCGGTTCGACCTCGAATTCGACCTCGCGGACAATCTGATCATCCTGTACCGGCCGTCCGGCTGCGACGGGGTCCAGGAAGGCTATTGGGATCGCCATGCCGCGGCGGCGGAGATGGTTCCCGGCCTCGGCCAGGGGACCAATGCCGAGCCCCTCAACGCTTATAATTTCCCCTTCGTCACCCTGCGGGCCGAGGTCGATGGCCAGCCGGTACGGGCGATCATCGATGCCGGGCAGCGCCACAGTTTCCTCTCGCTGACCACCGCCCACGAGCTCGGGGCGGACCGCGAGGACATGCCGGAGATCGACGCCATGCCGGATCTGTTCGACGGCTACAGCCATCGGACCTGGTATCGCGATTTCGCCACGGTGTCGTTGGGCGGCGAGACCATCAGTCCGGCGTGGCTGCGGGTCCGGTCCTTCGATTCGGCGCCGGCCAGCAAGCCGCGGACCGGATCTCTGGTGCGTGATTCTGTGTTGAACGAGGCGGGATTGGTGCTGGGCGCCGATTTTCTGATCAGTCACCGGGTTCTGTTCTCGTTCAGCCAGCACAAAGTCTATTTCACCAATTCAGGCATCAAGCCCTTTCTCGGCAAGGAGATATGATCATGTCATATAGCCGTTTCGGATATGCCCTGCTGGCCGGCGCCGCCCTGGCGGCGGGCGCCGGCGCGCAGGCCGGCTGCAATCTTCAGCTGACCGCCTCGTTGCCGCTCAAGGTCGACCAGGGCCGTCTGTTCGTTCCCGGCACCATGGGCGATCATCCGATCGACTATATGCTCGATCCGGGCGCGCCGACCGTGCTGCTGCAGGCCGCCGGGCGCGATTTCGGCGTCACGCCGGACAATTACCGCAGCCTGCCGCTGAAGGCCGTCATGGGCGACATGGAAAAACAGGCTGCCCTGGGTCCGAACGCCGATCACGACGTGGTGATGAGTGTCGACCATCTGCCGATCAGGCTGGCTGGTTCACTCCCCAATTTCGGCTCTCCCCGGGCGGTGGCGACGCTCGGCATGGACTTCTTCGCTTATTTCGACGTCGAGATCGACGCGGCGCACCAGACGCTGAACCTGTTCCGGCCGGAAGGGTGCAAGGACGCCAAGCTGGCTTATTGGACCAAACATTATGTGGGCGCCGACATGGTGGCCAATATCACACGCCCGCTCAATGTCGAGCCTTTCACGGTCTATAATTTCCCGCACATCAACATCCGGATCTCGGTCAACGGCCATGACATGGTGGCCGCCATCAATCCGGGCTACAAGGACAGCAGCCTGTCCCTGACGGCCGCCCATGAGGTCGGCGTCGACAGTGACGGTTCGCCGGAAGCCGATTCCATTCCCGATGTCTTCGACGGCTACAGCAGCCGGGCCTGGCTGGGCAGCTTCGACAAGATAGCGTTCGGCCCGGAAGTGATCGCGCCCGCCAAGGTGAAGATCCATTCCTTCAACCCGCCGGCCGGAGCCTCGGCGCCCAGGACCGGCAGCATTACCAGCCGCCAGCGCGATATCGGCGACGACATGGTGCTGGGCGCCGATTTCCTGATCAGCCACCGCGTGCTGATCTCCTACAGCCAGAACAAAGTCTATTTCAGCCCGGCGGAAGGCCAGACCTTCCTCGGCACGGCACCTGTTCTGCCAACCGACGTGTCGAGCAATTAACCCGGATTTCTCAAACCCTTGGCGTTGGCATCGCGTTGCGGGGAGACGATCCAGAGAGACACGGCATGCCGCCAAGCCAGCCAGGCTTGGCTGCCTCCGGCGTCTGACCTGTCGCCATTTTTTTCTCCGTGCCAGCGTCAAGGGTTTGAGAAATCCGGGTTAAAGCCGCTTGGCGGCGAGCTGCAGATCGTCCGGCGTATTGACGTTGAAGAAGCTGTCGGCGGGGAAGTCGACGCTGGCCAACGGATAGCGCCGGGCGAAATCCTCGACCTTGCGCACCCCGTTGCTCAGCGCGCCGCGCAGCTCGGCGGCGATGGCGACCGGCCACAAGGTGAAGACCGGCTCGGGTCGGCCTCGCGATGTCGCCATCGCCAGTTCATGGCCAGGCAGCGCCTCGGCCAATCGGGCCACCAGATCTTCCGGAAAGAAAGGCGAATCGGTCGGGAAGCTGGCCATCCATTTTATCTGCGGCCAGGTGTCGCGCAGATGGTCCAGCCCGGCCAGGATGCCGGCCAGCGGACCCCAATGATCGCCGATGGTATCCGGCAGCACCGGCAGGCCATAGCGCCTGAACGAAGCCGGATCGCGGTTGGCGTTCAGCAGCAGGCGTCCGACCTGCGGGCGGGCCCGGGCGATGGCGCGGGCCAGCAGGGTCTGGCCGGCCAGCTCGATTTCGGCTTTGTCGCGGCCGCCCATGCGGGTGGCGCGTCCGCCGGCCAGGATCAGGCCGGCGATGTCGGTAGCGTGCGGAGCATTCATGCCCCCAAGCCTAGCGCCAAGCCCTCGGCCAAACCATCGGCGTCTTCACCCACGATCAATTGCCAGCGCGTCTCGCCGGTCTTGACCACGCCGCGCGGCGCCGCCTGGCGCAGCTTGTCCTCGACGATCTTGGCGCCGTCGCGCACCGTCACCAGCAGGCGGCTGGAGCGGGCCAGCACCTCGGCGATATTGGCCTTGCCGCCCAGCGCCTCGGCCAGGGAAGAGGCGTCGAGCGCGGCGACGGCCGGTGCCGGAGCGACCTGAACCGCGGCGGGGGCGGCGGAGGGGCCGGACCAGCTGGCGCGGATTTCCCCCGCCACCTGATCGGCGATCGGACCCAGCACCACCTGCAGCGCCTTGTCGGACGGACGCACCACGCCCTTGGCGCCGAGCGCCCGCAGCGCGGCCTCGTCGGCCTTGCCTTGATCGGCGACGATCAACCGCAGCCGGGTGGTGCAGGCATCGACGCTGACCAGATTGGCCGCTCCGCCCAGCGCCAGGATGAAGCCTTCGCCGCGCGAGCTGGCCTTGATGGCCGCGCTGGCGGCGACCGGCGCCGCATCCTCGCGGCCCGGCGTCTTCAGGTCGAAGCGGCGGATGAAGAAGCTGAACACCGCGTAATAGAGCGCGAAATAGGCCGCGCCGACCGGCAGCAGCAGCAAAGGCCGGGTCGAGAGCTTGAAATTGATCAGATAGTCGAACAGGCCGGCCGAGAAGGAGAAGCCGAGCCGGATGCCCAGCGCGTCCATCACGAAGAAGGCGATGCCGGTCAGCACCGCATGCACCGCGAACAGCACCGGCGCCAGGAACATGAAGGTGAATTCGATCGGCTCGGTGACGCCGGTCAGCAGCGCGGTCAGCGCCATCGACAGCAGCATGCCGCCCACCGCCTTGCGGCGGTCGGGCCGGGCGCAGCGATACATGGCCAGACAGGCTGCCGGCAGGCCGAACATCATCACCGGGAAGAAGCCGGCCATGAACACGCCCGCGCTGGGATCGCCGGCGAAGAAGCGGTTCAGGTCGCCGGTGGCGCCGTGATAAGTGCCCAGGATGAACCAGGCCAGATTGTTGATGATGTGATGCAGGCCGGTGATGATCAGCAGGCGGTTGAGGATGCCGTAGATCACCATGCCGACCGGGCCGAGCCCGAGGATGGTGCGGCTGGCCGAGTCGATGCCGTGATCGAGCCATTCCCAGGCACTGCCGAACAGGATGGCCAGCACCAGCCCGGCCAGGCCGGCGATGATCGGCACGAAGCGGCGCACGGCGAAGAAAGCCAGATAATCGGGCAGCTTGAAGGTGTGGAAGCGGTTATAGAGCTGTCCGCCGATCACCCCCGAGATCACCCCCATCGGCACCGACAGCTTGGCCAGCGCTTTGGTTTGAAAGGCGGCCAGGGTAGAGGCGCGAAAGGCCTCCGGCACGTCGGCCAACAGCGTATCGGGCGTGTGCATCAGCACAGTGGCACTCTGCTGGGCGACCAGGAAACAGACGGCGCCGGCCAGCGCGGCCGCGCCGTTATTGTCCTTGGCCAGGCCGACCGCGATGCCGGCGGCGAACAGCAGGCCCAGATGCGAGAAGATGGCATCGCTGGCTGCCGCGACGAAGGGCAGGTTCAGCATGTCGGGCTGGCCGAGGCGCAGCAGCAGGCCGGCGATCGGCAGCACCGCGATCGGCAGCATGAGGGCGCGGCCGAGCGGCTGGAGGGTTTCGAGAACGGAACGCATCAGACTTGTCCTCCCGCGGCCAGGGCCCGCACCTCGGCGGCGGAGCTCGACGCCAGGGCGCGCCGGGCCAGCGCTTCGCACTCTTTCAGGGTCATCGATCCGACCAGCGCCTTGATGTCGGCGATCTGGTTGGCGGTGGCGGACAGCTCGCGCACGCCCAGGCCGATCAGGATCGGCACGGCGGCAAGATCGGAGGCGAGGCCCCCGCACACGCCGGTCCAGCGCTCATGCTGCGCGCCGCCCTTCGCCGCCTGGGCGATCAGGCGCAGCACGGCCGGATGCAGGGCGTCGATCTGGGCGGCGACCGAGGAATTGCCGCGGTCCATCGCCAGCGTGTATTGCGACAGGTCGTTGGTGCCGACCGACAGGAAATCGGCCTCGGCGGCCAGGATGTCGGCGGTCACCGCGGCGGCCGGGGTTTCGACCATGATGCCGAGCTGGATCGGGCCGGCGAAGTTCAGGTCGCCTTTGACGCGGTCCAGCAGCGCCTTGGCCTGGCGGAACTCGGACAGGCTGGCGATCATCGGCAGCATGATGCGGCATTGCGCCGCCGGCACGCTTTTCAGGATGGCGCGCAGCTGGATCTCGAGCAGGTCCGGCTTCCACAAGCTGACGCGCACGCCGCGCAGGCCCAGCGCCGGGTTCTCTTCTTCAGGGATAGGCAGATAGGCCGCCGGCTTGTCGCCGCCGATGTCCAAAGTCCGGATCACCAGCGGACGGTCGCCCAGTATGCGGGCGATGGCGCCATAGACTTCGGCCTGTTCGGCTTCGTCCGGCGGGGTGTCGCGTTCGAGGAACAGGAATTCGGTGCGCAGCAGGCCGCAGCCCTCGGCGCCGGCCGCGACGGCCTTTTCGGCGTCGCCGACGGAACCGAGATTGGCCGCCACTTCGATGCGCACGCCGTCCCTGGTGTGACAGGCCCGGTGCGCGGTCGCCTGGGCGGCGGTGCGGGCCGTGGCGCGTTCGGCGATGCGGCCTTGGGCTTCGGCGCTCGCTTCGGCGGACGGATCGATGCGCAGACAGCCCCGATCGGCGTCGAGCAGAAGGCGCACGCCCTCTTCGACGGTGTCGAGCAGGGTGCCGCAGGCGACCAGAGCGGGAATGCCCATCGAGGCGGCGAGAATGGCGACATGCGAGGTCGGGCCGCCCCGGCTGGTGGCGATGCCGGCCAGACGGGCAGGGTCCAATCCGACCAGCTGCGAGGGCAGCAGGTCTTCAGCCAGCAGGATGGCGCCCTCGGGCAGCGGCGCGGCCTGTTCGGCGGGGGCGCAGCCCAGGGCGACCAGCACCTGGCGTTCGAGGTCGGACAGATCGGCGATGCGTTCGACGAAGCGCGGATCGGACAGGGTGCGCAGCACGGCGATCTGGCTGCCGATGGCCGACCGCCAGGCATAGGCGGCGCTCTTGCCGAGGCCGATGGTGGCGCGGGCCGCTTCGGTCAGCTCGGGGTCTTCGAGGAAAGCCAGATGGGCTGCCATGATCGCCGCCTGCGGGCCATGGCCCTGGGCGGCCAGGGTCAGGCGGGCGCGGACGGCGGCCAGGGCGTCGCTCAGCAAGGCGGCTTCGTGGACCGGGCCATGGCCTTCCTCGGCCACGGCGATCTCGGCGGCGGACAGACGGACGGCGACGCCCAGCGCCAGGCCGGGCGCGGCGCGCACGCCGCCCAGCAGGCCGGGTTCGATCCAGTCGGCATGGGCCGGGGCGGGCGGGGCCTCGCCGGCGGGATGGCCGGCTTCGCTCTCGCCCATGCCGCTCTCGATCAGCTCGGCCATCGCCATCACCAGCGTGCCGGCCTCGCGGCCGCGGGCGGACAGGGTGATCTCGCCGCCCTTGACGATGCCCAGGCCCATCAGGGCGACCGGGCTCTTCGCGTTGGCGCGGCGTTCGCCCCAGATCACGGTCAATTCGGCGTCGTGCGACTTCACCAGATCGGCCAGGCGGGCGGCCGGGCGGGCATGGATGCCGTGCGCCAGGGGCACGACGACTTTACGCTCGGCCTCAGGCTGCGGACCGCTGCCGGCGGTGCTGCTCTGCTGGGTCAGGCGGCGCAGGGTCATCAGCGGTTCGCCCGCGGCGACGGCGCGGTTCTCGATGCGGCTCTCGATCAGGAATTCGTCGCCATTGGTGACGATGATCGGGGTGATCAGGCTTTTGGCCTCGCGGCCCACTAGGTCGAGATCGAAGGACACCAGCGGATCGCCGGCTTTGACGGACTGGCCCTCGGTGACGTGCAGCGTGAAGCCGCGACCGTGCAGCGCGACCGTTTCGAGACCGACATGAATGAGGATTTCCGCCCCGAACAGGCTGCGCAGGGTCACGGCGTGGCGGGCGTGGTGCAGATGGACGATCTGCCCGTCGCACGGCGCCACCACCCGGTTGCCGGTCGGATCGATGGCGATGCCGTCGCCCATCATGCGGCCCGAGAACACCGCGTCGGGCACGTCGGCCAGCGGAGCGGCCCAGCCGTCGAGCGGGGCCGCCAGGCTGAGGGTAGCCAAAGCCGACCCGATCATGGCTTGGCCGGGTCCAGCGTGATCCAGTCGATTGCCCATAACGGGTCG
>JAJPHO010000063.1 GCA_021325215.1 Alphaproteobacteria bacterium
GAACTGGTCGAGCTGCTGGTCGGCCTCGTCGAGACCGGCGGCGCGGTCCACCGTCATCAGTTCCGCGAAGCGCTGCTCGGGGAAGTCGAGGCCCAGCCAGCACAGATCGTCGCGCTTGGGCATCAGGCCGAGCGGGCCCTCGACGGAGCCAGCGCGGCCGCGCACGCGGTCGACGATCCATTCGACCACGCGCATATTCTCGCCGAAGCCGGGCCACAGGAACTTGCCGTTGGCGTCCTTGCGGAACCAATTGACGCGGAAGATCGGCGGCGGATTGGTCAGCTTCTGCCCGATCGACAGCCAGTGATCGAAATAATCGGCCATGTTGTAGCCGCAGAAGGGCAGCATCGCCATCGGATCGCGGCGCGTCGCCGCCTGGCCGACGGCGGCGGCAGTGGCTTCCGAGCCCATGGTGGCGGCCAGATAGACGCCGTGCGCCCAATTGAAGGACTGGAACACCAGCGGCATGTTCTTCGACATGCGGCCGCCGAAGATGAAGGCCGAGATCGGCACGCCGGCCGGATCTTCCCAGGCCGGATCGACGCTGGGGCATTGCGACACCGGGCAGGCGAAACGGGCGTTGGGATGGGCGGCCTTGTCCTTGGAACCCGGCGCCCAATCCTGGCCCTTCCAATCGATCAGATGGGCGGGCGGAGTGTCGGTCATGCCTTCCCACCACACATCGCCATCGTCGGTCAGCGCGACATTGGTGAAGATGGTGTTGGCGTGCAGCATCGCCATGGCGTTGGGATTGGTCGCCGCACCGGTGCCCGGGGCGACGCCGAAGAAGCCGGCCTCGGGGTTGATGGCGCGCAGGGTGCCGTCGGCGGAGGGCTTGATCCAGGCGATGTCGTCGCCGACCGTCCATACTTTCCAGCCTTCGAAGCCCTTGGGCGGCACCATCATGGCGAAATTGGTCTTACCGCAGGCGCTGGGGAAGGCGGCGGCGACATAAGTCTTCTCGCCGGCCGGATTCTCGATGCCGACGATCAGCATATGCTCGGCCAGCCAGCCCTCGTCGCGCGCCATCACCGAGGCGATACGCAGCGCGAAGCATTTCTTGCCGAGCAGGGCGTTGCCGCCATAGCCGGAGCCGAACGACCAGATCGAGCGCTCTTCGGGGAAATGGGCGATGACGATGTTGGCGGGCGAGCAGGGCCAGGCGACGTCAGCCTCGCCCACCGCCAGCGGTTTGCCGACCGAATGGACGCAGGGGACGAACTCGCCGTCCGTGCCCAGGACGTCGAGGGCGCCCTGGCCCATGCGGGTCATGGTGCGCATGCTGGCGACCACATAGGGGCTGTCGGTCAGCTCGACGCCGATATGGGCGATCGGGCTGCCCAGCGGGCCCATCGAGAAGGGCACGACATAGAGCGTGCGGCCGCGCATGCAGCCCTTGAACAGGCCGTCCAGCTTGGTCCGCATCTCGGCGGGGTCCATCCAATTGTTGGTCGGGCCGGAATCCTTCTCGTGCTTCGAGCAGATGAAGGTGCGGTCCTCGACGCGGGCGACGTCGGCGGCGTCGGAACGGGCCAGGAAGGAATTGGGGCGCTTGGCGGGGTTGAGGCGCAGCAGGGTACCGGAGGCGACCATGCGCTCGGTCAGCATCTCGAACTCGGACTCCGAGCCGTCGCACCAGTGAATCGCGGCGGGTTCGCAAAGCTGCGCGATGTCATCGACCCAGGCAAGCAGCTTCGCATGGTGCGTCACCGCACCGAAATTTCCGACCTTGTTCATATATGCGCGCTCCCGGGCTGGAGGAATTTGTTGCATCTGTATCTATCCCCCTTGATCCGACCATAGCGTCGCCATCCACGGCCGAGCAAGGCCTTTATATTCAATGGGTTACCCTGACAGCGTTGTCGTTTCTGTGATAAAACCGAGCCGGTGGTTACGGCTCGAGAAGGCTGTTAGGATCAGAGTCTACGATATCGTATTGGAATCCTTATCTTGACCGCCACCATCGCCCTGGTCGACGACGACCGTAATATCCTCGCCTCGGTTTCCATCGCCCTCGAAGCCGAGGGGTTCCGCGTAAAGACCTTCACCGACGGCACCGAAGCCCTGCGGGCCTTGCAGTCGCAGCCGGTCGAGCTGGCGGTCCTCGACATCAAGATGCCGCGCATGGACGGGATGGAGCTGCTGCAGCGCCTGCGCAAGACCTCGGCCATTCCGGTCATCTTCCTGACCTCGAAGGATGACGAGGTGGATGAAGTGCTGGGCCTGCGCATGGGCGCCGACGACTACATCAAAAAGCCATTTTCCCAGCGCCTTCTGATCGAACGCATCCGGGCGCTGCTGCGCCGGGGCGAATTGGCGCGCGAAGGAGAGGCGTCGCAGCCGGCACAGACCATCGTGCGCGGCGAATTGATCCTCGACACGGCCCGCCATGCCTGCACCTGGAAAGGACAGACGGTGGATCTGACCGTGACCGAGTTCCTGCTGTTGAAATCCCTGGCGACCCGCCCGGGCCATGTCAAAAACCGCGACCAGCTGATCGATGCCGCCTATGGCGAGCACATCTATGTCGACGACCGTACCATCGACAGCCACATCAAGCGTCTGCGCAAGAAGTTCCGCGACACCGATCCTGAATTCAGCCAGATCGAGACCCTGTACGGCGTCGGCTATCGCTATCGCGACGAAGAGTGATACGTAACCGCCCTTTTCTGTTCGGCTCCCCGCTGACCTGGCGGATTCTGGCGGTCAACATGCTGGCCCCGGTGATCCTGGTCGGCGGCCTGTTCTATCTCGACCGTTATCGCAACGAACTGGTCGAGGCCGAGCTTCTGTCTCTGCGCAACCGCGCCGAAAT
This sequence comes from Alphaproteobacteria bacterium, assembly GCA_021325215.1. Classification (GTDB taxonomy): domain Bacteria; phylum Pseudomonadota; class Alphaproteobacteria; order Rhodospirillales; family Magnetospirillaceae; genus JAJPHO01. The sequence goes on from JAJPHO010000063.1 coordinate 2,816, forward strand.
GATCGCGGCGGCCTTGGGCGAGGGCGCGGTGATCGACAATGGTATCACCCTGCCCGATCTGTCGCCGCAGATGGCCCGCCAGATGATCCGCCGCCTGGCGCCGCCGGCCCGCACCCGCACGCGCCTGTTCGACATCACCGGCGACGAGCTGGCCGATTCCCGCACTCTGCTCTCGCCCTTCCAGCCGGTGCAGGTCGAGGAGCTGCCGCCGCTCGACCTCAACTGGTCGACCATCCTGTTCCGCCGGGTCTACGATTTCCTGCTGGCGACCCGTCTGGGCAGCGACGATTTGCCGCTCTACCGCGAGATCAAGCGGGCGCGCGCCACCGATTTCCCCGAAGTGATGCGGGCTCTGGTCGGCGACCATAATTGGGCGCTGCGCAAGACCCAGGACCGCCGCCTGCTGCTGTCGGCCGCGGTGCCGGTGCAGCGCTATAAGCGCATCCTGGCCGCGGTGCAGGTCACCGCGTCGGGCGACGACATCGCCCAACGCCTGTTCCAGGTGCGGCTGACCATCTTCCAGGCTTTTGCTTTGTCGCTGGCCATCACCATCGCCTTGTCGCTCTATCTGGCCGGCACCATCGCCCGGCCGATCCGCGTGCTGGCGGCGGCGGCGGACCGGGTGCGGCGCGGCCATGGCCGGCGCCATGTGATCCCCGACCTGGGTGGACGCAACGACGAGATCGGCGAGCTGGCCGGCGCCCTGAAGGACATGACCGAAGTGCTGTGGCGCCGCATGGACGCCATCGAGGCCTTCGCCGCCGATGTGGCGCATGAGATCAAGAACCCGCTGACCAGCTTGCGCAGCGCGGTCGAGACCGCGACCCGCGTCTCCGATCCGGTGCAGCGCGACCGCCTGTTCGCCATCATCCAGGACGACGTGACCCGCCTCGACCGCCTGATCAGCGACATCTCCGACGCCTCGCGCCTCGACGCCGAATTGTCGCGCGACGAGGGCGCCACGGTGTCGATGCGCCAGGCCTTGTCGGCCATCGCCAGCATCTATCACGACAGCGGCGCCAGCCGGTCGGTCTCGATCACCCTGGCGGTCGATCCCGAGGACGAACTCAATGTCTCAGGTCTGGAATCCCGCCTTGGCCAGATCGTGCGCAACCTGATCGCCAACGCTTTGTCCTTCAGCCCGCCGGGCGGCACGGTGGTGCTGTCGGGGCGGCGCATGGACCGCCGCATCGTCGTGGCGGTCGAGGATAACGGCCCCGGCATCCCGCCCAACAAGCTGGAGGCCATCTTCGAGCGCTTCTATTCAGAGCGCCCGCAGGAAGAGAAATTCGGTACCCATTCGGGCCTCGGCCTGTCGATCTCGAAACAGATCGCCGAAGCCCATGGCGGCACGCTGACGGCGGCCAATCGGGTCGACGAGCAGGGCAACGTGATCGGGGCGCGGTTTACGCTGAATCTCCCCGCAGCTTGAGTCTGGCCCGGCGCTCGCAGCAACACGGACGGACACGGACAACCACGGACGGACACGGACCGAGGCACAAGTGCCGCAGGCAATAATTCCAGCACATCGGGGCGCCGAGGCTTTTAAGAAGTGCCTGCGGCGTTTTTCCGCGCGGTCCGTGGCTGTCCGTGTAAGGCGAAGCCGGTCCGTGTTGCCTAAAGTCCTCGGAAAATTCGATGCTTCCGGGACAATCCGCACGATATACTTCCCGATGGCGGCACGCTGACGGCGGTCAATCGGGTTGACGAGCAGGGCAACGTGATTGGGGCGCGGTTTACGCTGAATCTCCCCGCTGCTTGAGTCTGGCCCGGCGCTCGCAGCAACGCGGACGGACACGGACAGCCACGGACGGACACGGGCCGAGGCACAAATGCCGCAGGCAATAATTCCAGCCTATCGGGGCGCCGAGGCTTTTAAGAAGTGCCTGCGGCGCTTTTCCGTGTGGTCCGTGGCTGTCCGTGTAAGGCGAAGCCGGTCCGTGTTGCCTGAAGTCCTCGGAAAATTCGATGCCTCCGGGACAATCCGCACGATATACTTCCCGCATGAGCGAAAAGATCCGCAATCAGCGCAGCATCATCGACCGCAAGGCTTTGACCATAAGGCTCGACGAGCTGGCGGCGGAGGGGCTCAACAAGACCAAGCGGCGCATCGCGGTTCTGGCCCTCTTCAAGGAGGCCTATCAAGCCAGCCACGCCGAGGTTAAGCGGCGCTTCGAGATCAGCGGCATCGGCACCGAGGCGGTGCATGAGCAAGCCTTCCTGATCGACCAGCTGGTGCGCCTGGCCTATGACTACGCCACCGACTATGAATTTCCGGCCGGCAGCGAGAAGGAAAAGGCGGGCGTGCCGCTGATGAGCGTGGTCGCGGTCGGCGGCTATGGCCGCGGCGAGCTGTCGCCTCATTCCGACATCGACCTGCTGTTCCTGCTGCCGCCCAAGCGCAGCGCGCGGGCCGAGCAGGTGGTGCAATACATGCTCTATCTGCTGTGGGACATCGGCCTCAAGGTCGGCCATTCGACCCGCACCGTCGATGAGTGCCTCAAGCAGTCGAAGAGCGACATGACCATCCGCACCGCGCTGCTGGAAGCGCGCTGGGTGTGGGGCGACCAGCCCTTGTTCGAGGAAATGAAGCGCCGCTTCCGCGCCGAGATCGTCTCGGGCACGGGCGAGGAATTCGTCGAGGCCAAACTGGCCGAGCGCGCCGAGCGCCATTCCCGCCTGGGCGAGGCGCGCTATGTGCTGGAACCCAACATCAAGGACGGCAAGGGGGGGATGCGCGACCTGCACACCCTCTATTGGATCGCCAAATATCTCTATGTCATCAATGAGGTGGAGGAACTGGTGTCGCTCGGTGTGCTGAGCCAGGACGCCGCCAACCGTTTCGCCAAGGCGCAGACCTTCCTGTGGACCCTGCGCTCGCACCTGCATTACCTGACCGGGCGGATGGAAGACCGCCTGACCTTCGACCGCCAGCCGGAAATCGCCGCGCGCATGGGCTATACCGACCATGGCGGCACCACCGGCGTCGAGCGCTTCATGAAGCATTACTTCCTGATCGCCAAGGATGTCGGCGACCTGACCCGTATCTTCTGCGCGCTGCTGGAAGAGCAGCATAAGCGCAAACCGAAGCTGCGCTGGCCGGCCATCCTGCGCCTCAAGAAGGTCGACGGCTTCGTGCAGGAAAGCGGCCGCCTCGACATCGAGACCGAGCAGGATCTGATCGACGATCCGGTCAAGATGATCCGCCTGTTCGCCACCGCGCTGGATACCGATCTCGACATCCATCCGCATGCTCTGTCGCTGATCACCCAGAATCTGCGGCGCATCGACAACAAGGTGCGCCATGACGAAGAGGCCAACCGCCTGTTCGTCGAAATGCTGACCTCGCGCAAGGACCCGGAAAAGGCGCTGCGCCATATGAACGAAGCCGGCGTGCTGGGCCGCTTCATTCCCGATTTCGGCCGTGTCGTGGCGCAGATGCAGTTCGACATGTATCACGTCTATACGGTCGACGAGCACACGGTGCAGGCGGTTGGCATCCTGCACCGCCTCGAACAGGGCAACATGAAGGCCGACACGCCGGTGGCGTCCGAGGCGATCCACGCCATCCAGTCGCGCCGCGCCCTTTATCTGGCCGTTTTCCTGCACGACATCGCCAAGGGCCGCGGCGGCGACCATTCGGAACTGGGCGCCGAGGTGGCGCTGAAGCTGGGTCCGCGCCTCGGCCTGACCGACGAAGAGACCGAAACCACGGCCTGGCTGGTGCGCTATCACCTCTTGATGTCGAACACCGCCTTCAAGCGCGACATCGACGACCCCGCCACTATCGCCAAATTCGTCGCCGAGGTGCAGAGCCCCGAGCGCCTGCGCCTGCTGCTGGCCTTGACTGTCGCCGATATCCGCGCTGTCGGACCCAATGTCTGGAGCAGCTGGAAGGCCGGCTTGCTGCGCGAGCTGTATCGGCGCGCGCTCGACGTGATGTCGGGCGGCATCGATGTCGAACGGCGCGAGTTCCGGGTCGAGGCGGCGCAGAACGAGCTCAAGAAGAAGCTCGAGGCCGAACGCTGGAGCGAGTCCGATATCGAGGCGCATCTGGCGCGCGGCTATCCAGCTTATTGGGTCAGCTTCGACACCGAGACCCATCTGCGCCATGCCCGACTGCTGCGCCAGGCGGAAGCCAGTTCGGCGCCGCTGACGCTCGATTGGCGGGTCGATGCCGGGCGCGGGGTGACCGAGGTGACGCTCTATGCCGCCGACCATCCCGGCCTGTTCGCCCGCATCGCCGGCGCCATGGCCTTGTCCGGCGCCTCGATCGTCGACGCCAAGATCATCACCATGACCAACGGCATGGCGCTCGACAGCTTCCTGATCGAGGACGCGGTCGGCGATCCGATCGACAGCGGCACCCGCCGCGCCAAGCTGGCCAGCCTGATCGAACAGGCTCTGTCGGGCCGCCTGCGTCTCGACCGCGAACTGGCCAAGCGGCGCGATTCGATCAAGTCGCGCACCAAGATGTTCCCGGTGCCGCCGCGCGTGCTGATCCACGACAATGCCAGCGCCGCCCATACCGTCATCGAGATCAATGGCCGCGACCGTATCGGGCTGCTTTACGACCTGACCTCGACCATGACCAAGCTGAATTTGCAGATCGCCTCGGCCCATATCTCGACTTACGGAGAGCGGGTGGTGGACGTGTTCTATGTGAAGGACGTGTTCGGCCTGAAGGTCGAGAACGAGCGCAAAAAGCGCGAAATCAAGAACGCCCTGACCCTGGCGCTGTCGGACCGGGGTGAGAGCGCGTCGGATCAGAAGCGCGGCGCCGCTGAATGAAGCACTCGGTTTCTATTTTTTCCGGGCCGCAAGTGCGGCCCCGCGCTGCCGACAGCCGTGGTCACACAGGCAACATAGCTTGGCGCGGTAGCCCAGCGGCTGGAAGCCGCGCCCGGCGCCTGAGGGCTTCATGAATCTATCCAAGGCCGTCTTCACCATCGGCGGATGGACCATCCTGTCGCGCATCACCGGTTTGGTGCGCGACACGCTGATGGCGCGCTATCTCGGCGCCGGGCTGGTGGCGGATGCGTTCGCTGTTGCCTTCCGCTTTCCCAATATGTTCCGCGCCTTGTTCGCCGAGGGCGCGTTCAATGCCGCCTTCGTGCCCTTGTTCACCGGCAAGCTGGAAGGCGAGGGGCAGGAGGCGGCGCGGCATTTCGCCGAGCAGGTCTATGCGGTACTGGGCGTGCTGGTGCTGGGGGTGGTGATCGTGATGGAGATCGCCATGCCGTGGGCGATCTATGTGCTGGCGCCCGGTTTCGACGACATGCCGGGCAAGATCGAGATGGCGGCGGAGTTTTCCCGCATCACCTTCCCCTACCTGCTGTTCATCTCGATGGTGTCGCTGCAATCCGGCGTGCTGAACGCGCTGGGGCGCTTCGCCGCGGCGGCGGGAACGCCGGTGCTGCTCAACGTCACCTCGGTCGCCGTGCTGCTGGCGCTGGCGCCCTACACCCCGACCGCCGGACACGCCATGTCGTGGGGCGTGTTCGCCTCGGGCATTTCGCAATTCCTCTGGCTGCTCTTCTCGATGAAGAAGGCCGGAATGAGCCTGCGCTGGGTCAAGCCGGCCTTCACGCCGGAAGTGAAGACCCTGCTGAAGCGGGTGGTGCCGGGCGCGGTCGGCGCCGGCGTCTATCAGGTCAATGTGGTGCTGAACACGGTGATCGCGTCCGGTGTGGCACAGGGCGCGGTCAGCTATCTCTATTATGCCGAGCGCCTCAACCAGCTGCCGCTCGGCATCGTCGGCATCGCCATCGGCACCGCGCTGCTGCCCGCCTTGTCGCGGCAATTGCGCGCCGGCGACACGGCGGCGGCCGACGAATCGCAGAACCGCGCCATGGAGCTCGGCCTGCTGCTGACCCTGCCGGCGGCGTTCGCTTTCGCCGTCATCGCCCAGCCGATCATCGCGCTGCTATATGAGCATGGCTCCTTCACGGCCGAAGACACCGTGCAGGTCGCCCGCACGCTGACCGCCTTCTCGCTCGGCCTGCCGGCCTATGTGCTGATCAAGGTGGTGACGCCCTCCTTCTTCGCCCGTCACGACACCACCACCCCGGTCAAGGCGGCGCTGGCGTCGATGGTGGTGAATGTCGCGCTCAATCTGCTGCTGATGCGTTCGCTGCAGCAGGTCGGCATGGCGCTGGCGACGGCCGCCGCCGCCTGGCTCAATTTCGGCATACTGGTCTGGCGCCTGAAAAAACTCGACCATTTCGCCATGGATCGCCGCCTGAAGATCCGGATCGTGCGCATCCTCGCCGCCTGCCTGGCGATGAGTGCGGCGCTGTACGGGCTGCAGATCCTGCTGGAGCCGCTCTGGGCCTGGTCGCGCCTGGCGGTGGTGACGCTGCTGGTGCTGATCGGCGGCGGCGCTTACGGCGTGGCGGTGGTTCTGTTCCGGGCGATGACGCCTGCGGAGCTGAAGGGAATGCTGCGGCGGCGGAAGACCTGACGCCATGGATGGGCGCTGGTGGCTCTATCTGATCGAATGCCAGGGCGGCAGCCTCTATACCGGCATCACCAACGATGTCGAGGCGCGCTATGCGGCCCATTGCGCCGGCAAGGGGGCCCGCTATACCCGCATGTATCCGCCGGTCCGCCTGCTCGCCGCCCAGCCTTTCGAGAATCGCTCGGCCGCCTCGAAAGCCGAATATGCCATGAAGCGGCTCAGTCCCGTGGATAAGCGCGGTTGGGCGGCGGCGATAGCGGCCTCATTCCTCGGCGGGGAGATCGCCGAATAGGGCCTCCATGAAGCCGTCCGGGTCGAGATAGAATTCCCGCATCAGGCGGAAATGCTCGGTCATGGCGTAGGGGCGCTCGATCAGCCCGCTCTCCGTCAGATGCAGCAGCGTGGCACCCGGATAGGCCATGACCAGGGGCGAATGGGTCGCAATGATGAATTGGCTGTCCCGCGCCAGTTCGCGTGCCCGGAGCAGCCGCAGGAATTCGATCTGGCGGGATGGCGAAAGGGCCGCCTCCGGTTCGTCGAAGATATAGAGCCCGCCTTGTTCCAGCCGATTGCTGAACAGATTGAGATAGGCCTCGCCGTGCGAGAGCTTGGTCAGCGTATCGACGCCATAGAGTCCGGCTGCGTCGAATTCGTCGATCTGATTGAGCAGAGCGAACAGGCTCTCCGACCGCACGAAGAAACCGCGCGTCACCTTGGGGAGCCAGGCGGCCTTGAGATGGGCGGCCAGTTCCGACCTCTTCCCCTCGTCAAGACCGCTGCCGGCGTTGTAATTGCGGCTGCCGCCATGCAGGCCGAAACCGCACAGGGCGGCGATGGCTTCGAGGATGGTCGATTTTCCGCTGCCGTTCGGTCCGACCAGAATGGTCACCGGCTTGGTGAATTCCAGCTGGAATGGCTCCGCGGCGAGGCAGGGCAGCGAGAACGGGTGACGTTTCGAATCGAAGGGTTTGGCCACGTCCAACCGGATCGAGCGGAGGTACGGTGCGGGCAGTCGCGAGGGTGACGAGTTTCGGCGCATAGCATTCCTATGATTGACCATCGCTCGCCCTTACGTTACGTCGGGAGCCTTAGTCAGGCGAGGACCTCATGAACCGCATTTTTTCGGGCATCCAGCCCACCGGCAATCTTCATCTCGGCAATTATCTGGGCGCGGTGCGCAACTGGGTCCGGATGCAGAACGAGTATGAATGCATCTTCTGCATGGTGGATCTCCACGCCATCACCGTCTGGCAGGACCCCGCCGAACTGCGCCGCTCGACCCGCGAGCTGGCTGCCGCGATCCTTGCCTCGGGCGTCGATCCCAAGAAGAACACTCTGTTCGTGCAGAGCCAGAACCCCGATCACGCCCAGCTGGCCTGGATCTTCAATTGCGTTGCCCGCCTCGGCTGGCTGAACCGCATGACCCAGTTCAAGGACAAGGCCGGCAAGGACCGCGAGAACGCCTCGGTCGGTCTCTACGCCTATCCGAACCTGATGAGCGCCGACATCCTCGCCTACAAGGCCACCCATGTGCCGGTCGGCGAGGACCAGAAGCAGCATCTCGAACTGGCCCGCGACACGGCGCAGAAGTTCAATAACGATTTCGGCGTCGAATTCTTCCCGCTGCCCGAGCCGATCATCCAGGGCGCCGGCGCCCGCGTGATGAGCTTGCGCGACGGCAGCAAGAAGATGAGCAAGTCGGAAGAGAGCGATTATTCGCGCATCAACATGACCGACGACGCCGACACCATCGCGCTGAAGTTCCGCAAGGCCAAGAGCGATCCCGACGCCCTGCCGGAAACCGCGGCGGGCCTGGAAGGGCGCCCCGAGGCGGCCAATCTGCTGGGCATCTATGCGGCCCTGTCGGACCGCACCCGCGACGAGGCGATCGCCCAGTTCGCCGGCAAGACCTTCTCGGAATTCAAGAAGGAATTGACCGACCTGGCCGTCGCGGTGCTGTCGCCGATTTCGACCGAGATGAAGCGCCTGCTGGCCGATCCGGCCCAGATCGACGCCATCCTGTCCGAGGGCGCGCACCGGGCCCGGGCGGTATCCAACCCGATCATGGCCGAGGTCCAGGAGATCGTCGGCTTCCTGAAGGCTCAGTAAGAATGGGCGCGCGGCGGGGACTTTTCCTGCTCGCCGCGCTGCTCCTGCTGTCGTCGTCGGCTTCCGCGCGCATTGCCGCCGATCCCCTGGTGGTGGACCTCTCCAGTCACGTCGTCGCCATCACCTCCGGCTTTCACGGCGCCAATCTGCTGCTGTTCGGCGCGGTGGAGGGCGATGGCGACGTGGTGGTGGTTGTCAGAGGGCCGAGCCAGGCCGAGCTGATCCGCCGCCGCGACCGGCTGTTGGGCCTGTGGATCAACCGCCATCAGGCGACCATCACCGGGGCGCCGTCTTATTACCAGCTGGCCTCGACCCGGCCGCTCGACCAGATCGCCCGCCCGGCCATGCTCGACCGGCATGGTCTCGGCATCGACCATCTCAGCTTTCAGATCCGCCGCAAGGACGACCAGCAGACCGACGACGATTACCGTCAGGCCCTGGTCCGCCTGAAGAAGCGGCAGGGTCTCTATGGCGACCAGTCGGGCAATATCGGTCTGCTGGGCGGGCGCCTGTTCCGCACCGAGATGACCTTTCCCGCCAATGTTCCGACCGGCATCTATACGGCGGAAGTCTATCTGGTGAAGGATGGCGAGATCGTCAGCGCCCAGACCACGCCGCTGATCATTTCGAAAAGCGGGGTGGGGGCCGAAATCTTTGACATCGCCCTGCACCATTCGGCACTTTACGGACTATGCGCGGTGGCGCTGGCGATGGCCGCCGGCTGGATCGCCGCCATGGCGTTCCGCAGGGGGTGACAGTGGCCTCTGAACTGGATGACCGCGCACAGACCGAGCGGACCTTCCTGGTGGTGGTCGACGACAGCGACGAGATGCGCGCAGCTTTGCGCTATGCCTGCCGTCGTGCTCGCCATACCGGCGGTCGGGTTGCCCTGCTGCGGGTGGTCGCCCCCGCCGAATTCCAGCATTTCGCCGCCATCGGCCAATTGATGAGCGCCGAAGCCCGCGCCGACGCCGAAGCTTTGCTGCAGCGGGTCGGCGGCGAGGTTCAGCAGATGGCCGGGGATTTGCCGGTGCTCTATGTGCGCGAGGGCGATCCGGCGGACGAGCTGGTGAAACTGATCGATCAGGAGCCCTCGATCTCGGTCCTGGTGCTGGCGGCCGGCACCGGCGCCGAAGGGCCGGGACCGCTGGTCTCGGCGCTGACCGGGCGCTCGATCGACAAGCTGCGGGTGCCGCTGACCATAGTGCCGGGGCATATGACTGATCGTTTGATTGACGCTTTGTCATAAAGCGGGCAGGGCAATTATAGTATAAAATTCATTTCCGCCGCGGGAGAGCATTGGCTATCGTCGCGCGGAATTCTTAGAGGTTCTGACAGGCGTGATGCTCGGGGGAGCACTCAATGCGCCCGGCGTCCTTTTGCTGACGTCGGCGCTGGTTACCATTGCGATCGGTGTACGGACGCTGCGGGTCCCCGTATTCGCCGGCCGCTCCGCGCTCTGCGCCACTCTGTTCGCCGCTGCCGCCTGGTCGTTCGGCGCGGCGATGGACACCATGCCGGTTTCTGCCGCCGCCAAGGTGGTGTGGGCCGGGGTGAGCTGGATTCCCATCATGGCCCTGCCGGGTTTCCTGCTGTTGTTCGCCTGGCAATATGTGCGGGGTGAACAGCGCCCGGTGCCGCGTCTCTGGCAGGCGCCGCATTGGGCGATGGTCGCGGTGACCACCCTGATCGCGCTGTCCAATCCGCATCATCACCTGATGTATCTGCGGACCGATCCGGTCAGCCTCGGCGGGCCGACCGACTATGTGCATGGGCCGTGGTTCTTCGTCGCCGTCACCTATAATTACGTGCTGATGCTGCTGGCCTTCGCCACGGTGATCGAGGCGATCCCGCGCAGCCGCGGACTGCATCGCCGGCAATATGCCGGTATCGCCTTGTCGATGGTGCTGCCCTGGATCGCCAATCTGGGCAATACGCTCGATCTGTTTCACCCGTTCGGGGTCGACGCCACCCCGATCAGCTTTCTCGCCACCGGCGCCATCATTACCGTCCTCGTGCGCCGGGCGCGGCTGTTCAATCTGCTGCCGGTGGCCCGCTCGGTGCTGGTCGAGGCGATCCCCGATCCGGTGCTGGTGATCGATCTCGGCCATCAGGTGGTCGACGCCAATGCCGCCGCCATCGCGGTGATCGGAACCTCGGGCCCCCTCATCGGGCAGGCGCTGACGGGGATCGCCGCCCTGGCCCCGTTGCACGGACTGGCGGCCGGCGAGGGCGTGCCGTCCGAGATTTCGCTGGGACCGTCGGACACTCGGTTCGAGATCACCCTGGTACCGCTGACCCATGGTGGGCGCGAGGTCGGGTGGATGCTGCTGCTGCGCGACGTCACCCGGCGCGTCCGCCTGGAAGTGAAGCTGCGCGAGGAGGCTACACGGGATACGCTGACCGGCCTGCATAACCGCCGCCTCCTTGACGAGATCGGCGGCCAACTGTCCGCCCAGGCCGACCGGCAAGGCCAGCCGCTGTCGGTCGTCATGGTCGATCTCGATTATTTCAAGCGGCTCAATGATCATTACGGCCATCAGGCCGGCGACCGGGTGCTGGCCTCGATCGGCCAGTTCCTGTCCGAGCGGATTCGCCAGAGCGATTTCGTCTTCCGCACCGGCGGCGAAGAGATCCTGATCCTGCTGCCGGGCGCCGCCGGGGAACAGGCGCTGGCCCGCATCGACGATTGGCGCCGCGATTTCGCCGCGCAGCAGATCGACATCGGACAGGGCCATATTCAGAGCACCTTCTCGGCCGGGGTCGCCGTCTATCCCAAGGATGGCGACACGCTGGACGAGGTTCTCGGCCATGCCGACAAGGCGCTCTACCAGGCCAAGGAAGGCGGCCGCAACCGCGCCCGCCTGTGGACGGAGACGGAAAAACAGCATGGATGACCTGTTCGCCAATTCGCCGGCCATGCTGCTGCTCGCCTCGACCTTCTGCATCGGCATCGTGGTGATGCTGGCCCAGGGCCTGCCGCTGTTTCCCGGCCGCAGCGCGTTCATCGGGCTGCTGCTGTCGGCCGCGCTGTGGACCGCCGGCGTGGCGTTCGAATATCTGGAAATCTCGATCGACGGCAAGATGCGGGTGGCCGAGCTGACCTGGATCGGCATCATCCTGACGCCGGGCTTCTGGGCGCTGTTCTCGTGGCAATATGTCAAGGGCGACATCCAGCAGCCGCTGCCGCGTCTGTGGCTGGTCGGGCAAGGAGCGATGCTGGCGCTGACCCTGGCGATCGGCCTCACCAATTCGAGCCATCACCTGCTCTATCGCGAGGCGTGGCCGATGGGCGATCAGCTGGGGGCGCCGCTGACTTATACCCATGGCGCGTGGTTCTATGTCCTGGTCACCTATATCTATGCCCTGATGGTGGCCGCCCTGCTGCTGATGATCAACGGCATCCGGCGCAGCTCGGGCGATTACCGCCGGCAATATGTCTGGCTGACCCTGTCGGCGCTGCTGCCCTGGCTGGCCAATTTCGGCTATCTGACCGGCTGGTTCGCCCCGGCCGGGCTCGATACCGCGCCGATCTCCTTTTTCTTCATGTGCACTCTGTTCTATCTGACCATCCGGCGCCGCCAGCTGTTCAATCTGGTGCCGATGGCGCGTTCGGCGCTGATCGACGCGCTGGCCGATCCGATGCTGGTGCTGGACCCGCAGGGCACCATCACCGACCTCAACGGCGCGGCCCGCGGACTGGCCGTCCCCGAGACCTCGCTGATCGGGCGCCGCCTGACGGAATTGGCGGCTTTCCGCCCCTTGCAGGGGGTGCTGAACGGCGAGCCGGAAGACAGCGTCCTGCTCGGGACGCCGGCCCGCCGGTACCGTCCGACCATCATGCCGCTGGTGGTCCAGGAGCGCGACGCCGGGCTGATGGTAATCCTGCGTTCAGCCCAGAAACCTTGACTGGGGAGTCGGATAGGCCCATCTAAGCCTCACATTGATATCGAGGCACCCATGTTCATCCAGACCGAACCGACCCCTAATCCCAACACCCTGAAGTTCCTGCCCGGCGAGCCCGTGGCCAAGGGCGCGGTGGCGGATTACTCCTCGCGCGAAGCGGCCGCGGCCTCTCCGCTGGCGGCGGCTTTGTTCGCGGTGGACGGGGTGACCCGGGCCTTTTTCGGCGCCGATTTCATCTCGCTGTCCAAGGGCGCAGACGCCGATTGGGCGGTGGTCAAGCCGCTCGCCCTGGCCGCCATCATGGACTACTACACCTCGGGTGCCAGCAAGGCCGAAGAGAGTGTCGCGGTCACCGGCGGACATTCCGACCACGCCGATGACGAAAATGCCGAATTGATCGTTCAGATCAAAGAGTTGCTGGATACCCGCGTGCGCCCGTCGGTCGCCAATGACGGCGGCGACATCGTGTTCCGCAGCTTTCAGGACGGCGTCGTCTATCTGCATATGCAGGGCGCCTGCTCCGGCTGCCCCAGCTCGACCGCCACCCTGAAGCACGGCATCGAGAACCTTCTGCGCTATTACGTTCCGGAAGTGCAGTCGGTCGAAGCGGTCGATTGACACTTTTTTTTCATAAAATTCAAACCACTACCCTCCGGCCACAAAAATGTCAGTTGTGCGCCCTGGATTCCTATGGCTATGGTCGGCCCACTTGGGGACCGCGTGCCGGGGGTCATATACCTTTAATAGCGTAGGATCGAAGACAAACATGCAACATCTACGACGTACCTCGTTTCAAAACGGGGGTATGCTGGTATTGCTTGGTGCCTTCGTGCTCGGGCTTTTCATGGTCGCTGGAGGCATTCTCGCCCCCGTCCGTTCGGCCCGAGGCGTGATGCCGACTGTCGCCGCCGCCAATGGGGAGCTTCCCCCGGTGATCATGGCGATCAAGCCCGCCGAGACCAAAGAAGCCGTTCTGATGCTGGCTGCGCTCGACCGTATCGGGTTCGACCTCGACGCCGTGCAGAAGGGCTATATTTCCGTTCCCCGCCTGCTCGTCTCCAGCCTGCCGCCCGATCTCGAGCGCCTGGACGCGATGGACGCCCGCAAGAACCTGTTCCTGCGCCTGATGCTGCCGGCGGTTCTGGCCGCCAACGAACAGATCGGTGCCGATCGTCAGCATCTGCTGCAGATCAAGGCTCAGCTGGTGTCGGGCGTGCAGATGAGTTCGAACGACGTGCAATGGGTCCTGCAGATGGCCGATGCCTATGACCAGGCCGACGCCGACGTCGATTCGCTGCTGAAGAAAGTGGACGTGATTCCGCCGTCGCTCGCCCTGGCCCAGGCCATCGAGGAAAGCGGCTGGGGCACCTCGCGTATCGCCCGCTCGCAGAATTCCCTGTTCGGCCAGTTCGGGCAGGACGATTCGGGCGATTGGGATTACAAGAGCTTCGCCAGCCTGCAGGAAGCCGTATCCTCCTATATGCGCAATCTCAACACCCACCGCGCCTACAAGGAATTCCGCGGCCTCCGCGCCAAGATGCGCGCCACCAAGGGCGAGATCGACGGCTGGGAACTGGCGGGCGCCCTGCACCGCTATTCCGAGCGCGGCGACGATTATGTCCGCGGTCTGCACGTCATCATGCGTGACAACGAGCTGGAAGCCTTCGACTTCGCGCGGTTGAACACCCATCGCATCGCCGCTATCGTCGCCTCCAATACGTAACACCCATCTGATGGCGTGATTTTGAGGTTCCGACGGCTTCGCCCCGCGCGGGGTTCGGAACCTCAAAATCTTTCTGCGCCATCAGTTTTTATATTAATACCTAGTGTTCTGATCGGTTCCGAAGTTCGGTCGGTCTCTGGGCAAACAATTTCGAACTTCGGAACCGGAACACTAGGGGAGTGGTTCCTTGACGAAGCGCGCGGCGATGCTGCGGGCGCTGGAGAAGCAATCTCTCTGGCATGCCTGCTGGATGATTCATAACGCCAACCATCTCCGCCCCAAGGGCGAGGTGAAGGTTGGCGGACACCAGGCCTCCTCGGCCTCGCTGGTGTCGATCATGACCGCGCTCTACTTCCATGCGCTGCGTCCCGAAGACCGGGTGGCCGTCAAGCCGCACGCCTCGCCGGTGTTCCACGCCATCCAATACCTGATGGGAACCAGACCCGCGAGAAGCTGGAAAATTTCCGCGGCTTCGGCGGGGCGCAATCCTATCCCAGCCGCACCAAGGACATCGACGACGTGGATTTCTCCACCGGCTCGGTCGGTTTGGGCGTGGCGATCACCGCCTTCGCCTCGATGATGCAGGATTACCTGGCCGAAAAACCGTGGGCGGCGAAGCGTCCGGAAGGCCGCATGATCGCCCTGGTCGGTGATGCCGAACTGGATGAGGGCAACATTTATGAATGCCTGCAGGAAGGCTGGAAGCACGGCCTGCGGAACTGCTGGTGGATCATCGATTACAATCGCCAGAGCCTCGACGGTGTCGTGCGCGAAGGCCTGTGGCGCAGGCTCGAGGATGTGTTCCGCGCCTTCGGCTGGGACGTCGTCACCCTGAAGCACGGCACCCTGCAGCGCGCCGCCTTTACCGAACCGGGCGGCGCTCGTCTGCGCGATTGGATCGACAATTGCCCGAACCAGCTCTATTCGGCGCTGACGTTCCAGGGCGGCGCCGCCTGGCGCAAGCGCCTGCTGGACGAGATCGGCGACCAGGGGGTGGTCACCGCTTTTATCGAGAAGCGCACCGACCAGCAACTGGCCGAGCTGATGGAAAATCTCGGCGGCCATTGCCTGGAAAGCCTGACCGAAGCCTTCGACGCCACCACGTCGGACCGCCCCACCGTGTTCCTGGCCTATACGGTCAAGGGCTGGGGCACGCCGCTGGCCGGCCATAAGGATAATCACGCCGGCCTGATGACGCCGCAGCAGATGGCCGACTTCCAGTCCCGCATGGGTGTCGCCGCCGGCACCGAATGGGAACCCTTCTCGGCCATCGGCGATACCCCCGAAATGCGCAAGTTCCTCTCCGAGGTGCCGTTCTTCGCCAAGGGCCGCCGCCGCTACACCGCCGCCAAGCTGCCGGCGCCGGGTCCGGTGCGGATCGAGGACCGGGTGCTGTCCACCCAGCAGGGCTTCGGCAAGATTCTCGACCAGCTGGCGCAAACGCGCGAGCCGCTGGCCGACCGCATCCTCACCACCGCGCCCGACGTGACGGTGTCGACCAATCTCGGCGCCTGGGTCAATCGCCGCGGCCTGTTCGCCCGTGATTCGCTGGCCGACATGTTCCGCGACGAGCGGGTGCCCTCGACGCAGAAATGGGCCTTCACCCCGGCCGGCCAGCATATCGAGCTGGGCATCGCCGAGATGAACCTGTTCCTGCTGCTGGGCGCCGCCGGCCTGTCCCACTCGCTGTTCGGCGAGCGGGTGCTGCCGATCGGCACGGTCTACGATCCCTTCGTGGCGCGCGGCCTCGATGCGCTGAACTATGCCTGCTATCAGGACAGCCGCTTCATCATCGTCGGCACTCCCTCAGGCGTTACGCTGGCCCCCGAGGGCGGCGCGCATCAATCGATCGGTTCGCCGCTGATCGGCATGAGCCAGGACGGGCTGGCCAGCTTCGAGCCGGCCTTCGTCGACGAGCTGTCGGTGATCATGGATTGGGCCTTCGATTATCTGCAGAAGGATGGCGACAACGACCCGGATGAGCGCACCTGGCTGCGCGACGAGACCGGCGGCTCGGTCTATCTGCGCCTGACCACCCGTCCGCTGGAGCAGCCGACCCGCCGCTTCGACGATGCGTTCCGCCAGGGCGTCATCGACGGCGCCTATTGGCTGCGCAAGCCGGGCCCCAATGCCGAGGTGGTGCTGGTCTATCAGGGCTGCGTCGCCCCCGAGGTGATCGAGGCCGCCGGCCGCCTGGGCGAAGGCCGCCGCGACATCGGCGTGCTGGCGGTGACCTCCGCCGACCGCCTGAATGCCGGCTGGACCGCGGCGCAGCGCGCCCGCCGCCGCGGCGTTGTCCGCGCGCGCGGACATGCCGAGGCGCTGCTGGAAGGGCTGCCGCCCCATTGCACGCTGGTCACCGTGATCGACGGGCATCCGGCCACCCTGGCCTGGATGGGCGGCGTCGCCGGACACCGCACGGTGCCGCTCGGGGTCGAGCATTTCGGCCAGACCGGCACGGTGGCCGATCTCTACCGCCATTTCGGCATCGATGCCGAAGGGATCGTGAAGACCGTCAGCGGTTTGACCGCTGGCCGGAAAGTTCACGTCTAACGCCATGGGCAAGGATGGAACGGGCATGATCGGACGCCGCTCTGTATTGAAGGGCGGCGCGCTTGCCGCCGCGACTCTCGCCATCGGCGCCGGCCGGCCGTCATTCGCGGCCCCGGCGATACCGGTGGTGCGGCTGAATAACGGCGTGGAGATGCCGGCGCTCGGCTTCGGGACCTATTCGCTGCGGGGCGATCTGTGCACGGAAAGCGTCGCCGATGCCATCGCGGCCGGGTATCGCCTGATCGACACGGCGAAGGTCTATGAGAACGAACAGGCGGTCGGCGCGGCGATCCGGAAAAGCGGGGTCGACCGCAAATCCCTGTTCGTGACCTCCAAGATCTGGGTCGACGATTCCGGTTATGAAAAGGG
This sequence comes from Alphaproteobacteria bacterium, assembly GCA_021325215.1. Classification (GTDB taxonomy): domain Bacteria; phylum Pseudomonadota; class Alphaproteobacteria; order Rhodospirillales; family Magnetospirillaceae; genus JAJPHO01. Next base: position 19,936 of record JAJPHO010000063.1, read on the forward strand.
CAAACGCGCTTTCCAGGAAACCCTCGACAAGCTCGGCCTCGATTATCTCGACCTCTATCTGATCCACCGTCCACGCGGCGATGTGGCCGGGTCGTGGCGGGCCATGGAGGAATTGCACCGGGCGGGGAAGATCAGGGCGATCGGGGTCAGCAATTTCGACCAGCCCCAGCTCGCCTCCCTGCTGGAGGGCGCTACGGTGAAGCCGGCGCTGAACCAGGTGGAGACGCATCCCTTCTTTCAGCAGGAGGCGGAACTGGCTTCGCTGCGATCGGCCGGAATGCTGCTGGAGGCCTGGGCGCCGTTCGCCGAAGGACGCAACGGCCTGTTCGGCAATCCCGTCCTGCAGGCCATCGGGCAAAAACACGGCAAGAGCGCCGCCCAGGTGGTGCTGCGCTGGCACCATCAGCGCGGGGCGGTCGTCATTCCGCGCTCATCCAATCCCGCCCATCGGCGCGAGAACCTGGCCATCTTCGATTTCCAGCTCGATGCCGACGATGTGCGCCGCATCGCGGCGCTGGATCTCGACCGGTCCCAGTTTCCCGAATGGACCTGATTTAGCCCATCATCCGTTCGGGCAGCGCGGTGTCGCTGATCAGGGGATATCTCGCCCGCGCCTGGAACAGCTGATAGTGCCACCATTCATTGCCGTAGAAGTCCCAGCCGGCGGCGCTCATCAGGCCCAGCAGCAGGAAGCGGTTGGCCTGGGCTTCCCGCGGGACCTCGGTATTGCCGTGATGCGACAGCGGGGTGAAGGCGTCGAACGCGGTGCCCATGTCGAGATCCTTGCCGTCCGGGCCGATCAGCGTCAGATCGATGGCGACCCCGCGTGAGTGGGCCGAGCCCTTGGCCGGATCGGCCAGGAAGTCGGGATCGGGCGTGTGGGCCCACAGCTTGCGCTGGGCCTCCTGCGGACGGAAGGCGTCGAAGACGCGGAAGCGCAGGCCCTGCGCCTTGGCCAGGACGATGGCCTTTTCGAAAGCGGCCAGGGCGTCGGGATGCAGCCAGCAGGCGGCGCGGGCATAGACCGGCTCGCCGGTGAAATTGTCGCTGGTGGCGTATTTGAGATCGATTTCGACGTCGTGGCTGGTGGCGGTGACGGGAAGCAGGGCCATAAACGATTCTCGATTGGTGACAAACGGGCAGCAACAGTATAGTCCGCGCCGATGCATGACAAATCATTGACGATCCTGGCCCTCGATTGCTCGACCAGCGCCTGCTCGGCGGCGGTGCGGGGGCCGTCCGGACTGCTGGCCGCCGACCGCGTGACCGGGCGCGGGCAGGCCGAAGCGATGGTGCCGCTGGTCGGCGACGTGCTGGCCGCGGCCGGCTGCGGCTGGGAAGATATCGGATTGATCGGCGTGACCGTCGGGCCGGGCAGCTTTACCGGCCTGCGCATCGGGCTGGCGACGGCGCGCGGCCTGTCGCTGGCGCGGCGCATTCCGGTCGCCGGGGTCACCACCGCCGATCTGCTGGCCTTCAGCCTGCCCGAGGAGGCGCGGCGCGGCCGGCCCTTCCTGATCGCCATCGACAGCAAGCGCGACGATCTGTTCATCCAGCCCTTCGGCGCCGATCGAAAGCCTGCCGGCGACATTGCGGCCCTGCTGCCCGAGGAGGCGCTGGATGCTCATCCCGGGCCGCTGCTGGTGGCGGGCGACGCGGCGGCACAGTTCGAGGGACTGCGCGGCGATATAGAAATTCTATCGTTACTGCCCGACGCGGCCCCTCTGTCCGAGCTGGCGCTGCGGCGCTGGGAGGAGGGCAGGGCGCTGCCGGCCCAGCCGCTTTATCTGCGGCCGCCGGACGTCGCCTTGCCGTCGAGATGAGCGAGCTTGCCCCCCTCACGGCCGCCCACGCCGCGCTGATCGCGGGCATGCATCATGTCTGCTTCGCCGAGCCCTGGAGCGAAAAGGCGATGACCGAATTGCTGGTCCTGCCGGGGGTCTATGGCTGGCTGGCGTCTGCCGAGGGGCGGCCCGAGGGCTTCGTCATGGCGCGGGTCGCCGCCGACGAGGCCGAAATCCTGACGATCATGGTGTTGCCGCCCTATCGCCGCCACGGCGTGGCGCAGCGTCTGCTTCAGGCCGCGCTCGACAACGCAAAGATGCACGGCGCGCAGAAGATGTATTTGGAAGTTGCATCAAGTAATGAGAATGCGATGCAACTTTATACTAAGGTAGGTTTTGTTCTGGTCGGGCGCCGCAAGCGCTATTACGCCGACGGGGTCGATGCCCTTCTTCTGGCCAGGGACGTCTGATCAGGTTTTCTCGATCAGCAGGCGGTGCAACCCGCTGGAGTCGTCGCCTTCCTCAGCATTAACAGACACTAGGCGGTGGCCAAGTTCAGTCACAGACCGCGAAACGTTCTTCAAGGGTTCGCTCCCCTTGAGGCGCACTTCCAGGCGGTCTCCCGACCCGATTTTCTCAATCATTAACTTGGTCTTGACGAAGGTCATTGGGCAGAAATCACTTGTTATGTCGATGAAATAATCGGTCATCTTGCTCAGCCAGTCCTGGGAATTGCTGTTTTCTTAGCTTTGGATATTGCGAGGAACAGGGAAACAAATTATATAAGCATCTTACAGTTTCTCCTGAGGGTTTCCCTTCTATGACCGACCAATTGAATCAAAATGATCTCTTGGCTCTGACCACCGAAATCGTGGCCGCTCACGTCTCCAATAATAACACTGCGGTTAGTGACCTGCCGCAGCTGATTCAGGAGGTCTATCGGACGCTGGCGTCGGTGGGCACCGTCCCCGTCGCGCTGGAGCGTCCGCAGCCGGCCGTGCCGGTCAAGAAGTCGGTGACCCCGGACTACATCATCTGCCTTGAAGACGGCAAGAAGCTGAAGATGCTCAAGCGCCATCTCAAGACCGCCTACAATATGACCCCCGAGGAATATCGCGACCGTTGGGGCCTGCCGGCCGACTATCCGATGGTGGCGCCGAACTATGCCCAGCATCGTTCGTCCCTCGCCAAGAAGATTGGTCTGGGCACCAAGCCGCGCAAGCGTCGCCGCGCGTCTTCGGTCGCCTGAAAACCCTTGCAAATGGCATAGAAGCCCGCGAATCCCGCGGGCTTCACGGCTTTGTCTGCTGCTCGCGCTTTGTCATTGCAACCGACCGGAACTTTCGGATAAAAACCGCTCATGGCTTCGCGCATTGAACAGCGGTGCATCGACAAAGGCATGAAGATGACCGAGCAGCGCCGGGTGATCGCCCGGGTGATCTCGGAATCTGTCGATCATCCCGACGTGGAAGAATTGCACCGCCGAGCGGTTGCCATCGATCCCAATATCAGCATCGCAACCATCTATCGCACGGTGCGTCTGTTCGAAGAGGCCAACATCCTCGAACGTCACGATTTCGGCGATGGACGGGCACGCTATGAGGAAGCCGCCGAAGACCATCACGATCATCTGATCGACATGCAGTCGGGGCGGGTCATCGAATTCCAGAATGCGGAAATCGAAGCTTTGCAGCGCGAGGTGGCGCGCAAATTCGGCTACAAGCTGGTGGGGCATCGGCTTGAACTTTACGCCGTTCCCCTGACAGCCAACGACAAGGCCGAGTAACGGTCGGCGTTTGACGATCTCTTTATGGGAAGAGGGAACATGAACTCCGGTGTAAGCGAGATCGAAGAGGCTACGGCTGCCTGGCTCGAAGTCCGGTTGGCCAACAGCCAGGCCGAGATCGAAGCCGCGCAGCGCCTGCGCTATCGCGTCTTCTACGATGAGATGGGCGCCAAGCCGACTCCCGAAATGGCCGCTGAAAAGCGCGATTTCGACGAGTTCGACGATTATTGCGACCATCTGCTGGTGATCAATAACCGCGCCATCGACAATGATCTGGGCGTGGTCGGCACCTACCGCCTGCATCGGCGCAATACGAAGCATTTCAAGGGCTTCTATTCGTCGTCCGAGTATGACATCACGAAAATCGCCGCTTTGACCGGCAATGTGCTCGAGCTGGGCCGCTCCTGCGTCGATGCCGATTGGCGCACCAAGATGACCATGCAGCTGCTGTGGCGCGGCATCGCCGGCTATGTGTTCGCCCACAAGATCGACCTGATGTTCGGCTGCGCCAGTCTGCCCGGCACCGACCCCGAGAAGCTGGCTCTGCCGCTGTCCTATCTCTATCATCACCATCTGGCGCCGTCGGCGATCCGCCCGCGGGCTCTGCCCGAGCGTTTCACCGACATGAACCTGATGCCGGCCGAGCAGATCGACGTCAAGCGCGCCCTGGTCGCCCTGCCGCCGCTGATCAAAGGCTATCTGCGCCTGGGCGGTTTCATCGGCGACGGCGCGGTGATCGACCCGCAGTTCAACACCACCGATGTCTGCGTGATCGTTCAGACCGACCTGATCACCGACAAATATTTCCGTCATTACGACCGCACCGCGCACCGTAATTTCTGATGTGGGCGCAGGCGCTTCGGTGAAAGACGTTCATAGTCCGCTGACCGCAGCCCTGCGACTGATCGGCCTGATCTCCTGGATCATGCTGCTGATGCCGCTGTTCGTCCTGTTCAAGCGGCGCAGGCGGCATCGGACGGCGGCCTATATCCTGCGGCTGATCTATCGCGGGCTGGTGCGGGTCAGCGGTTTCCGCATCGAGGTGGTGGGCGAGCCCTGCCGCGAGGTTCCGGCGCTCTATGTCGCCAACCATTGTTCCTATTTCGACATCATGGTGCTGGGCAGCCTGCTCGATGCCGCCTTCGTCGCCAAGAAAGAGGTCGGCGCCTGGCCGGGCATCGGCTTTCTGGCGACCCTGGCCGGCACCGTCTATGTCGAGCGCCGGGCGCGGCATTCGCGCACCCAGCGCGACGAGATGAAAGCCAAGCTGGACGGAGAGGCGCAGTCGCTGATCCTGTTCCCCGAAGGCACCAGCAGCGACGGCAAGTCGGTGCTGCCTTTCAAGAGCGCTTTGTTCTCGGTGGCAGAGGCCGGCGGGGCGACCTTGCCGGTGCAGCCGATCTCGCTGTCCTACAGCCAGCTCGACGGCTTGCCGATGGGGCGCAATTGGCGGTCTTTTTATGCCTGGTATGGCGATATGGAGCTGGCGGACCATATCTGGATGGCGCTCGGCATCGGGCGGGCCACGGTGACGGTGGTGTTCCATCCGCCGGTGACGATGGAATCCTTGCCCTCGCGCAAGGCTCTGGCCGATCATTGCTTCGCCGCCGTCCGCCATGGCGTGGCCCTCGGCAATAACGGCCGGGCGGCGGAAACCCTAGCTTAACTTGACTTATACACAGCCGGTCACTAGTTATCGGCGAAATTTTGAGGGTTAAATGGTTGGGGGCGGCCCCCAAACCCTCGGGGTCCTCGCTTCGCTCGTCCGAGCACAATGAGTTTGAAGTGAGTTTTTTGGCATTGTGCTCTGGGGCGCCTCCGTTGGCGAAGAAGCTTTTTATCCGAACCTATGGCTGCCAGATGAACGTCTACGATTCCGCCCGCATGGCGGACGTGCTGGCGCCGCTCGGCTATCAGCCTTCAGACAGCCCCGACGATGCCGACATGGTGATCGTCAATACCTGCCATATCCGCGAGCATGCCTCGGAAAAAGTGTTCTCCGAACTGGGCCGTCTGCGCGACATCAAGCAGGAGCGCGCCGGGCAGGGGCGGGAGACCGTGCTGGCGGTGGCCGGTTGCGTCGCCCAGGCCGAGGGTGAGGAAATCATCCGCCGGGCGCCTTACGTCGACATCGTACTGGGTCCGCAGACCTATCACCGCCTGCCCGAGATGGTGGCCCGCGCCAGCCGCGCTGGCGGCGCCGTGCTCGACACCGATTTTCCGGCCGAGCCTAAATTCGATCATCTGCCGGCGCCGCAGGCCCAGGGCCTGACCGCTTTCCTGTCGGTGCAGGAAGGCTGCGACAAATTCTGCACCTTCTGCGTGGTGCCCTATACCCGCGGCGCCGAATATTCCCGC
>JAJPHO010000133.1 GCA_021325215.1 Alphaproteobacteria bacterium
AACCGCGCCAACCAGGCCATCCTGCCGCTGCGCGGCAAGATCCTGAACGTGGAACGCGCCCGCTTCGACAAGATGCTGTCCTCGGCGGAAATCGGCACGCTGATCGCCGCCCTCGGCACCGGCATCGGCCGCGAGGATTTCCAGGTCGACAAGGCGCGCTACCACAAGATCATCATCATGACGGACGCCGACGTCGACGGCAGCCATATCCGCACGCTTCTGCTGACCTTCTTCTACCGCCAGATGCCCGAGCTGATCGAGAAGGGTTACCTCTACATCGCCCAGCCGCCGCTGTACCGCGCCAAGCGCGGCCAGTCCGAGGTCTATCTCAAGGATGACCGCGCGCTGGAGGATTATCTGGTCGATGGCGGTCTGTCGGATGCCATCCTCAAGCTGGGCGACGGCCGCCAGATCGGCAGCGCCGAACTGCGCGCTCTGTCCGACCAGGCCCGCCAGGTCAAGTCGCTGCTGGGCTCCTGCGCCAACAAAGTGCCGGTCAAGGTGCTGGAGCAGGTCGCCATCGCCCAGGGCTTCCTGCCCGGGCTGATCACCGATCTCGACCAGGCGCAGAAGCTCGCCACCGCCATCGCCGCCCGTCTCGACACCCTGGAACTGCCGACCGAGCGCGGCTGGCAAGGCAAGGTGATCGAGGGCGAAGGCTTCGCCTTCACCCGCACCCTGCGCGGCGTGACCGAGAACCATCTGGTCGACGGCTCGATCCTGAGGAGCGCCGAAGCCCGCCGCCTGCACGACCTGGCCGGCGCGCTGCACGACATCTATGACCGTCATGCCGAGCTGGTGATCAAGGAGAAGCCGAACGCGATCACCGGTCCGGTGGCGCTGCTCGACACCATCCTCGAAGCCGGCCGCAAGGGCATCTCGATCCAACGCTATAAGGGCCTGGGCGAAATGAACCCCGAGCAGCTATGGGAAACCACGCTGGACCCGAATGTCCGCTCGCTGCTGCAGGTCAAGATCAGCCATGTCGAACAGGCCGAGGAGGTCTTCTCGACCCTGATGGGCGACGTGGTGGAGCCGCGCCGCGACTTCATCCAGGCCAACGCGCTGAAGGTGTCCAACCTCGACGTGTGAAGGCCCGACCTTCACTGAACCGCCCGCCCCCCGGCGCCGTTTGACCGCTTGATGCGCGTCAAGGCTCCGGCGGGCGGGACCTACCCTATTATTACCGGATCGACGTTGCGACGGCCGCACTCGGCCGGGCGCACTCTTGGCGTGTGCGACGCCTGGAAAGCATCGACTTAAAATATTGTAATATCGATTATTTACCACTATAGGTAGAGACGACATGAGTCTCGTCGATGGCTCGACCTGATTCGATGCAGTACAGGTCTTCCGACATCGGGGGGGAGGCTCTATGCGCATATTCCAGCGGCTCAGCCTGATTACGAAACTCATCCTGCCGATCCTGGTGGTCGCCGCGGTCATGGCCGGCATGCTCGTCCGCGCGATGACCACATTCGATGCGATCAACGACGACATCCAGAGCATCGGCAACTTCACCGAACCGCGCGTCGACCAGAATTTGCGGATACTCGCCGCCATCCACGCGGCACGCGACGACGCCAAGAACACCATCATCATATCCGATCCGGAAGCCAGGAAAGCCAGCGAGGCCGCGGCCCAGGCCGACCTCTCGAACGCTGTCGCCGCCGCCGACCGTCTGATCGCGCTCTCCCCCACGCCGGACCGCAAGGCGACATACGAGAAATTGAAGGGGATGATCCTCGCCTATGGGGCGGCGCTGGGGAAAGTAACCCAGGCGGCCCTGCGGGGAGATAACGCCGAAGCGCTCAGGGCGGTCCTCGAGGTGATCCCGATCCGCAAGGAACTGGTCGAATTCGTCGAACACCGCGTCGCGGTGAATACCGACGAACTGCAGGCGAAAATGCGTGAGGCCGAGCAAACCAACAGATCGGCGAAAACCGGCCTGATGGTGGCCTCGATCGCCGGGATGACGGTCGCGGTGGCGGGTCTGCTCGCCCTGTCGTTCTTCAGCATCGTCCGCCCCATCCGCCGGCTCACCGCGACCCTCGCCGCGCTGGCCCGGGGAAACTCAGCCCAGGAGGTTCCGCAGGTATCCGATCAGGCCGAGATCGGCCGGATGCGCGAGGCGGTGGTCATACTCCGCGAAGAGGCGAGAAAGGCATTCGCACAAAGCCGCATGCTCGACGTCATGCCCGCCAACATCATCGTCGCCGACCCGGCGAACGGCGTGATCACTTACGCCAACAAGGCGGCGCTGTCGCTGATCAAGAGCATCGAGCATCTGCTGCCGGTAAAAGCGGAGGATCTGGTCGGAACCAGCATGGACCGCTTCCATCGCAATCCGGCCCATCAGCGGAACATCCTGGCCGACCCCTCGCGCCTGCCCTGGACGACGAAGATCCAGGTCGGCCCCGAGTGGGCCGACCTACAGGTCTCCGCCATCCATGACGCCGACGGCAATTATATCGCGGCGCTCCTGAACTGGTTCGTCGCCACCGGCAAGGTCAATGCGACGAGCGAATTCGAGGTCTCCTTCATGGGCGCCGTCGACCAATTGGGGGCGGCGACCGGCAATATCAACGAAACGGCGGCAACCCTGTCGCAGACCGCCATCCAAACCCAGGCGCGCTCGCAGGCGGTCGCGGCGGCGGCGGAGCAGGCCACGGCCAGCGTCCAAACGGTGGCGAGCGCCGCCGAGCAGCTCTCGGCCTCCATCGCCGAAATAGGCCGCCAGGTCGTGCAGGCGTCCGACATCTCCAGAACCGCCGTGGACGAGGCACAGCGCACCAACCAGACCATCGATGGCTTGACCGAGGGAGCCGCGCGGATCGGCGATGTGGTCAGGTTGATTTCCGAGATCGCCTCGCAGACCAACCTTCTGGCCTTGAACGCGACCATAGAAGCGGCGCGCGCCGGCGAGGCGGGCAAGGGGTTCGCCGTGGTCGCGGCCGAAGTCAAGCACCTGGCCAACCAGACCGCGAAGGCGACCGAGGAGATCACGCAGCAGATAGAGGGCATTCAGGGATCGACCGCGGAAAGCGTGCTGGCGCTGCGCCGGATCAACGACACCATCGATCAGATGGCCGCCATCAATACGGCTATCGCCTCCGCCATCGAGCAGCAGACCGCGGCCACCGCCGAGATCGCCCGCAACGTGCAGGAGGCCGCCAGCGGAACGCAGGAAGTCTCGTCGAACATCGCCGGGGTCACGCAGGCAGCGACCGAGACGGAGGGCGCCTCGCAAAAACTGATCGGCGCCGCCTCCGTGCTGTCGCAGGAAAGCAAGGTCCTCCGGTCGCGCGTGGACAATTTCATCGTGAGCATGCGGGCGCTGTAGTGTCCTCGCGATCGATCGACCTGGCACCGGGACTTCCGGCGGCGAATATCGGCGCCATGCACATGTATCTGGCCGAAGACGACCTGATGATGCGGACGATGGTGTCCACCACGATCAGAGGGCTGGGCGTGGGCAAGCTGACCGTGGCGCGCGATGGACAGGAATGCCTGGCGCTGATCGAAAAGGCGGGCATCCCGGATCTTTTCATGCTGGACGTGAACATGCCCAACATGGACGGATACGAGACCTGCCGCGCCCTCCGGTCGATACCGGACTGCCGCGACGTGCCGATCATCTTCGGCGCCGGCCTGGACCAGCCCCGCGCCTGCCACAGATGCTTCGAAGTGGGCGGCACGGACCTGATCCACAAGCCCTATTTCATCCCCGAGCTGCGCGCCAGACTGAGGGTGCATCTCGAACGGATCTCGATGACGCGGTCCCTGCGCGCCTTTCACCGGAGGATGGAGGACGCGCTGCAGGCCGCCGGGGCGATGCAGCGCTCCCTGATGCCCGGCGACGGGGACCTCGATCTCGGCGCTCCCGGCCTGTCCTTCGATTGGATGTTCGAACCGGCCGAATCGATCGGCGGTGATCTATGGTGCGTGGAACCCCTGGGAGACGGCCGCATCTTCGTCACGCTGCTCGACGTCTGCGGGCATGGATTGATCGCGGCCATCAACGCCTTCAGGGTGCACGGGCTGTTCTCCCGCCTCGCCGGACAGCGCGCCACACCGGGCGCCTGGCTCTCCTCCCTCAACACGATCATGGCCCGCGATTTTCGTTGCGAGGTGTTCGCCACCGGCCTGTGCGGGGTATTGGATTGCGAGGCCGGCACCTTCACCTACGCGTCGGCGGGATCGCCGCGTCCCCTGATGGGCCGGCGCCTGGTTGACGGCCGCTGGGGCATTCAGGTGCTGCCCTCTTCCGGCTTCATGCTGGGCATGGTCGCCGCCGCCCGCTACCCGGCCCGCCGCATTCCCTTCCGCCAAGACCAATTTCTGTTTCTGTACAGCGATGGCGCGATACGCACCAGCGAGGGCAGCGAGATGGACGACCGGACGCTGTCCGCGCTGCTCCGGAGTTGCGTCGAATGCGGCGACCCGTCGCCGCTGTCCGCCCTGTCGGCCGCCTTGCCCGGCATGACGCACCATCACGACGACGTGGTGATGCTGTGGTTCGCCCATCGGCTCGGCGCGGATGCTTACACCTGAAGGGGAGAGCGAGATGGAGACGCGGCACGCTAAACAGGGACAGGATTATGTCGTGACGATGAGCGGCAGCATGACGTTCCGCGACTTTCAATCCTCGGACCACCTGATCTCCAGGATCGGCGAGGAACTGGAAAGCGGATCGCCGCCGAGCTCGGTCGTCTTCGACCTGAGCGCGGTCGACATGATCGACAGCCATTGGCTAGGCGTTTTCGTGCGAATTCTCAAACGGACGGAAGAAAAGGAAATACCGGTCGTCCTCCGTCGCCCGCAGCCCCCGGTGATCCGCCTTTTCAAACTCGTTCAGTTCGAACGGGTCTTCCGTATCGAGGCATGAGATGGGGTATCCAGCCGAAATCGCCGTCGCCCCCTGCAACGCGCCCATCCATTTTCTGTCCGCGCATGACGGGCCCTGGTTCGAAGAAGCGGTCGCCCGCATGAGCGGCGATGCGTCACTTGTCCTCGGGCTGTGTTTCGACAGCCGCACCGCCGCGATGCTCGACGTTGCTCAGATGGCTGTTCAGACCCTGTCGACGGCGGGACATGTCGAGCCGCCCTTCTCGGAAGATTTGCGCCTGATCCTGACAGAGCTGATCGCCAATGCCCATCTGCACGGCAATCTGCGCGGAATGGCGCCGGGAGACGCGCCCGAATGGGCACTGAACCTGGGAATCGCCCTGCACGTCCGGCGGCAGGGCGGAGAGATGACGCTCATGATCGCGAACGCCCCTCCGATAACCGGGACCGTCTGGCCGGCCGAGAGAGGGCTCGGCCTGACCATCATCGAAAGTCTGGGCGGAAAGATCGCCCATTCCCCGGACTTGAGCCGCTGGACCGTCCGCCTGTCGCTCGGCTGAAGGACGGAAAATCGGCGGAGTTCCAGGCTCCAGCTGGCATGATTCCAGGCTTGACGCCGATCAAAGACCACATTGCGCGTAGGGTTTAATTCCTTGCCCAGAGCCATACCGGCCGAAGGGAACAAGGAATTGATCATGCAAAAGAAGATTTTGACCGGCATCGCCGGGCTCAGCCTGCTGGCCCTCATGACCGCCGCCCGGGCGGAAGAGACCGACACCGGCTTCCAGCCGGGTTCGATCCTGGTCCGCGTCCGGGCGCTGGACGTAGATCCCCAGGTCTCGTCCTCGGTTTCGGTCGTCCAGGGCTCGGTCCACGCCTCCAACAATGTGGTGCCGGAAATCGACGGCACTTATTTCTTCACGCCCAACCTGTCGGCGGAGCTGATCGCCGCGGTGACTTACCACACGGTCAAGGATGAGGGGTCGGTCGCCGGCAACCTGCCGCTCGGCTCGGTCCGCCTCCTGCCGCCGACCCTGACGGCGCAGTGGCATTTCCTGCCCCAGCAGACCATCAACCCCTATGTCGGCGCCGGCATCAATTACACCTTCTTCTACGGGGTCAAGGGCAGCTCCCTGCCGATCATCTACAGCACCCATTACAGCGACGGTGTCGGGGCCGCCCTGCAGGCCGGCGCCGATATCCGGCTGAGCGGCAATTGGTACTTCAACGTCGACGTCAAAAAGCTGTTTCTCGAAACCGACGTCACGCTCGGCACCGCCGTCGGGCAGGTCAAGGCCAAGGTCAATCTCGACCCCTGGCTGGTCGGCGCCGGGTTCGGCTACCGGTTCTGATGCGTGGGCGTGAAGCGGCATGACATGCCGCTTCACTCACGAAAGACGCTCCGACAAATTGATCGGCATCAAATCCTCGCCGGGAATGTTGGGATAGACTGCGCGGCAGCGGAGGCATTCGCCTGGGGGCTTCGCATGAATTCGCGTCTCTATCTGCATTTCCGGCCCAAATTGCTTTCCGCCCTGACGGAGTATCGCCCGGCGGATTTCGCGCTCGATCTTTCCGCCGGCATCACGGTGGGGGCCGTCGCCCTGCCCCTGGCCATGGCCTTCGCGATCGCCAGCGGGCTCAAGCCGGAGGCCGGCCTCTATACCGCGATCACCGCCGGCTTTCTGATATCGCTGATGGGCGGCTCGAAGGTGCAGATCGGCGGCCCCGCCGGTGCCTTCATCGTCATCGTCTACGGGATCGTCCGGCGCTACGGCGTCGACGGGCTGATCGTCTCGACGATGCTGGCGGGGCTATTGCTGATCGGCATGGCCTTGCTGCGGCTCGGCGGGCTGATCCGCTTCGTTCCCGTCGCGATCGTCATCGGCTTCACCAACGGCATCGCCGTGCTGATCGGTCTGTCGCAGATCAAGGATTTCCTGGGTCTGCGGATGGACGACCCGCCGGCGGACTTCTTCGGCCGGATCGCCGAAATCGCCGCCCATCTGAACAGCGTCAACCCGAACGCCTGCCTGCTGGGCCTGGCCACGGCGGCGATCGTGTTCGGCTGGCCGGCGCTGGTGCGCAGGCTCGATGTGCCCATCCTCGGCCGCGTCCCCGGCAGTATCATCGCCCTCGCGCTGGGGACGGCGCTGGTGACCTTCCTGCATCTCTCGGTCGAGACCGTCGGCACCCGCTTCGGCGGCATTCCCTCTTCTCTGCCAGATCCGTCGCTGCCCCATTTCCACCTGGGCGACCTTGCCGAACTGATCCGCCCCGCCGTGACCATCGCGCTGCTCGGGGCGATCGAGTCCCTGCTGTGCGCCCGTGTGGCCGACGGCATGATCGGCGACCGCCACGACCCCAATCAGGAATTGCTGGCGCAGGGCTTTGCCAATCTCACGGCGCCGCTGCTGGGCGGCTACTGCGCAACCGGCACCATCGCCCGCACGGTGACGAATATCCGCTCGGGTGCCCGCACTCCGGTCGCCGGCATCGTGCATGCGGCCACGCTGCTGGTGATTCTGCTGGTCGGAGCGCCCCTCGCCCGGAATGTGCCGCTGGCGGTCCTCGCCGGGATCTTGATCTGCGTCGCCTACAATATGGGCGAGTGGCACGAATTCGCGCGGCTCCGGCACTTCTCGAACAATTACCGGGCGATCCTGCTGGCGACGTTCCTTCTCACGGTGACCGTCGACCTTACCGTCGCGGTGGAAGTCGGACTGGGACTGTCCTTCTTCTTTTTCGTCACCAGGATCAGCACCCTCACCAGCCTGGAGCCCGTACCGGAAATCGAAACCCAGGGGCTGGCCCGGCTTGGCGACAGGGTCGAAGCCTATCGGCTGATGGGATCGCTGTTCTTCGCCACCGTCGACAAGATCGAAGCGTTGGCCGAACCCGGCCGCCCGGTCCCGGAAATCCTGATTCTGAGCCTCAGCAATCTCCTCAATATCGATACCTCCGGGGTCGACGCGCTGGAGCACGTCCGCGCAACCCTTGCCGGGCGCGGCTGCCAGCTGGTGATCGCCGGCGCTCAGGGGCAGCCGCTGTCTCTCTTGCGGCGCTCCGGTTTCATCGAGGCGGTCGGCAGGGAGAATTTCTACGACAGCACCGCATCCGCCCTGGCCGGCGTGACCGACGCGCGGCTTGATGCAAATCAAAGCGGCTGAGCGCGATCCGGGCTTACATGAGGTGATCCGAACACGGATCTCTGACCGACAGGAGATCGCCATGACCAAGCCCGTCCTCTCCGCCGCTCCCCTGCTGGCCCCGATGCAGGAAGGCATCGACCGCCTGCATGGGGCGACGGAGAAGCTCGGCACCACCTGTGCCGACATCGCCAGCCACAATTACGTCTTCCTGCAAAGAACGGTGTTCGACGCCCTGACCGAAATCCAGGGCCTGTCGCGGGTGCGCAACCCGACCGAATTCCTCGAACTGGCCGGCCAGTTCGCCTGGCAGCAGGCCGAACGCAATCTCAAGGCGTGGGGCGATCTGTGCAACGATGTCTCGCGCTGCTGGCTCGAAGCGCTGGACACCACGCCCCCGGACTCCGCCCAGGCCCCGATGAGCCGCGCCCGGCGCTGAACCGCCGGACGACACTCCGCTCCGTCCTCTTCAGCGTGGCGCCGCCCCAAGCGGCGCCACGCCCTTTTATGGTTCCCGACGAGCCGCGACGGCTTCCGCCTTGGCCGCCTGCCAGCCCCCTCCCAGTGCGGCAAACAGCGAAACCGTGTCCTGATAACGCAGGGCGGTCGCCTGGACCACGCCGATTCGGGCCTGATGGACCTGCCCATCCGAGACCAGCACGCTGAGATAGCCGGACAGGCCGGCGGCATAATTGGCCTGCACAAGCCGATCCTGCTGCTGCGCCGAGTCCAGGGCCGCCTCCTCGGCCCTCAGGGCATCGGCGTCATGATCGAGTGCCTGCAGACTGTCGGCAACCTGGGCGAAGGCACCGAGCACCGTCTGCCGATACAGCGCGCCGGCCTGCTGATAGGCGTCGATAGCGGCCTTGCGCCGGTACCACAGAGCTCCGCCCTCGAAAAGCGGCGCGGCGACGTCGCCGCCGAAGCTCCAGACATTGGATGCCCCGGTGAACAGGCTGCCGCCGCGGTTGGCGGTGCTGCCATAGCTGGCGGACAAGGTGATATTGGGCAGCATGGCGGCGGTGGCGACGCCGATATTGGCGCTGGCCGCATGGGCGGCCGCCTCGGCGACCTTGATGTCCGGCCGCTGGCGGACCAGGTCCGACGGCAGGCTGACCGGAAGGTCGGCGGGAAGGGTCAACGCCGCGAGATCTATTTGCGGCGCCTGCCAGTCCCCGGGAGCGCGCCCGGCCAGGGTCGCCAGCAGATCGTCGGCCTGAGCGGCTTTCTGCGCCAGAACCGGCAATGTCGCCTCGGTGGCGGCGAGTTGGCTTTTCAACGCCAGCACCGCGGCATAGCCCGCCGTGCCGGCGCCGGCCTGGACCTCGGTCAGCCTGACCTGGTCGCGCTCCTCCTCGACCAGCGCCTGTGTCGCCTCGATCTCGGCCCGGTAGGCGGCGCGGGCTATGACGGTCTCGACGAGGTTCGATTCGAGCGTGAGGAAGGCGGCCTCCTCTTCGGCTTCGGCCAGATCGCGCTCGGCCCCCAATTCCTCGACCAGGCGCCGGTTGCCGCCCCAGGGATCGAGCGCGTAGGTTACCGTGCCCGACAAGGCGAACAGGTTGAAAACACCGGGCGCCCCTTCGAGACCGAGCCTGGCCGGGCTGCTTTGCTGGCGGGTCGCGCCCGCATCGGCCTCGAGCGACGGATAGAACACCCCATAGCCGGCTTGCAACGAATGCCTCGCCTGCTCGAGATTGGCGCGGGCCGCCTCGATCCCCGGATTTCCCGCCAGCGCCTCGGCCATCAGGGCGTCGAGGTCGGGCGAGCGGAACCGGCGCCACCATTGGGCCTCCAACCGCCCGCCCCGGCCGAAGCTCTGCCGGACATCTCCGGCCGTCACGGTGGCGGCCGGATCGCCCGGCGGCGAATAGCGGTCCGGCCGCGGCGAGTCCGGCACGGCGAAATCCGGGCCGACAGCGCAGCCGCCCAGCAGCAGCGCCAGCGCCGCCGCGGCGCGGGCATTATTTCTCGGCAATGTAGACATCGACCAATTGCCCCGGATAGAGGGTGATTCCCTTGGGTGCCTCGAAGCGGAAGATGACCGGCAGGACGCGGACATCGACCCGCTCCTGGCGCTGGTCCGACAGCTCGATCTTCGGAGAGACATAAGGCTGTATCCGCTCGAAGCTCAACGGGATACGAACGTCGGTTCCCCGCACGAACAAGGTGGCCTGCGTGGTTCCGCCCTCGGGCAGGCGATGGACCAGAATCTCGTCCACGAAGGCCCGCACGGCGAGTTTCCCTCCGGGCGTTCCCATGACGATCAGCGGGCCATATCCCTGCGTGTAGGACCCATAGGCGCCCTGAGGGGAGACATAGCTTCCCACCCCGGCTTGAACCGCCAGGACGGTCCCGTCGGCCGGCGCGCGAATGGCGTATTTCGCCAGCAGCGCCTCCGCGGCGGAGGCCGCCTTGGCCAGGGCCTGGGCCTGCGCTTCTTGGTTCTGGATGTCATAGACCCAGGCTCCCGCCCTGGTCAGATCATATTGCCGCTGCACGACGTCGAGATTGGCTGCCGCCACCTTCTGGGCGTTGCGGGCCGTGTCGAGCGCGTCGAGGCTGACCGATTGCGGCGCCAGCTGGTAGGAGCGGTCGAGCTTGCTCAGGCTGTCCTGGGCGCTCTTGAGGCTGGCCTTGGCGCTCTCGACCTGGGCCGAGGCGACGTCCAGCGTTTCCTTGCGAGGTTGCGCCTTGAGCTCGCGCAGCAAGGCGACGGCGGCGGCGGCCTGCGACGCCTGCTGTTCCGCCGTGGCGCGCTGTACCGATTCGTCGATGGTCAGCAGCAGGTCGCCTTTCCTGACCGCGGCGCCTTCCCGGACCATCACCGCGGTGACCGGACCGGACACTTCCGGATAGATGGTGACGTTCTCGCCCTGGTTCTGCTCGCTCTCGATGATGCCGTTGGCGTAGATCCCCTTGCCATAGGGATTGGCGGCGGGATTGAAGACCGGCGGCTGGGCCTTGGGCTCCTGCGAGAAGATCACGGCGCTGACGATGGCGAGAACGACGCCCAGCCCCGACAGCAGGAAGATCGGTTTACTGCGCATCCAATGTCTCCCGTTCGATGCTTTTCAATCGGCCGTCCTCCATCTGCACGATGCGGTCGGCGAAATCGAAAATGCGGCTGTCATGGGTGACGATGACGATGCAGCGCTGCTCCGTCAGAATCTCCCGGCGGATGAATTCGAGGATGGTGCGGCCGGTGTCGCCGTCGAGCGACGCGGTAGGCTCGTCGAGGATCAGGATTTCGGGACGGCTGACCAGGGCGCGGGCGATCGCCACGCGTTGCTGCTCGCCGCCCGACAATTTGACCGGCGGCAGATCGGCCCGGTGCCCGAGCCCGACCACGTCGAGATCCCGCCGGGCCTCGGCGAGCGCATCGTCCCACGGGCGCTCCTGCAGGATCAGCGGAACGGCGACGTTCTCCAGCGTGGTCAAGCGCGGAAACAGGTGAAAATCCTGAAAGACGAAACCGATCTTGTGCAGCCGGAAATCGGCCAGATCGTCATCCGGCAAGCTCCAGATGTCGGTGCCGTCGATCCGCACCTGGCCCTGATCGGGCCGCAGGATGCCCGAGATCATGCTGAGCATGGTGGTCTTGCCACTGCCCGACGGGCCGACGACATAGAGCAGCTCGCCGAAATAGGCATCGAAACTGACGCCCTTGACCGCGTAGGTGCGCGCATCGCCCTCGCCGAACCATTTGTGCACGTCACGGGCTTCGATCGCGACCTTCATCGGCTCAACCCCGGAAAATGTCGAAGGGCTCGATGGTCAGCACCTTGCGCACGCCGAAATAGCTCGACGCGCCGGCGATGATCAAAACCATCAGGAAGGCGAGCACCAGATTGAGGCCGGTGATGATGGCGGCGTAATCGGGCAGATAGAGGCGCGCCGTCCAGATCGCCAGCGCGCACAGGCCGACGCCGAGGCCGAAGCCGGTCAGGGAAACGAAACCGGCCTGGAACAGGATCATCAGCACCAGGTCGCGGCCCTTGGCGCCGATCGCCTTCAAGGCGCCGAACTTTTCGATGTTCTCGATGATGAAGGTGTAAAAGGTCTGGCCGGAAATCGACAGGCCGATGATGAAGCTGATCGCCGTCATGATCAGCATGTTGGTGCCGATGCCGGTGTGGAATTTGTAGAAGTTCGAGATCTGGGCGATGAATTCGTCCTTGGTCAGCGCCAGATAGCCGATCTCCTTGACCCGCGCCTTGATGGCGGCGATGTCCGCGGGCGATTTCGGCTCCACCAGCAGATAGGAACTGGTGAAACGCAGGCTCGGGATATATTGCAGGGCGCGGCTGTAGGTGGTGTAGAGGGTGGGAACCCCGAACAGGCCGCTCGACGCCACTTTGGCGATGCCGACGATCACGCCGCGATTGTCATTGAGCTCGAACTCGGCGCCGATCCGCG
The DNA here is from genome assembly GCA_021325215.1 of Alphaproteobacteria bacterium. Classification (GTDB taxonomy): domain Bacteria; phylum Pseudomonadota; class Alphaproteobacteria; order Rhodospirillales; family Magnetospirillaceae; genus JAJPHO01. Next base: position 12,417 of record JAJPHO010000133.1, read on the forward strand.
GATTGCCGAGCTTGTAGAACTCGGAATCCTTGACGGCGATGAAGCCGTTTTCCGCGAAGACGTCCTCGATCTTTCCCTCGGTCAGGGCCGGCCGGCCGAACAGGCTGGTATCGTCGAGCCCCATCACATTGGCCGCCTGATAGGTGCCGTCGGACAATTTCAGCAGAGCGCTGCCGGAATAGAGCGGGACCGCGAAGGCGACGCCCGGAATGCTGCGCACCTCATCCAGCACATAGTCGGGCAGCGGAATCGAATTGGCGACCGTCTGCACTGCCGGGTCCATCACCCAGATCGACGCGCCGATATTGCGCACCGTGGCCGAAGATCGCGCCAGCACCCCGGAAAACAGCGAGGTCATCTCGATCATCAGGAACACCGCGAAGGTGATCCCGACCAGCAAGGCCCCGTACTTCGCCCGGTCATTGACCAGCAGCTTATAGGCGATTCTCAAGGTCCCAGGCATGGATGGCTCCGGCCGGCTAGACGTCCAAGCGGTACGCGGCGCGGAAAACCGCGCCGCGTTACTTACTGCCTCAGTGGGAAAGCAGCAGGCAGCGCCCGCCCTTGTGCAGCAGGGAACGGGTGACCCCGCCCATGACCCATTCACGGAACCGGCTATGCCCGTAGGCGCCGGCGACGATGAGGTCGGCTCCCTCCTCCTCGGCCACGGACAGCAGACGGTCTGCGTCGCTCCCCGCCGCCAGCGCCAGGCGCGACGTAGCCTCGATGCCATGCTGGCCCAGCCAGACCGCCATCTTGGCGAGGCTGGTCTGCACCGGTCCCTGCTCGGCGGCGGAGGTCACCCCGACCAGAACCACCCTGTCCATCATGCGGAGCAGAGGCAGCGCGTCGGTCAAGGCGCGGCGCGCCTCCCTGGTATCCTTCCAGGCCACCACGGCGCAGCCGAAGCGGAAATGATCGATTGTCAGCGGAACCGCCAGCACCGGGCGCCCGCTGCGCATGATCAGGTCGCCGATATCGACGCGCCGGGATGCCCCGGCATTGACCTCGCCATTCTGCGCCACACCGACCACCATGAGATCGGCATTGGCCGCCGCGCCGGCGATGCGCTCGGACAGGGGAAACGGCGTGACCGACAGCGTCCAGTCCCGGCCGATCTCGCCGCCATTCAGCACGGCATGGAATTCGTTTTCCGCCACCTTGGCTTCCGCCTCGAGCTCCTTGGTGTCCTCGAGAACGAGGTCGCCACCATAGAAGCCCTCGGCCGCCACCGCGGTCTGGATCGGCTGCGCGGCGGCGACGCCGTTGACCACCGCGCCCATGCGCTTGGCCAGATCCCGGACGACACCAAGCGGCGCCTTGTTGGAGCGTCCGAGCTCCAGCTGCACCATCAATGTCTCGTAACTCATGATCCATCTCCCAATGACGCCGGAAGAGACCGGCGGGTAATGGGAGAGTGGACGTTTCGCCGGTTACTTGCTTTGAGGCGCATCAAATCCGTGGCGGGCCCGGCGCAGGATGAAAGCCAGGAACAGGCAGCAGCCGGCGACGATGATGCCCATATGGATGGCGAAGGGTTGGCTGGCGGCGTGAACGCCGAGGAAACCGGCGGCGACGCCGATCGCCAGCACGGCGAGGGCGAGAATGGCGGTACCGATTTTAGACATGGTGCTTCTCCTTTTGCGGGGGATCGTCGAACAGAATGCGGCTGCCGGCGCCGTCCAGATCATCGAACTGGCCCGAGCGCAGCGCCCAGAGAAAAGCGGCGAGGCCGGCGCCGCCGAGCAGCAGCGCGCAGGGAATCAGCAACAGCAGCGCAGTCATGATGGTTTCCTCTTGGCGTGGCCGCCGCTCAGCCGCACCGCATTGAGCACGACGATCAGCGACGAGCTCGACATCAGCGCGGCGGCCAAAGGCGGCGTTACCCAGCCGATCACCGCCAGCGGAACGGCGGCCAGATTGTAGGCGACGGCGAAGGCCAGGTTCTCGCGGATCACCGCGCGGGCCTTCTTCGCCACCGCCAGGAGCTCGCTCACCGCGGACAGGGATTCGCCCTGGAACACGACATCGGCTGCGGTCTGGGCAATGTCGGCGGCGCTGGCCGGCGACATCGACACGTCCGCCGCGGCCAGGGCCGGCGCATCGTTGAGGCCGTCCCCCACCATCAGGACGCGGTGCCCTTCGGCCTTGCGCGCCGACAGGGCCGCAACCTTGGCGGCCGGATCGGCGCCGGCCTGCCAATCGTCGATGCGGCACCGGGCCGCCATCGCCGCCACCGCGGATGGCCGGTCGCCGGAGAGCAGGGAAACCGCATATCCCGCTTCGCGCAGCCCGGCCACCGTCGCGGCGGCGCCGGGGCGCGGCGCTTCGCTGAAGGCAAAGCGGTGGCGCGGACGGCCCGGGACCGACAGCCACATTTCCGGCTCGGTCGCGCCATCGTCGGGCAGCCCGCTCCAGGCGCGGGAGCCGAGCCGGACGACACCCGCTTCCAGGCCCCGGCCGGGAACCTCGCGGACATTCTCCCACGCCGGCAGGTCGGGACGCGCCGCCGCCAGGGCCCGCGCCAGCGGATGGCGGCTGGTGCGGGCGAGTCCGACGGCGATCGCCAGCATCTCGGCGTTGCGGGCGGTATCGGGAAGAAGTTCGGGACGCCCGGTCGTCAGGGTGCCGGTCTTGTCGAACACCACCTGATCGATGTCGGCCAGTTTCTCCAGCGCGGTCGCCGATTTCAGCAGGATGCCGCGCCGGAACAGCCGTCCGCTGGCCGCCACCTGGACCGCGGGAATGGCAAGTCCGAGCGCGCAGGGGCAGGTGATGATCAGCACCGAGACGGCCCGCAGCAAGGCGATCTGCCAGATCTCTCCCGCCGCCAGCCACCAATAGAGATACGTCGCCAGCGCCGCCCCATGCACCACCGGCGTGTAATAGGGAATCAGCCTGTCCGCCAGCCGGCGATAGCGCGCCTGCCCGTTTTCGGCCGTCTCCATGAGCCGCACGATCTCGGCCAGCAGCGTATCGTCCCCGGCGGCGGTGATGCTCACCGTCAGCGGTGCCGACAGATTGAGCTGGCCGGCGAACACGCCGCCGCCGGGCTCGACCGGCACCGGCACCGATTCGCCGGTCAGCAGGCTGGCGTCGAGATCGCTGATCCCCGACATCACTCTGCCGTCCGCGCCGATCCGCTCGCCCGCCGCCACCAGGATATGATCGCCCGGGCGCAGAGCGGATACCGCAACAATCTCGGCACGCCCGTCTTCGGCAAGCCGGGTGGCACCCGCGATGCCCAGGGACAGGAGATGCGCCGCCGCCTCGCGCGTCCGGCCGCGCGCGCGCAGATCGAGGACGCGGCCGACCAGCAGGAAGAACAGCAGGGTCACCGCGCTGTCGAAATAGGCATAGGGTCCGTGACGCAGCGTCTCGGACAGACTCATGCCGGCGGCGGCCACCACACCGATCGAGATCGGCACGTCCATATTGGTGCGGCCATGGCGGAGTGCGGCCCAGGCCGAGCGGAAAAAGGGCCGCCCGGCATAAAGGATGGCGGGCAGCGCGATCAACGCCGACAGCCAATGCATCAGATCACGGGTCGCTTGCCCCATGCCGCTGGAATGCCCCGCCCAGACCGAAACCGACAGCAGCATGACATTGGCGGCAGCGAACCCCGCCACCGCCAGACAGCGCAGCAGATCGCGCAGCTCGGCATTGACCTCGGCATCCAGCCGGGCCGGATCGAACGGAGTCAGCCGGAAGCCCAGCGCCTCGATCAGCCTGACCAGCGCGCCGCCCTGTTCGGCGCCGCCCTGCCAGACCAGGCGCAGGCGGCGCGTGCTGTGATTGATCCGCGCCGACACCACATCGGCCTGGCGGCCCAGCAGGATCTCGATCAGCCAGCCGCAGGCGGCGCAGTGCAGCCCGTCCACCATCAGATCGAGCGAAGCGGTGCCGTCGTCGCGGCGGGTGACATTGAGGGAAAAATCGCGCGCCGGGCGCTCTTCCGGCCGCAGCGGCCGCGCAGCCGGATCGCGCGCGAAGCGATCATAGAACCCGGACAGCCCCGCTTCCTCGATCAGCCCATAGGCTCTGGCGCAGCCCTCGCCGCAGAAAGGACCCGCCTGGTCCGGATCGAGCGAGGCGCCGCAGTGACGGCATTGCCGGGGCTGCATCTGAATACCCATCCGGTTCTCAGGGAGCGGCCAGCCGCTGCACGATGGCGAATTGCCCGGCCGAGCCGGTGGCCAGCAATTGCAGCTCCCACTGCCCCGCGCGCGGCAAGGCGATGATCTCGCGGTAGCGCCCGTCACCGGTTTCGACCAGCGTCACCGCGGCGTCGGGTTGCGGATCGACCGGGCTGACGATGCGGCCCGACAGGGTCAGACCGGTCAGCGGCTTGCCCGCCGCATCGCTCATGGCGACGCTCAGCGAGATCCGATGCGGCGCGTCCGCCTGCGGGACCGGCTGGATGTCCACCTTGGACTGCCAGCCCAGTTCGGCCTGGCGGGCCCCGGCGGCGATCACCGAATTGTAGCTTTGGCCGGTATCGAAGGCATGGTCGGTGACCAGGCCGGTATTGCTGGACAAAGCCAGCCGGATCAGCAGCACATTGACGGCGATCACAGGAATGAACATCAGCACGTAAAGCCAGGGAATCCAGGCTTTGAAAGGGTGGTGCAGCACATGATGGGTCATGATGCTCTCCTCGTTCAGGGCCAGACGGGGCCGAAGAAATGATCGGAAACCCGGATGTCGGGCCGGCCGGCGCCGCTCAGCACGAAGATCAGCGGCTCGGTGCCGCCTTCCATGTGCGACTGAGGCAGCGCGGCGGTGATGTGATAGACGGTCTGCCCGTCCGGATCGGCGGTCAGCTGGATGTGGTGGACGGCGCTGTCCTGTTCGCCGGCGATCGCCAGCACCACCTCGGGATGGTTGGCCACGGTCAGGGTGAAGACCTGTGCGCTTCGCGTCTGGTTCGACAGCTTGACGACATAGCCGTTGCGCAGCCTTTCTCCCGACAGGGCGACGAACAAGGGCTGGCGGTCATGCAGCACGTCCATGCGGTAGGGCTGGCGCAGCGTCAGGCCGGTCAGCATCGCTCCCGCCACGGCAAGCAGCAGCGCGGCATAGAGAATGGTGCGCGCCCGCACCGGGCGCCATTCGGCGGGCAGGCCGGCGGCGCGCTGGGTCTGGCCGGTAAAGCTTTCCCAGCGGATCAGCCCGGTCTCGCGGTCCAGCTTCCTCATCACGGAATCGCAGGCATCGACGCACAGCGAGCAATCGATGCATTGCAGCTGATGACCGTCACGGATGTCGATGCCGGTCGGGCAGACCTGCACGCAGGCCAGGCAATCGACACAGGCCCCTGCCGTGGGGTCGCTGGCCTTGCCGCGCGGCTCGCCGCGCCAGGCTTGGTAGGAAACGACGCGGGAATGCTCGTCGAGCAGCGCGCTCTGGATGCGCGGCCAGGGGCACATATAGGTGCAGACCTGCTCGCGGGCGATGCCGCCCAGCAGATAGGTGGTCGTCGTCAGCAGCAGCACGAAGCCATAATCGGTCATCGAGGCGGTGCCGTGCAGCAGCCGGTGGCTGAGCCGCGGCGCGTCGGCGAACCAGCCGACGAAGGCGCAGCCCGATGCTACGGCGATTCCCAGCCAGATGGCATGCTTGGCCAGCTTCTTGCGCAGCTTGGTCCAGCTCCAGGCGGCGCGGTCGAGGCGGACGCGCTCCATGCGGTCGCCCTCGATCCAGCGCTCGACCATCACGAACAGATCGGTCCAGACCGTCTGCGGGCAGGCATAGCCGCACCACACCCGGCCGAACAGGGCGGTGGCGAGAAACAGGAGCAGCATCGCCAGCACCATCACGCCGGTGACGAAATAGATCTCCTGGGGCCAGAATTCGAGGCCGAACAGATAGACGCGCTGTCCGGCCAGATCGATCAGGATGGCCTGATCGGGCGATCCCTCGCCGCGGTCCCAGCGGACCAGGGGCATCAGGTAGAAGAAGGCGAGGCAGATGCCCATCACCGCCCATTTCAGGCGGCGGAACCGCCCCGTCACGGCGCGCGGATAGACTTTCTTGTGCGCTTCGTAAAGGCTTGCGCCATGCGGGGCGGTTGGACTCGACATGATCTTACTTCCCACCCCCGAGCTGATGGACATACAGCGCCAGCATTTTCACGGTGGGCTCGTCGAGGCGCTCGGACCAGGCCGGCATCTGGCCGGCGCGGCCATGGGTGATGGTCTCGACCAGTGAAGCCTTGTCGCCGCCATAGAGCCAGACACCGGTGATCAGCGGCGGCGCGCCCATATCCTGGTTGCCCTCGGCGTTCTCGCCATGGCAGGCGGCGCAATTCTCGGCGAACACCGCCTGCCCGGCCTTGGCCGAGCCCATGTCGACATCCTTGTGATTGAGCGACAGGACATAATCGGCGACTGCCGAGATCTGGGCCGCGGCGAGGACCTGCGGCGGATTCTTCGCCGCCTCGCCCCAGGCCGGCATCACGACGCCCTGATGCGACTCGGGATTGGCGTTGCGGACCCCGAAGCGGATGGTCTGATGGATCTGGTCGAGGCTGCCGCCCCACAGCCAGACATCGTCCAGCAGGTTGGGATAGCCTTTGGCCCCCTGCCCCGAATTGCCATGGCAGGGCGCGCAATTCTGGGCGAAGGCGGCGCGGCCGCCGGCAACCGCGAAATCGCGCAGCTTGGCGTCGGCCTGGATGGCGTCGAGATCGCGGGCGGCGATCGAGGCATATTGCGGCCGCGCGGCGACCGCATTGGCTTTGAGGTCTTCCTCGATCGCCTTGCGGTTGGTGAATTTCAGCAGGCCCTCGGTATGGCCGCCCCAGGGCAGCGGGATCGAGGGATAGAGCACGCAATAGCCGATCGCGAACAGGATGCAGGCGTAGAAGGTATAGAGCCACCAGCGCGGCAACGGCGTGTTGAGCTCCTTGATGCCGTCCCATTCGTGGCCGGTGGTATCCGTGCCGGACAGCTTGTCCTTTTCAACTTCATTGCTCATGGCGGCCTCGTTCGGCGGGAGTGTCGTCGCTGAGGATCAGCGAGGCGTTACGCTGCATCTCGCGCTTCCGGCCCGGCCAATAGGCCCAGAGGCCCAGGCCGCAGAACAAGGCGAAGCCCCACAGCAGGTGTGCGTATTGCAGCAGCGGCAGATGTTCGGAGAGGTGCTGGATCATGCCGGCCTCCTCTCACTGGACCAGATTTTCGAGCGGGGTCTTCTGGAACGGCACCAGGGTTCCCAGCATCTGCAGATAGGCGATCACCGCATCCATTTCGGTCGGCGCGGCGCCGGAAGGCGTTCCGGTGAAACTGGCCACCACGGCGCCCGGATAGCGGGCGGTCAGGGCGCTGCCATCGCCGTCGGGATCGATCTGCGCCAGCAGGTCCTGCTGGGCATGGGCGATCATGTCGTCGCTATAGGGAACGCCGACGGCGCGCAGGGTCTTGAGGTGGCCGGTCAGATCGTCGGTCCGTACCGGGCGCTGCGCCAGGAAGGCGTAGCTCGGCATGATCGAGGTCGGCACCACGTCCTGCGGATGGATCAGGTGCGCCTTGTGCCAGTCGTTGGAATATTTTCCGCCGACACGGGCCAGGTCCGGGCCGTTGCGCTTCGACCCCCACTGGAAGGGATGGTCGTACATGCTCTCGGCGGCCAGGCTGTAATGGCCATAGCGCTCGACCTCGTCGCGGAACGGACGGATCTGCTGGCTGTGGCACAGATAGCAGCCCTCGCGGACATAGATGTTGCGGCCGATCTGTTCGAGCGGCGTATAGGGGCGCACCCCGTCCACGCGCTCGATGGTGGTTTCGATGGTGAACAGCGGCACGATCTGCACCAACCCGCCGATGGAGACGGTGACCAGGGCCAGAACGAGCAGCAGGATGGCGTTCTTCTCGATGACGGAATGATTGAAACGCATGATCGGATTCCTCACTGCGCCGGCTGCGGAACGGGCACCGCCTGCAGGACGCTGTCCTGCGATCCGGTCGCGGTTTTCCACAGATTGAAGGCCATGATCAGAGCGCCGGTGAGGTAGAGCACCCCGCCCAGCATGCGGATCAGATAGAAGGGATGCATGGCTTCGACGGTTTCGATGAAGCTGTATTGCAGGAAGCCGTTGGCGTCATAGGCGCGCCACATCAGGCCCTGCATGATCCCCGAAGCCCACATGGCGCAGACATAGAAGACGATGCCCAGGGTGGCGATCCAGAAGTGCCAGGAAACCAGCTTTTCCGAATAGACCTTGGTCTTTCCCCACAGCACCGGAAAGATGTAGTAGAGCGCGCCGAAGGTGATGAAGCCGACCCAGCCCATCGCGCCGGAATGGACATGGCCGATGGTCCAGTCGGTGTAGTGGGATAGGCCGTTGACCGGCTTGACCGACATCACCGGCCCCTCGAAGGTCGACATGCCGTAGAAGGCCAGCGACGTCACCGAGAAACGCAGGCCGGGATTGGTGGCCAGCTTGTGCCAGGCGCCCGACAGGGTCATCAGGCCGTTGATCATGCCGCCCCAGGACGGCATCCACAGCATCACCGAGAAGACCATGCCCAGGGTCTGGGTCCAGTCGGGCAGCGCGGTGTAGTGCAGATGGTGCGGACCGGCCCAGATATAGAGGAAGATCAGCGACCAGAAATGGACGATCGACAGACGATAGGAATAGATCGGGCGATCGGCCGCCTTGGGGATGAAGTAGTACATCATGCCGAGGAAGCCGGCGGTCAGGAAGAAGCCCACCGCATTGTGGCCGTACCACCACTCGATCATCGCATCCTGCACGCCGGCATAGGCGCCGTAGCTCTTCCAGTCGAAGAACGACACCGGCAGGGCGGCGTTGTTGACCAGGTGCAGCATGGCGATGGTCAGGATGAAGCCGAGCAGGAACCAGTTGGCCACGTAGATGTGGGGCTCCTGGCGGCGCATCAGGGTGCCGACGAAGCAGACCAGATAGGCGACCCAAACGATGGTCAGCCACAAATCCACATACCATTCGGGCTCGGCATATTCCTTGCCCTGGGTGATGCCCATGACATAGCCGGTGGCGGCCAGCACGATGAACAGCTGGTAGCCCCAGAAGATGAACCAGCCGAGCTGCCAGCCGCCGAACAAGCGCGCCTTGCAGGTGCGCTGAACGATAAAAAGCGACGAGCCGATCAGGCCGGACCCGCCGAAAGCGAAGATCACCCCCGAAGTGTGGACCGGGCGCAATCGCCCGAAGCTGGTCCATTCGAGGCCGAAATTGAGTTGGGGAAAGGCGAGCTGCGAAGCGATGAGCAGTCCCATCGTGAAGCCGACCACGCCCCAGAAGACGGTCGCCACCATGAAGGCGCGAACCACGTCGTCGACATAAGCGGGTTGTCTCGTTTGAGCAGTCATGGTGATCCCTGGCGTCAAAGAGGTCCGGCCGCATTCGGCGGCCCGGTTGCCACCACCGTAGCGAGAGGGGCGCCGCCCCGTTTTGATTCAAATCAACAGTGGAAATGGCCTAAAGACGGTTAGGCCAGGATGAGGTGCAGCGCCGCGGCGGACAGGGTCAGCGCGTTCAGCGCGAACAGCAGGGCCAGCCCTTCCGTGGCCAGGAACCGCCAGCGCCGCGCCAGGGTTCGGCCGGTCAGTCCGACGGCGATCAGGCTGGGCACGGTGCCGGCGCCGAACGCCGCCATCACCGCCGCGCCGCCGGCGATGCTGCCGGTCGCCGCCGCGGCGGCAAGCGCCGCATAGAGAAAGCCGCAGGGCAGCAGGCCCAGCAGCAGCCCGAGACGAAATCCGCCCGGACGGCGCGCCGCGAGCGGCACCACGAGGTCCGCCAGCGGCCGCGTGATGGCGGAAACGGGCCCGGCCGGCAATTTCACCAGCTGAGCCACGGCCTGGAGCAGAAACGCCAGGGCGGCGACAGCCAGCAGCACGGCGAGCGGCCAGCGTAGCGCGCCCTGGCCGGTGACCGCATCGCCGGCGCCGCCGGCCAGGGCGCCCAGCGCGACATAGGTGGTCAGGCGTCCCGCGTGATAGCGCAGCAGCAATGCGCCGGCCAGCCGGCGCACCAGCGGGCCGCCGCGTCCTTCCGGCGACTGCATCAGGACGAAGGGACCGCACATCGGCATGCAATGGACGAAACTGCCGAACAGCGCCGTGGCGAACAGCCCGCCGGCGATGATTTCAGGCGATCCGCACAGCGCCCCGAAGGGCAGCAGCCGCGCGAGAATTTCATGCATGGGCCAGCTCGGCCGGCTCCACCACAGTCCAGCTGTGGCGGGCGATCATCGCCTCCTCGTCGGTCGGCACCACCATCACCGCGACGCGGCTGTCCGGCGTGCTGATCATGTCGTGCGCCGCGCGGTTGGCCTCGGGGTCGAGCGACACGCCCAGCCAGCCCAGCCCGGCGCAAACCCGCTGCCGGATCTCGGGCGAGCGTTCGCCGATGCCGGCGCTGAAGACGATGCCGTCGAGCCCGCCCAGCACCGCGACCAGGGCGCCGATCTCGCGCACGATGCGATAGACGAACAGCTCGATCGCCCCCGCCGCGCGCGGGTCTTCGCTGGCCAGCAGGTCGCGCATGTCCGCGGACAGGCCGCCAGACGCTCCGAGCAGCCCAGAACGACGGTAAAGCGTGTTCTCGATGTCGCCGGCGTTCATGCCCAGCGACTGCATCATATACAGCACGACGCCGGGATCGAGATTGCCCGAGCGCGTTCCCATCACCAGCCCGTCCAGCGCGGTGAAGCCCATGGTGGTGTCGATGCTGCGCCCGTTCCGCAGGGCGCACAGGCTGGCGCCGCTGCCGAGATGGCAGGCGATCACGCGGCCACGCGAGATCGCCGGTGCGAGAACCCTGAGCTGGCGGGAGATGAATTCGTAGGACAGGCCGTGAAATCCATAGCGGCGAACCCCTGCGGCAGCGAATTCCGGCGGCAGGGCGAAGCGGGTGGCGACCGGCGGCATGCCGTGGTGGAAGGCGGTATCGAAACAGGCCACCTGCACGATCTCGGGATGGCTGGCGGCGATCTGGTGGATCGGCGCCAGATTGTGCGGAACATGCAGCGGCGCCAGCGGTGTCAGCTTGGCCAGCGCCGCCAGCAGGGCGGGCGTCACCCGTTCGGGGCCGTCATGATGCGGCAGGCCGTAGACGACGCGATGACCGACGGCGACAAGCCGGTCCGGCACCAGATGGCTCTCGACCCAGTCGAGCAGCGTGGAGAGCAGAAACTCGAAGGATTGCGGCTGGTCCCATGATTGACTGGCGAGCTCGGCTCCGCCCGGGTCGCGCGCCGTGAACCGCGCCGCGCCGCCGATCCCTTCGATCGCGCCGTGCGAGGCCAGGGCGAGTTCCGTCTCAGCCACACGGAACAGCGAGAATTTCAGGCTCGACGATCCGGCATTGACGGTCAGGATGGCGCGTCCCATGTCAGGCCTCCTTGCGCATGGCGAGCCGCGCGGCGACGGCGCAGGACGCCAGACGGGTTCGCTCGGAATCGGCGCGGCTGGTCAGGATGATCGGCGCTTTGGCGCCCAGCACCACGCCGGCGGCATCGGCCCCGGCCAGGAAACTCAGCTGCTTGGCCAGCATGTTGCCGGCCTCGAGGTCGGGAGCGACCAGGATGTCGGCCTGGCCGGCCACCGGCGAGACGATGCCCTTCTCGGCGGCGGCGGACGGACTGACCGCATTGTCGAAAGCCAGCGGCCCGTCGACCAGGCCGCCGGTGATCTGGCCGCGGTCGGCCATCTTGCACAAGGCGGCGGCATCGAGGGTCGAGCGCAGCTTGGGATTGACGGTCTCGACCGCCGACAGCACGGCGACCCGGGGCGTTTCGATCCCCATGGCCAGGGCGAGATCGATGGCGTTCTGCACGATGTCGCGCTTCTGCTCGAGATCGGGAGCGATGTTGACGGCGGCGTCGGTCACCAGCAGCGGGCGCGGATAGGTCGGCACGTCCATGATGTAGACATGGCTGAGACGCCGCCCGGTCCTGAGCCCGGAGTCCGGCGCCAGCACCGCGCGCAGCAGATCGTCGGTGTGCAGCGAACCCTTCATCAGGATCGCCGCCTCGCCCGTCTGCACCAGCCGCACCGCCTGTTCCGCCGATGCCGCGGGGGTCGCCGCCTCGATCAGGCGATAGGCCGAGATGTCCAGTTTGGCCGCATCGGCGGCGGCCCGGATCTTGTCGCCGGGACCGACCAGGATGGGAATGAGCAGGCCGGCGGCGAAGGCCTCGACGACCGGCAGCAGCGCCGCCGCGCTGCAGGGATAGGCCACCGCGACCGGCAGCGCCGGGTGTTTGGCCGCCTCGGCCAGCAAGGCGTGGAACCGCTCGTGGCGGTTCATCATCACCTCGGGCAGCTCGATCCGCGGACGGCGGATCTTCTCGGTCGGCGCCCTGACCCGGGCGACGCCGTCGATCACGAGGTCGCCATTCTGGTTGAGGCAGCGGCAATCGAGGGTGACGTCGCCCTTTTTCGCATCCTTGCCCGAGACGGTCAGGGTGGCGGTGACCCTGTCGCCGATTCCGACCGGACGCAGGAACCGCAATTCCTGGGCGAGATAGATGGTGCCGGGGCCGGGCAGTTCGGTGCCCAGCACCGTAGAAATCAGGCTGGCCCCGAGCATGCCATGCGCGACCACCCTGTGAAAGATGTCGCCGGCGGCATAGGCCGGGTCGAGATGGGCCGGATTGACGTCGCCCGACACCACGGCGAACAGCTCGATATCGCGCTGGGTGACGGTCCGCGACCAGGACGCCGAATCGCCCACGGCGATCTCGTCGAAGGTGCGGTTCTCGATCATCTCAATCGTGTCAGCGTTCATGGACATAACTCCCGGGGGCATCGGCAAGGACGGCATGGCGGCCCTTCCGCGCGCCGAGCGGCGGCGGCGCGGTCCAGGCGCCGGAGCGCTCCTGCAACCAGCCGATCCAGGCCGGCCACCACGACCCCTCCTGCGCGGGTGTTCCCTCCAGCCATTGCTCGGGGGCTAAATAGGGCTGGCCGGCGCCTTCGCGGCGAGCCAGGCGAAAATGGCGGCGGGGATGGCCCGGCTCGCTGACGATGCCGGCATTGTGGCCGCCGGAGGTCAGCACGAAGCTGATGTCGCCCGGATTGAGCAGATGGATCTTATAGACCGACCGCCAGGGGGCGACATGGTCGCTTTCCGTGCCGAGGGCGAAGATCGGCACCGCGATCTCGGAGATCGCGATCGGACGCCCCTCGACCTGAAAATGCCCCTCGGCGAGGTCGTTGCGCACGAACATCGCGTGCAGATAGTCGGAATGCATGCGGTAGGGCATGCGGGTCGCGTCCGCGTTCCACGAGGCCAGATCGTTCGGCTGGTCGCGCTCGCCCAGCAGATAGGTGCGGATCAGGTGCGACCAGATCAGGTCGTTCGAGCGCAGCATCTGGAATGCCCCGGCCATCTGACCGCTGTCGAGATAGCCCTGGCGCCACATCACGTCGTCGAGCAGGGCCAGCTGGCTCTCGTCGGTGAACAGCTGCAGCTCGCCCGCCTCGGTGAAGTCGGTCTGCGCCGCCAGCAGGGTAAGGCTGGCCAGCCGATGATCGCCGTCACGGGCCATCGCCGCGGCGGCGATCGACAGCAGCGTCCCGCCCAGGCAATAGCCGCAGCCATGGATCTTCCCGGCACCGGTAATGGCGCCGATCGCATCCAGCGCCGCCATCACGCCTTCGCGGCGGTAATCCTCGAACGACACGTCGCGCAGCTCGGCGCCGGGATTGCACCAGGAAATGCAGAAAACCGTGAAACCCTGCGAGACCAGATAACGGATCAGCGAATTTTCCGGCGACAGATCGAGGATGTAATATTTCATGATCCAGGCCGGCACGATCAGGATCGGCTCGGGCCGGACCTTGCCGCCGGCCGGCGCATATTGGATCAGCTCCATCAGCCGGGTGCGCAGCACCACCTTGCCGGGAGTCGCCGCGACATCCTTGCCGACGGTGAAATCGTCGCTGCCCGCCGCCGGAGCGCCTGTCGCCGCCCCCAGCAGATCCTCGCACCAATTGCGCCAGCCATGCCAGAAATTGAGGCCGCCCTGCTCGGTAGCGGCCCTCAGCACCTGAGGATTGGTCCAGGGAAAATTGGTCGGCGAGATCATGTCGAGCATCTGGCGCAGGGTGAAGGCGACCACGTCCTCGTGATGTTTCGCGACGCCGGCGGGCGCATGGGCGGCGGTTTTCCACCATTCCTCGGCCAGCAGGAAACCTTGGGCCAGCAGGTCGAAGGGCGGGCCGGCCCAGGCCGGATCGTCGAAGCGGCGGTCGCCGGGCGCCGGCTTGCTCCAGCGTTCACGATCTCCCAGCCGTTCGACCTGTTCGACGGCCTGGCGGGTCAGATCGAGGCGCCGCTCGGGCGCGTTGGCCAGATGCAGCCCCCAATCGAGAAAAGCCAGCAACAGAGACACCGGAGACAGGAAGGCGGTCAGACGGGCTTCCTGGGCATGCAGGAAGCGGTCGAGACTGTCGCCTTCCGCCGGCAAGCGGTTATCCGGCATGGATCACCCATTGAGATCGTTCAGGGCCTCGACATTCGTGACCCGGATCTGGCGCACCGACGGCAGTTCGATCACGCCATCCCGCTCCAGCTGGGACAGGGTGCGCGACACCGTCTCGATGGTGAGGCCGAGATAGTCGCCGATATCCTGGCGCGTCATGGCCAGCCCGATGGTGCCGGAAGCGCAGGATTGGCGGGCCCAATCCAGCAGGAAGGCGGCTACCTTCTCGATGGCGCTGCGGCGCCCCAGCAGCACGGCATGGTCCTGGGCACGGCTCAGATTGCGCAGCACCTGGGCCAGCAGACGCGGCGAAACCGATTGTGTGCCCGCCTTGTCGAGCGGCACGCGGCGATAGGCGACGATGCGGCAATCGCTGACCGCCTCGGCGGACAGGCTGTGCAGGCCGCCGGTCTCGATACCGAACACGTCGCCGGCGACATGGAAGGCATCGATCTGGCGGCGCCCGTCGGACAGGAATTTGCAGGTACGGACGACGCCGGAGACCACCTTGTAATAGCAGTCGGCGTCTTCGCCTTCGCCGTAGATCTCGCGGTCCTGCTCGTAGCGCAGGGCCGGACCGGCGGAAAGGCCGTCCTCGTCGATAGTGGTCTCGGTCCAGGGCGCGAAGCTGCGCGAAGCGGGTGAGATGGCGAGTTGCACGGTCATCGTAATCCCCATACCTTCGAAAGAAGCGATGCAGCTTTTCTACCGGGGCGGGAGAGATGCCGAAATTCGGTTAGGTCCTAAGGACAATCCCTACGTAGAACTACGTAGTGCCGCCTGGGAGCGCGGCGTGTATTGCAGTATGGTCTGACGGCAGGAGCCCTCGCCATGACCTCATCCTCCCGCGCCGACGATGCGCGCAGCCGCCTCGCGGCGATCGTGGAATCATCCGACGACGCCATCATCGGCAAAAGCCTGGACGGCATCGTCACCGATTGGAACCATGGTGCCGAAACCATATTCGGTTTCCGGGCCGACGAGATCATCGGCCAGCCGATCGCCGCTATCGTGCCGCCCGACCGCCTGACCGAAAGCGAAGGCATCCTGAGGCGCATCCGCGCTGGCGAGCGCATCGACCATTTCGTGACGCAGCGGCGCCGCAAGGATGGGGCGATCATCGACGTATCGGTCACCGTCTCGCCGGTCTATGACCAAGAAGGCCGGCTGTGCGGGGCATCGAAGGTGGCGCGGGACATCACCGAACGCCGCCGCGCCATCGCCGCCCTGGCCGAGCGCGAGGCTCACCTGCGCTCGGTGCTGGATACGGTTCCGGATGCGATGATCGTGATCTGTCCCAAGGGCATCATCCAATCCTTCAGCACCGCCGCCGAGCGCCTGTTCGGCTATACCTCCGAGGAGGCGGTCGGCCAGAATGTCCGCATCCTCATGCCCGAGCCTTACAGCGCCCAGCATGACGGCTATCTGCAGCGCTATGCGGATACCGGCGAGCGCCGCGTCATCGGCACGGGCCGGGTGGTGGTCGGGCGCCGCAGGGACGGCTCGACTTTCCCCATGGAATTGTCGGTCGGCGAAATGAATTCCGGGGAGAAGCGCTATTTCACCGGTTTCGTGCGCGACCTGACCGAACGACAGGAAGCGCAGCAGCGCCTGCAAGAGCTGCAGGCCGAACTGATCCATATGTCGCGCTTCACCGCCCTGGGCGAGATGGCTTCGACCCTGGCCCATGAGCTCAACCAGCCGCTGACCGCGGTGGCGAGCTATCTCAAGGGCGCCGGCCGCCTGCTCGATGCCGGCGAAAGCAGCGGCATCGCCCTGGCCCGCGACGCCATCGACCGCGCCGCCCAGCAGGCGCTGCGTGCCGGCCAGATCATCCGCCGCCTGCGCGAATTCGTGGCGCGCGGCGAGGGCGACCGCCAGGCGGAAAATCTGGCCAAACTGATCGAGGAAGCCTGCGCCCTGGCCCTGGTCGGCGCCAAGCAGAGCGGGGTTCAGGTATCGCTGGAATTCGAAAGCACCTCGACCCATGTGCTGGCCGACAAGATCCAGGTGCAGCAGGTTCTGCTCAATCTGGTGCGCAACGCCATCGAGGCGATGCAGGAGGTCGATCACCGGCAACTGACCCTGTCCACCCACCGGCTCGACGCGGAAACGGTGCGAATCGACGTAGCCGACACCGGCCCGGGCATCTCGCCCGAGATCGTCGAACAATTGTTCCAGCCCTTCATCACCACCAAACAAACGGGCATGGGGGTCGGATTGTCGATTTCGCGCACCATCGTCGAAGCGCATGGCGGACGAATTTGGATTGACCCCAACCCCGGGGGCGGCGTGATATTCCGGATGACGCTTAAAATTATCGATGTCGAGGAACTGGCCCATGGATAACAGCGCCGTCGTTCACCTGATCGACGACGACGAGGCGGTGCGCCAGGCATTGGCCTTTCTTCTCGCCACGGCGGGACATGCAGTGCGTGTGTATGAGTCGGCCGAGGCTTTTCTGGAAGCGGCTGGAACGGCGCAACCCGGCTGCATCGTCAGCGACGTACGGATGCCCGGTATCGACGGGCTGGCGCTGCAGCGCCGCCTCAGGGATATCGGCAGCACCCTGCCCGTGGTCATCATGACCGGCCATGCCGACGTCCCCCTCGCCGTCGAGGCGATGAAGGCCGGCGCGGTGGATTTCATTGAAAAACCGTTCGACGACGAGGTGCTGTTGTCGGCGATCCAGGTCGCCCTGACCCGCCAGGGCGCGGCGGGACAGCGCAATGCCGAGGCGCAGCAGATCCATTCCCGGATCGACGCCTTGTCCGAGCGGGAACGCCAGGTTCTGGAGGGGCTGGTCGCCGGCCACCCCAACAAGACGATCGCCTATGATCTCCAGCTCAGCCCCCGCACGGTGGAAGTGCACAGGGCCAATCTGATGACCAAGATGGGGGCGCACAGCCTTTCCGAGCTGGTGCGCATGGTGGTCATCGCCGGACGCCGGGACCCGTGACGTTCCCCGTTTGCGCTGGATCAATTAACCCTCCTCCCATTCCCCCTAAGATCGGGCCTCGAATTCCCGAGAAAGGCCGGCCCGTGATTGCTGCAAATTCCCATGGTTCCAACGCAACGCAGGATCTCGTGCTGATCGTCGATGATGATCAGGCGGTACGGGAGGCGCTGAAATTCGCCCTCGAACTGGACGGCCTGGCGGTGGACACCTGCGACAGCGGCGCCCAGCTGCTCAATCACCCTCGCCTGCCGCAGGCCCGCTGCCTGGTGCTGGATTATCAGATGCCGGGCATGAACGGCTTCGCCCTGCTGACCGAGCTCAAGCGGCGCAATGTCTCCCTGCCGGTGATCCTGATCACCGCCCCGCTGAGCCGCGAGGTCGAGCAGCGCGCCGCCGCCGCCGGCGTCGCGGGCGTTCTCGAAAAGCCTCTGCTCGAAGATGTCCTGGTGCAGAAAATCCGCCACGTCATGTAGCGATGTCGGCCTGGCCGGCCACGGCAATCCGGTTTCCGCCTACCCGCTTCGCGCTATACATGGCCCTGTCGGCAGCCGCCAGCAGGGCGTCGCCATTGTCCCCATCGCCCGGATAGGTGGCGATGCCGATACTGACACCCACCGTCGCGCCTCCTTCGGGAAACACGAACGGCTCGGACAGGACACCCAGCAGCTTGGCTCCGAGCTTCTGCGCATCGCAGAGGGAGCGGATCTGAGGCAGCAGGATGACGAATTCATCGCCGCCGATCCGCGCCACCGTATCGCTCTCACGCACGCAGCCGCACAGGCGTCCGGCCACCGCCTCGAGCACCCGGTCGCCGACCAGGTGTCCCATGCGGTCATTGACCGCCTTGAAGCCGTCCAGGTCGAGGAACAGAAGCGCGGCCTTGCCGTCGCCTCGTGAAGCCCGAGCCAGCGCCTGCTCGATGCGGTCCTGCAGCAGCACCCGGTTGGGCAGGCAGGTCAGGCTGTCATGATTGACGAGATGGCGGATACGGTCGGCTTCGCGCTTGCTGCTGGTAATGTCGCCGAAGACGGCCACGTAATTGACAACCTGCCCGTCTTCGTCGCGCAGCACCGACAGGGTGATCCGCTGGACGTACAATTCGCCATTCTTGCGCCGGTTCCAGATCTCGCCGTGCCAATGCCCTTCCCTCAGCAGGGTGCTCCACATTTCGGTGTAGAAGGGCGCGTCGTGCCGCCCGGAAGACAGCATTTTGGGCGTGTGCCCGATGGCTTCGGCGGCGCTGTAGCCGGTCACCCGCTCGAACGCCGGGTTAACGCTGAGAATGCTCTGGCGGGCGTCGGTAATCAGCATCGCCTCGTCGGTGGCGGCGAAAATCGCCATGGCCAGGCGGGCCAGATGGTTCGCCTCGCCGGCCGGCGGCCGTTCCTGCAGGACCACGACCGTTTCGCCCGGATCGTCGTCGGACTGGCAGAATTCAGCGGTGCGGCGGGTTCCATCCAGCCGATGCAGGATGCAGGGCGCGCGGCCGATTTCCGAACCGGTCCGCTGGACGAGTCCTGCCAGCGGCCTGCCGATCAGCGCCTCGCCCGCTCCGGCGGCGAAACAGCCGGCCGCGCGGGCATTCGCGCGGGCGACCAGCCCGTCGCGGCAGACCAGTACGGGCGCCGGAAACATGTCGAGCAGCCGGCAGATCTCGCGCTCATTCCTGGTCAAGGCACTCAGCAAGCCATTGGAAGCCGGCTCCGACATGATCCGCTCCTGGCGCAAATACCGGACTGACTCCGGCCGTCATTCGACTCGAATATGTCTTGGCAAAGCGTCCAGCTGTTTGAGGGAGGTCAAAGTTCCGCCCTGCATCCCCGTCTATGGTTTCCCCTGCATTCCTAACCTTGAAGGGGAGGACCAGGGAATGACCGGAAGAGAAACCAGAGCACTTGCTCTCACGTCGCTCACATATGGTTCGCGGGACGAGACGACCGGAGTTGCGCATTCGCTATCCTATGCCGCGAAGGTCAGCTTGGGTTATGCGGTGCTGGCTGCGCTCTGGCTGGGCCTGACCGACGGTCTTCCCCTCATTTTCGATGAGGCGGGCACGTCCGGCGCGGCGGATGCGGTCGAAGACGTCTTCTTTCTGATCGTCACGGCCCCCCTGCTCTATTTCGCCCTGTATAAGCGGCCCGATGCCGGACGAATCCTGGGCCATCTCCCCTATGAGACAGCGTGGCCGGCATGGCACGCTTATGGTTTTGCCTGCCTTGCAACCCTTACCATGGGCACCGTCGCCAATCTTCATACGGACGCCTTCACCAAGCTGCATCTGCCGACGCTGATGACCTTGCCGATCGTCGTCAGCGCGTTCCTCGGCGGAGCAGGGCCCGGCATCGTGGCGACCGCCATCGGGACGTCGATCCTGACCCTGATGGCCAGGACCGCACCGAACGCGGTCCCCGTAACGCAGGGCGTCTTCTGGTTCATCATTGCGCTCTATGCCGCCAACGGCCTGCTGATCAGCTCGCTGAGCGGATTGCAGCACCGCTCGCGCCGTGCGGCCGAAATCGCCACGCGCGTCGCCCGGGAACAATTCGAAACGCGCCGCCAGACCGAGACCACGCTGCGCCTGGTACAGGCCGCTTTCGAACAATCCCGCGAAGGCGTGGTCATCACCGGAACCGACGGCACCATCGTCGCCGTGAACCCGGCGACCAGCCTGATCAGCGGCTATTCACCGGACGAGCTGCTGGGCGCCAATATGCGGCTGGTGAAATCGGGCCATCATGACGCGGCGTTCTACCGCGCCATGTTCAAATACATAGCGGCCAACGGCTATTGGCAGGGGGAAATCTGGAACCGCCGCAAATCGGGAGAAATCTTTCCGCAATGGCTGACCATAACCGCCGTCAAGAACGACCTCGGCAAGACCACCAATTACGTCGGAACCTTCGCCGACATCAGCGCCATCAAGCAGTCCGAATTCAAGCTCGACCATATCGCCCACCACGATTCCCTGACCGACCTGCCCAACCGGCTGCTGCTGACCTCGCGGCTGGCCCATGCGGTCGGCCAGCTGAAGCGGAACGGCGGCTATGCCGCCGCCCTGATGATCGACCTCGACCATTTCCGCACCGTCAATGACAGTCTGGGCCACGCCGCCGGCGACGAGCTGCTGCAGATCGCGGTGACCCGGATGCTGAGCCGGGTGCGCCAGTGCGACATGCTGGCCCGCATCGGTGGCGACGAATTCGTGGTCGTGCTGGAAAATCTCGACGAGCCGCTGCGCGCCGGCACCGTGGCGCAGGCCCTGATCGACGAAATGAGCCTGCCTTTCATCCTGTCCAGCGGACGGGACGTCTTCGTCGGCGCTAGCATCGGCATCTGCGTCATGCCCGAGGATGGCATCGATCCAGCCCAGATCCTGCGCAACGCCGACGCCGCGCTGCACGAGGCGAAGGCCGCCGGCCGGGCGACCTACCGCTTTTACCGGCCCGCTTTGACCGACCTGGCCCATGAGCGGCTGGATCTCGAATCCCGCCTGCGCAAGGCCCTGGCGCATGAAGAATTCGTCCTGCATTACCAGCCTCTGACGTCGATGACCGACCGGCGCGTCAAGGGTGTCGAGGCGCTGGTGCGCTGGGCCGATCCGGTCGAAGGAATGATCTCGCCGGCCCGCTTCATCCCGCTGGCGGAGGAAACCGGCGTGATCGTCGAGATGGGAACATGGATCTTGCGCACCGCCTGCCGCCAGATGGTGTCCTGGCTTAGCGCCGGTTCCGCTATCGAGATGATCGCCGTCAATCTGTCCCCCCGCCAATTCCGCCATCCCGATCTGGTCGGCATGGTGCGCGGCGTTCTTGAGGAAACCGGATTGCCGGCCCATCATCTGGAACTCGAAATCACCGAGGGGGCCCTGATGGACGATGCGGACGAGACGGTGGCAAAATTGACCAGCCTCAAGCAGCTCGGCCTCCGCCTCGCCATCGACGATTTCGGCACGGGCTACAGCTCGCTCGCTTATCTCAAGCGTTTTCCGGTCGACAAGCTGAAGGTCGACCAGGCCTTCGTGCGGGGCATTCCCAGCAATCGCGCCGATTGCGAAATCGTCGCCGCCGTCATCGCGCTCGGCAAGGCGCTGGGGCTCGAAGTCCTGGCCGAAGGGATCGAGACGGAGGAGCAATACGGCCATCTGATGGCGCTGAATTGCGACACCGCCCAGGGATATCTGCTTGCCCGGCCTGCCGCGCCCGCCGATCTGAAACTGGCCTGACCTCCCGTGGGTTTGATGCGCCGCCTCAAAGCGTGGCTCGGCCTGCTCGGACCGGGGCTGATCACCGGCGCCGCGGATGACGATCCGAGCGGCATCGCCACCTACGCCCAGGTCGGGGCCCAGTTCGCCTACGGCATGACCTGGGTCATGCTGTTCAGCTGGCCGCTGATGGCCGGCATCCAGGAGATCAGCGCCCGCATCGGCCGCGTCACCGGGCGCGGCATCGCCGGCAACATCCGCGCTCATTATCCGGCCGCCCTGGTGCGGACGGTGGTTGGATTGCTGCTGATCGCCAACATCGCCAATCTCGGCGCCGATCTGGGAGCCATGGGCGATGCGCTGAAGCTGCTGATCGGCGGACCGTCCCGTCTCTATGTGGTGGGTTTCGCGCTGGCCTGCGTGCTGCTCGAGATCTTCAGCCGCTACTCCCGCTATGCGGCGATCCTCAAATGGCTGACCACCGCGCTGCTGGCCTATGCCGCCGTCGCCTTCGTCGTGAAAGTGCCGTGGACCCACGTGCTGGTCTCGACCCTGATTCCGCATCTGTCGCTGAACCGGGATACCGCGGTGGCGATGGTCGCCTTGCTGGGCACCACCATCAGCCCCTATCTGTTTTTCTGGCAGGCCTCGCAGGAGGTCGAGGACGAGCAGGAGCGCCCCGGCGCGCGGCCCCTGATCGACGCGCCGGACCAGGCGCCCGGCGAAATGCACCGCATCCGCTTCGACACCTATTTCGGCATGGGCTTTTCGAACCTGATCTCGCTGATGATCATCGTCACCACCGCGGCCACCCTGAACGCCCATGGCGTCACCGACATCCAGACCTCGGCCCAGGCGGCAGAGGCCTTGCGCCCGCTGGCCGGCGACTTCAGTTTCGCCCTGTTCGCCGCCGGCATCATCGGCACCGGCATGCTGGCGGTGCCGGTCCTGGCCGGCTCGGCCGCCTACGCCCTGGCCGAATCGCTCGGCTGGCCGTCGGGCCTGGCCCGCGCGCCGAAAGAGGCGAAATCCTTCTATGGAACGATCGCGGTGGCGACGCTGGTCGGAACCGGCATCGACCTGATCGGGCTCGACCCGATCAAGGCCCTGTTCTGGTCGGCGGTGATCAACGGGATCGTCGCCGTGCCGCTGATGGTGATGATGATGGTGATGACGGAGAGGCGGGACGTGATGGGCGCCTTCGTCCTACCGCCGGCCCTGTCAGCGCTGGGCTGGCTGTCGACCCTGGCCATGGCCGCGGTCGTCGCGGCCATGGTGTTCGTTTAAGAGCCTGTCAGGCGATCCGCCCGATCACGGTTCCCGGCTCGATCACGTCATTGAGCTTGGCAAGTTTGGTCAGGCGGCCCGGCGCCGAAGCGATCAGTTCGTGCAGGGCATCCTCGACACGGACCTCGGCAACCACGTCGCCTTCGGCCACCAGGCTGTCATCGGCGACGCGCCAGCGCTCGAGAATGCCCTCCGGCAGCATGCTGGAAGCCCAGAAGGACGAGGGAATGGAAATATCGGTCATGGCAGAGGCACTCCTATCGAAAGCGATGCCGGAGCGTCGCATACAGCCTGGCGGCCGCCCTTGAGCCGGATCAAATCGCCCGCGAATGGCGTATGCCATCGCGGTTCAGATAGCGGTCGAACGCCGCGCAGGCGGCCCGGACCAGGGGCCGCCCCTCTTCGGTCATGGTGATCCGGCGCCCGTCCCGGATGATCAGCCCATCGGCCTCCATGGGCGCCAGACTGGCGAGATCGCCATCGAACTGCGCCGGATCGGCATCCCACTCGGCGCACAGGGCATCGAGGTCGAGCGACAGATCGCACATCAGCCGTTCGATCACCCCGCGGCGCAGCCGGTCCCCGTCATCCACGGCGATGCCGCGCGCCGTCGGCAATGTGCCGGCGCGAACCAGTTTCTTGTAGGCGGCGATATCCGTCTCGTTGCCGACATAGCCTTGCGGCAGCGATCCGATCCCCGAGGCCCCGAAAGCGATCAGGGTCTCCGCCGCGTCGGTGGTGTAGCCCTGGAAATTGCGGCGCAGGCGCCCTTCCGCCTGCGCGATCGCCAGCGGATCGGAGGCGGCGGCGAAATGATCGATGCCGATCTGCGCATAACCCGCGCCGGTCAATTGCCGGGTGGCGCTTTCATACTGAAGCCAGCGCTCCTCGAGTCCGGGCAGCGCCTCTTCGGGGATCATGCGCTGATGCTTCTTCATCCAGGGAACATGGGCGTAGCCGAACAGCGCGATCCGCTTCGGCGCGAGGCCGATGGCCAGATCGATGGTTTTCGTCAGGCTGCGAACGGTTTGATGCGGCAGACCATAGATCAGGTCGATATTGATTTCGTCGATGCCCTCTTCGCGGAGCCAGCCGATCACTGCGGCGGTCACCTCGTAGGGCTGGACCCGGTTGATGAAGCGCTGCACCAACGGATCGAAGTCCTGCACGCCGATCGAGACGCGATTGACCCCGGCAGCCGCCATCGCCGCGATGTAAGCCCGGTCCGCGGTGCGAGGGTCGAGTTCGACGGCGATCGCGGCATCCGGAACGATGTCGAAGGTTGCCCTGAGCCTGTCCAGCGTGGCGGCGAAGTCACCGGGCGTCAGCACCGAGGGCGACCCCCCGCCAAGATGCACATGGTCGACACTCATGCGCGCGGGCAGCCTGGCCGCGACGAGATCGACCTCGCGCCACAGGCACTCCAGATAATCGGCGATCGGATCGTAGCGCCTGGCGATCTTGGTATGGCACCCGCAGAACCAGCACAGCTCGGCGCAATAGGCGATATGCAAGTACAGGGACAGCCTGCCCGCGGGAGCCAGATCTCCCAGCCACGCGGCATAGCGGTCGGCGCCTATGGACGGCGCGAAATGCGGAGCCGTCGGATAGGACGTATAACGCGGAACGCGAAGATCATATTTTGCGGCGAGTTCGGGACGCATGGATCGATTACCGGCGCGGTGCAGTCGTGGCCCGAACCATATCGCCCTGCCGCGGACGGATTCCTTGATCCGCGTCAAATGGCCCAAATCGCCGCGATCCGACGGGCGGTCAGGACTCCGTCTTGGCCGCCCGTCCGGTAGCGCGAAAGCCGATGATCAGCACCGCCAGCACCACCACCTGCCCGACCACGGTCTCCCAGGTCGGGAACAGGCCCAGCACCTCGAAGCGCGGCACGCCGGCGGCGGGGCGGATATCGACCAGCCCGGTCTCCTGCAGCGCGGCCAGGCCCTTGCCGGTCAGCACCACCGCCAGCACGGCGATCAGCAGCGAGCTGTAGGAGAAGAACTTGCCGATCGGCAGGCGGGCCGAATAGCGCAGCAGCAGCCAGGCGATCAGCAGCAGGCCGACGATGGCGGAGGCGGCGCCGCCGACGATGGCCAGATGGGCGCCCTGGCTCCACAAAGCGGCGTAGAACAGGATGGTCTCGAACACTTCGCGATAGACCACGATGAAGGCCAGCAGGAACAGGAACCACGAGGACCGCTTCGACAAAGCGTGGCTCATCTGTTCGCGGATATAGGCCGACCAGGCGTCGCCCTTGCTCTTGCCATGCATCCAGACGCCGACCGAGATCAGCACCAGGGCCGCCACCAGCGAGCCGAAGCCTTCGGTCAATTCGCGGCTGGCGCCCGAAATGGCGATCAGCCAGGTCGCCACCGCCCAGGTGCCGCCGCCGGCCAGCAGCGCCACGACCCAGCCGCCATGGACATAGGTCAGCGCTTCGGAGCGGCCCGCCTTGCGCAGGAAGGCGATCATGGCGACCACGATCAGCAGCGCTTCCAGACCTTCGCGCAGCAGGATGGCGGAGGCGCCGGCGAAACTGGCGCCGGGGCTCGCTTCGCCCGGCCCGAGCGCGCGCTCGGCGGCGTCGAGCAGGGCCGAGATGCGCTCGGCCTGGTCCTGCAATTGGTCGATCGGCAGTCCCTGATTGATGGACCCACGCAGGCCGCTCATGGCGCTTTCGACGCGGCGCATCAAAGCCTCGTCATGGGCGGTCAAAGCCGGCTCGACCGGCTCGAACCCGTCGAGATAGGCGGCCAAAGCGAGGTCCGCGGCGCGCGATTTCTCGCCGGCGCCATAGGCTTGCAGGCTTTCGGCCAGGCGCGCGCGGGCGACTTTGAGGCTGCTCGCCCCGCCCGCCGCCAGCGCTTCCGGATGACGGCGCAGATAGGCCATCAGCGCCTGGCCCTGATCCGCGCCGAAAATGGCTTCCAGCTGTTCGGCGGTGCCCTGGGTCAGCGCCTGCAGCGATGGCACGGCATTGCGGGCGCGCGGGTCCTCGCGCCAGATCTTTTCGCCCTGCTTGGCCATTTCTTCAGTGAAGGCAAAGCTGCCGGCCTGGAAAGCGAGCGCCCAGCGGTCTTCGTCGGACAGCTGCGCGAAGCTCGGCATCGGCGTGTCTTCGACGCCTTGGCCGATCACCTGATACAGGCCGAACAGGCTGCGCCGGCGGGCGCGGCTCATATCGGCGAAGGCGATCGGCGGCGGGTCGAGGGTCTTGGCGAGCGGACCGTCGCTCTTGCCGGTCTCGCCATGGCAGCTGGCGCAATTTTCCTTGAACAATCTGGCGCCGTGGGCCGGATCGGGGACAGCGGCCGGGGCGACCGGGGTCGGATAGGCGGCCAGCAGATCGGCGGCCAGCTTATGGGCACGATTGGCGATTTCGGCGGGCACCGCCTTGCCGGCGATCGCCGTCTTCAGCGCCTCCGACTGGGTCAGCAGGTCCGCCTTGGCCGGACTGTCCGCCAGGCTTTCGAGCCGCTGATGCACATTCTCGGAGAACTCGTTCATTTCCGAAAATTCGGAATCGCTCTTGATCCTCCCGCCGTCATCGACGGCGCCGGCATAATCGACGGCCAGATAATCGAGCAGCCGCCAGGCTATCTGGGCCGGGGGAGCGCTGTCAGCGGCACGGACGGAAGCGGAGGAGAACAGCAGGATCGCGGCCGCGAGGGCAGCGCAAAGCTTGAGGTGCTGGAACATGAACGGTTCGGGTCTCGCAATTGCGAATGATTATCTATAGCAAGTCCCCAGGGAAAGGAAAGCTTATTGATCGGGCTTTAAGGAAAGGCTGCCATACTGAAATGGTGCTTTTCCCAGAGGAGCGACTGGTGACGCGGTTCCTAGCAGCGATTCTGATCCTGCCCGTTCTGTTGTCCGGGACGGTTCTCGCCGCGTCGGCGGCGAAAGCCGACCGCGTGCTGGTGCTGAAACACCGGCGGGAATTGCTGCTGATGCACGGGAACAAGGTGCTGAGGACCTATCCGATCGCGCTCGGTTTCCACCCCGAGGGGCCCAAGCACCGGGAGGGTGACGGCCGCACGCCCGAAGGCAGCTATGTGATCGACGGGCGCCTGCCTGCCAGCCACTATCACCTGGCGCTGCACATATCCTATCCCAACGCCGTCGACCGGGCCCATGCCACCGCCCTGAGCGAGGAGCCGGGCGGCGCGATCATGATCCACGGCATGCCGTCCTGGTTCGGGCGCGACGATCTGCAATTCGCCGCCGACTGGACCAATGGCTGCATCGCCGTCAGCAATTCAGCCATTGAGGAGATCTGGCGTGCCGTCGATGACGGCACGGTGATCGAAATTCACCCCTGACATCACGCCGAGATTAGTGGCGAAGGCCTTGATGGTGGCGGCGATCGCATGCACGGTTTCGCTCACATTGGGATCGCCCAGCCCGGCCAGCCTGACCGCCTCGCTCAATTTTTTCAGCAATTCCACCGCCACCGGCAGCTGACGCATATGGGCCGGCGGGAAATTGCCCAGCAGATCGGTCAGCAGCACCATGCTGCTGGCGATCTCGGACAAATGAAACTGGGCGGACTCGCGATGACACTCGCCCAGCATCACGCTCATCGAGCGCAGCCGCGCCAATTCCTTGCCGATCGGACCATCGAGGCGCTGCTGGAAATGGATCGCCACCCGATGGGCCGAGCGCGCCACCGCCAGGCAGCTGGTCTGCATGCGCAGCGTGTCGACCGCGGCCTTGCCCTTGCTGATCAGGGTTTCCAGGCGGAATTCCGACGTACCGGCCAGCCGCGCCTGCAGCGTGTTGGGCGCCGGCATCGCGTCGTCGCTCTGGCCGGCGCGGGACGGACCGCGGCGCGTCGGGCCGACATAGGAATTGGTGGCGACGAACGGCTTGCGGCCTTGGGCGAGAGCATGAACGCAGCCGGCGATGTCGGCCATCGACATCGGCTTGAGCGCAACCCGGTCGACGCCGGCATTCATCACCTGGCGGACATCGTCCAGGGTCGCCTCGGACATGGTCGCCACCACCAGGGTGAACGGATTGCGGCCGATGGTGCCATTCCTGATCTGTTGAACCAGACTGCAGAAATCGAGCCCCGGCAGATCGGTGCCGCAGATCACCACATCGACGATCTTGGTCTGCAGCAGCCAGATCAGCGACGTGCTGTCCTTGCAGATTTCGATGTTACGCAACCCGAGACGATAAAGAGCGGTCTGAAGTCCCCCGCGCAACGCGGGATGCGTTTCGCACAAGGCGACCCACACATCGCCTGTAACAGCCTGTTCCATAGTCACATGCCCCGATATGTCGGCAATGCCGTCGTCGGATGCTGCCGCGCGGTCCCCAACCACCGCGGAAGCCCCCTCTCCGGTTCCAGGCAATTTGCCACAAAATTATATAAAAAATTGTGACACGCGTCACTAGGAAGCGCAGAAATCCGCCATTCTGTCGTTAACAGTGTGACGGATTTCACATTAGGGCAGCTATCGAACTGATTTAAATAGCTTCGTCTTTCAGAAGCAGGCGCACACGCCAGAAGCCAGCCAGGATCAACAAGCTGGTGAAGACGATCAGAAGCGTCAGCGTCCGCACCATGGCGCGGCTGGTTTCGGTGACATCGCGCAGCAGCACCACCTCGCCGATCGGCTTTTTCTGCAGGTCGATCAGCGGCCGCACCGATACTGCCAGGCTGCGCTTGCCGACCGGAACGATGGTGCTGCCGCCGTTGCTGGCCGGCTGGCCGTCCTCGATCAGCAGACCGATCTGGGTCGGGATGGTCGGCAAAGTGCGCGCCACCGACACGGCGCCGGACAGCTCGTCCCAATCGCCCTGGCCGCCGGCCTGGCGCTCGCCCTCTTCCCAGCGGTCGCGGTCGAGCATCTCTTTCTTGACCAGCAGAACAATGTCGAGCCCCATCACCCGGTGCACGGTATCGACCATCGGTCCGACGTCGCGGCCGATCTCGACGAAGCCGAGCAGCTTTCCGTCCGCATCGCGCCAGCCCGCGCTGACACGGAGCGTGACCACGCCGAACGCATTGAGATCGATGCCGTCGGCCTGGCCTTCATTCTCGGCGGCGTCGAACAGGCTGAGGCGGTCGACCACCTGGCCGCTCTTGCCGGCGCCGTCGAGACGCAGCAGCGGCGAGCGGTCGGGCCGGCTGAAATAGAGATGGCTGATGCCGTGCTGATCGCGCAGATGGGCGAAGCCGGAGGCGACGCGGCGCTGCAGGGCATCGGCATCGCCCGAGGCCAGCGCCTTGACCAGCTGCGGGTCGTCCTGCAGCCCTTCCAGCACCACATGCAGCGAGGAAGCGGAATCGTCGATCTGCTGGCGCAGCAGCGCCTGGGCGCGGTCGGCATCCTTGACCACGCGGCCGCCCCGGCTTTCCTCCTGATAGACGTAGGTCGCGGCAATGAACACCGCCAGCACCATCACCGGCACCAGAACCACGATCATCAGAACCTGCGCACGCGCCTTGGCCCTACTCCCCACCTGCACCTTCCGCTCCCTTGTCCATTTCATTTTTCTTGGTGTGCTGGGATCGCTCGCGCGATTTGTCCATCCACGATTTCATGTCGTGCCAGCGGCGATCGCCCCAGGCCCGTCCCGCCCGCATGAAGGGCAGACGATATAAGATATCATGCGCCCACTGGGTCCACCGCAGCAAAACCCGCTCGACCGCGACAAACCAGGGCCAGCGATGCAGGGAGGGACGGCATAGCTCGTAGAGCCGGGCCAGGAAGGCGACGCCGAAGGCCTCGCCGCCGATGAACAGCAGGGTGCCGTGGATCACCTTGCCCATCGCGATCAGCCACAGCGCGCCCAGCTTGACGGGCAACATGATCAGCCAGGGCAGGACGAACAGAGGCAGAGCCAGGATCGGCGGCAGGCGGCGGATATGATCCTCGAGCCAGGCGATCGGCGCAAAGCGCGCGAAGGACCTCATGATGCCGCCGGTCAATGCCCAAAGCACCTCCTCGAACAGCACGAGGACCATGCCGAGAAGGGCTAGAAACCAACGTATAATCAGATGGATTCCCCGGACGAACATGGCCTGGAGAATACCATCGAATTGTTAATCGACGATGCGGACGATGACGTCCACACGGTGAATTTTGGTTCCCTCCGGGGTCGGCGGAAGCTGCGAGATCACCACGTCGGCGTCGGGAATATCGATCAGCAGGCCACTCTTCTCATTGAAGAAGTGATGGTGGTCGGCGGTGTGGGTATCGAAATAGGAGCGCGTGGCATCGACCACCACTTCGCGCAGCAGCCCGACCTCGGTGAATTGGTGCAGGGTGTTGTAGATGGTGGCCAGCGAAACCGGCACGTCGGCCGCGATCGCTTCGCTGTGCAACCCTTCTGCGGTGACATGGCGGTCGCTGCCGGCGAACAGCAGGCGGGCCAGCCCCAGCCGCTGGCGCGTCGGACGGAGGCCGCAGGCACGCAGGCGATCGAGCACCTCGCGGTATGGCCGCTGACTGGAAATGTTCATGACCCCTGACCCCCTCGAACAGGTCTAATCTGTCCGAGGATGTTACCTGCGGAGGCCGCGGAATGCCTTGATCTGGGTCAATTCGATGACAATAGGCGGACGGGCGCCTACGCGCCGGTCTTCATATGGTCGATCAGCTGCTTGACGGTGGGGATGAAGCCGTTGGCATAGAGCGGATCGCTGCCGAAGCGGAAGGCGTTGTGGCCGGCGAACATCAGCTCGCAATCGGGCTCGCCCTCGTGAACGATGTTCTGCAGCGTCTTCTGGATGCAGAAGGAGCGCGGATCGGCCTTCTTGCCATTGGTGCCGGTATCGCCCTGGGCCCAGTTCGAGAAGCTGCAGGCCGACAGGCAGCCCATGCACTCGATCTGGTCGCGGCGGATGGTTTCCGCGCCCTCGGGGGTCACGAAGATCACCGTCGAATCCGGCGTGCGCAGGCCTTCGGTATAACCCTGGGCCATCCATGCTTCCGCATGGACCTTGTCGCCTTCGGCGACATAGAGGATGCGCTTGCGGGCGCCGATTTCGAGTTCGGCATGATGCTCGCCCAGCGGCTCGGGCGAGAAGGCGATCTGGCGCTCGCTGCGCTCGACCAGCTCGCTCAGGAAGCCGTTCTTGACCGCCGAGGAATAGAAGCCGGTCGGACTGAATTTATGCAGCAGCACGTCGCCGGGCTTGAGCTCCAGCAGCCTCTTCTTCCAATCCATCGAGATCGGGCTTTCGACCGTCAGCAGCGGACGGGTGCCGAACTGGAAGGCGATCGGACCCAGCTCGGGATTGTCGAGCCAGTCTTCCCATTCATCGAGGCGCCACACGCCGCCAGCCATGAAGATCGGCACTTCGGGGCAGCCATTGGCGCGCATGTTGGCCCGCAGCTCGGCCACACGCGGATAAGGCGGCTGCGGTACGCGCGGGTCTTCGGAATTGGATAGGCCGTTATGGCCGCCGGCCAGCCACGGATCTTCATAGACCACGCCGCCGAGCCATTCCGCATGCTTGTGATAAGCGCGCTTCCACAGCGCGTTGAAGGCGCGGGCGGAAGACACGATCGGATAGTAATGCACACCGTAGGAGGCAGCGATCTCGGCCACCTTGTAGGGCATGCCGGCACCGCAGGTGACGCCGTGCACCAGACCGCGCGCGCCGTCCAGCACGCCATGCAGGATGGCCTCGGCGCCGCCCATCTCCCACAGCACGTTCATATGGATGCGGCCCTGGCCGCCGGCGATGTCGTGGGCGATGCGGGCCTGGGCGATGCCGCCGCGGATGCCGTAGGAAATCAGCTCGTCATGGCGCTCGCGCCGGGTCTTGCCGTGATAGACGATCGGAATCAGCTTGCCGTTCTCGTCATAGAAATCCGCATTGACGCCCGAAAAGGTCGCAACGCCGCCGGCAGCCGCCCAAGCGCCCGAGCTTTCGCCGTTCGAGACGGAGATGCCTTTGCCGCCCTCGACCAGGGGCAGAACTTCACGACCGGAAATAACCAGGGGCTGCAAAGGTTTCACGTGCGGTATCTCTCTCTTTTTCGGCGGCGGCGACTGTACAACGCGCCTGCTCATAAATCCAGACCGGCCCGGACCTAGCCCAACAGCAATTCCGGCCTATCCGAAAACACCGAATCGACACCCCAACCCCACAGCTTTTCGGCCAGTTCCAGCTCGTTGACGGTATAGGACAGCACGGCATAGCCGGCGTCCTTGATGGCCTTGACCTGTTCTTGCGTCAGGCTTTCATGGGAGATGTGAATGGTCGCGCAGCCGGTGCGGGCGCAAAATTCGCGCCAATCCTCGGGCAGGGCATGCGCCACCAGGCCGCGCGGCCAGGCCGGCGCGGCGTCTCGCGAGGTTTCGATGGCGATACGGGAAAAACTGGTGACCAGCGGCGGCGCCAGATCGGCGGGCCATTTGGCCAAAGCGTGTTCGAGGCCGATCTCGGCGGTGATGGCACCGCGCGGATCGTCGGCCTTGATCTCGATATTGACGCCGAGACGGCGCTCGACCAGCAGGTCGAGCACCTCATCCCAGTGGGGGATCTTCTGGCCGGCGAACTCCGGTGAGAATTTCACCCCGATATCGCGCTCGCGCAGATAATCCCAATTCAGCTCGATCGTATGACCCACCCCGTCGCTGATCCGCTGCAGGTAATGGTCATGATAGACGAGCGGAACCAGGTCCGCGGAGAGCTGCACGTCGAGTTCCACCCAGGTCACCCCCGCCTCGGCGGCGAGGGCGAAACCGGCCAGGCTGTTCTCCGGGGCACGCTTGGGCGTGCCCCGGTGACCGATGACCCTGGGCAGATCGAGCGGCATCGTCACTCGGCCGGAGCCTCTTCCGACGCCTTCTTGCTGAGGTCTTCGCCAGTCTCCTGGTCGACCTGCTTCATCGACAGCTTGACCTTGCCGCGATCGTCGAAGCCGAGGACCTTCACCTTGACGGAGTCGCCCTGCTTGACCACGTCGGTGGTCTTTTCGACGCGCTTGGGGGCCAGCTCGGAGATGTGGACCAGGCCGTCACGCGAACCGAGGAAGTTCACGAACGCGCCGAAATCCATGGTCTTGACGACCTTGCCGGTGTAGATCACGCCCACTTCCGGCTCGGCGACGATGCCCTTGATCCAGTCGATGGCGCGCTGGCCGGCTTCGGCGTCGACCGAGGCGACCTTGATGGTGCCGTCGTCTTCGATGTCGATCTTGGCGCCGGTCTGCTCGCAGATCTCGCGGATGACCTTGCCGCCGGTGCCGATGACTTCGCGGATCTTGTCCTTCGGAATG
>JAJPHO010000192.1 GCA_021325215.1 Alphaproteobacteria bacterium
CTGGTTGAACAACTGTCCGCTCTGACCGTCCTCGAGGCGGCCGAGCTTTCCAAGCTGCTCGAAGAGAAGTGGGGCGTTTCCGCCGCCGCTCCGGTCGCCGTGGCTGCCGTCGGTGGTGGCGCTGCCGCCGCTGCCGCTCCCGCCGAAGAGAAGACCGACTTCGACGTGATCCTGGCCGATGCCGGCGACAAGAAGATCAACGTGATCAAGGAAGTCCGTGCGATCACCGGCCTGGGCCTGAAGGAGGCCAAGGACCTGGTCGAGGCTGCTCCGAAGACCGTCAAGGAAGGCGTGAACAAGGAAGAAGCCGAGAAGATCAAGAAGGTCCTCGAAGAGGCTGGCGCCAAGGTCGAGGTCAAGTAATAAGCCTGCTTGCAGGTTTTATTGGCAAAGGTCGAGACGTCGAGAGCTTATGTTCTCGGCGGCTCGGCCTGTCGCCGTTTTAGAAGTTTTGAAGTGTTCTCGGGCGGCATATTCGCCCACCAGTTTGTGATTTTAAGGAGCGGCAATGGCTAAATCCTATACGGGTCGGAAGCGCGTTCGTAAGAGCTTCGGGCGCATTCCTTCGGTGGCTCCCATGCCTAATCTGATCGAAGTGCAAAAGAGCTCTTACGATCATTTTCTGCAGATGGACACGCTCCCCGAAGCCCGTAACAGCGTTGGGTTGCAGGAAGTGTTCCGGTCGGTCTTCCCGATCAAGGATTTCTCTGAGCGCGGTACGCTGGAGTTCGTCAAGTACGAGCTGGAACAGCCGAAATATGACGTCGAAGAGTGCCAGCAGCGCGGCATGACCTTCGCGGCTCCCCTCAAGGTGACCCTGCGTCTGGTCGTCTGGGACGTCGACGAGGATACCGGTGCGCGCTCGATTCGCGACATCAAGGAACAGGACGTCTATATGGGCGACATGCCCCTGATGACGGCCAACGGCACTTTCGTGATCAACGGCACCGAGCGCGTCATCGTTTCGCAGATGCACCGCAGCCCGGGCGTGTTCTTCGATCACGACAAGGGCAAGACCCATTCCTCGGGCAAGTATCTGTTCGCCGCCCGCGTGATCCCCTATCGCGGCTCCTGGCTCGATTTCGAATTCGACGCCAAGGACCTCGTCTATGTCCGTATCGACCGCCGCCGCAAGCTGCCGGTGACCACGCTGCTCTATGCGCTGGATTCCGCCCGCACCGCCGAGCTGCGCGCCCAGGCCGGCGACAAGCCGCTGGACCAGGCCCTCGTCCGCGGCATGTCGTCGGAAGAGATCCTGTCCTATTTCTACGAGACCACCATCTACAAGCCGGCCGAGCTGGGTTGGAAGACCGTGTTCGACGCCGAGCGCATGAAGGGCGTCAAGCTGACGGCCGACCTCATCGACGCCGCTACCGGCAAGGTCGTCGCCGAGCTCGGCACCAAGATGACTCCGCGCACCACCAAGAAGCTGAAGGAAGGCGGTCTCGAAGAGATCGTCGTCACCCCGAAGGAGCTGGTCGGTTCGCATGTCGCCCTCGACCTCATCAATGAGGAAACCGGCGAGATCCACTGCGAGGCCGGCGACGAGCTGACCCTGCCGCTGCTGGAGGAACTGGAGAAGGCCGGCATCGCCGAGCTGCCGGTGCTGGCGATCGACCATATCAATGTCGGCCCCTACATCCGCAACACCCTGGCCGCCGACAAGAATACGTCGCGCGAAGAGGCGCTGATCGACATCTACCGCGTCATGCGTCCGGGCGAGCCGCCGACCCTGGAGACCGCCGAGGCTCTGTTCAACGGCCTGTTCTTCGACGTCGAGCGTTACGACCTGTCCGCGGTCGGCCGCGTCAAGATGAACTCGCGCCTGAACTTCACCGATGTGGGCGATGCCATCCGCACGCTGCGCAAGGATGACATCCTGGGCGTCATCAAGGTCCTGACCGACCTCAAAGACGGCCGTGGCGAGATCGACGACATCGACCATCTGGGCAACCGCCTCGTCCGCTCGGTGGGCGAGCTGATGGAGAACCAGTACCGTTTGGGTCTGCTCCGCATGGAGCGCGCCATCCGCGAGCGCATGAGCTCGGTCGACATCGACACGGTCATGCCGCATGACCTGATCAATGCCAAGCCGGCCGCCGCCGCCGTCCGCGAATTCTTCGGCTCCTCGCAGCTGTCGCAGTTCATGGATCAGACCAACCCGCTGTCGGAAATCACCCACAAGCGCCGTCTCTCGGCCCTCGGGCCGGGCGGTCTGACCCGCGAGCGCGCCGGCTTCGAAGTGCGCGACGTGCACCCGACCCACTATGGCCGCATCTGCCCGATCGAGACGCCGGAAGGCCCGAATATCGGTCTGATCAACTCTCTGGCCACCTATGCCCGCGTCAATCAGTACGGCTTCATCGAGAGCCCGTACCGTCGTGTCCTGGACGGCAAGGTGACCGACGAGGTCCTGTATCTGTCGGCCATGGAAGAGGGCCGCTACACCATCGCCCAGGCCAATTCGGTCCTGAACGAGGACGGCACCTTCGGGGAAGAACTGGTCAGCTCCCGCCGCGGCGGCGAGTTCATGCTGGTGAACCCGTCCGAGATCAACTTCATCGACGTGTCGCCCAAGCAGCTGGTGTCCGTCGCCGCGGCGCTGATCCCGTTCCTCGAGAACGACGACGCGAACCGCGCGCTGATGGGGTCCAACATGCAGCGTCAGGCCGTTCCGCTGATCCGCGCCCAGGCGCCGGTCGTCGGCACCGGCATGGAGCATGCGGTCGCGCGTGACTCGGGTGCCGCCATCGCCGCCCGCCGCACCGGCGTGGTCGATCAGGTGGACGCCACCCGCATCGTCATCCGCGCCACCGAGGAAACCTCGGCGGCGTCGACCGGCGTGGACATCTACAACCTGCTGAAGTTCCAGCGCTCGAACCAGAACACCTGCATCACCCAGCGTCCGCTGGTGAAGGTGGGCGACATGGTCAGCCAGGGCGACATCATCGCCGACGGTCCGTCGACCCAATTGGGCGAACTGGCCCTGGGCCGCAACGTGCTGGTCGCGTTCATGCCCTGGAACGGCTACAACTTCGAAGATTCGATCCTGATCTCCGAGCGTATCGTCCGTGACGACGTCTTCACCTCGATCCATATCGAGGAGTTCGAAGTCATGGCCCGCGATACCAAGCTCGGCCAGGAAGAAATCACCCGGGATATTCCGAACGTCGGCGAAGAGGCTCTGAAGAACCTCGACGAAGCCGGCATCGTCTATATCGGCGCCGAAGTGAAGCCGGGCGACATCCTGGTCGGCAAGGTCACGCCGAAGGGCGAAAGCCCGATGACTCCGGAAGAGAAGCTGCTGCGCGCCATCTTCGGCGAAAAGGCTTCGGACGTCCGCGATACCTCCCTGCGTCTGCCCCCGGGCGTCGCCGGCACCATCGTCGAAGTCCGCGTCTTCTCCCGCCGCGGCGTCGAGAAGGACGAGCGCGCGCTCGCCATCGAGCGCGCCGAGATCGAGCGCCTGGCCAAGGACCGCGACGACGAGCGTCTGATCCTCGAGCGGTCGTTCTACGCCCGCCTCAAGGGCGTGCTGCTCGGCCAGTCGGTGGTCAACGGCCCGAAGGGCATGAAGGCCGGCACCGTGCTGTCCGATGAGGTGCTGGAAGGCATCCATCCGAGCCAGTGGCGTCAGATCGCCGTCACCGACGATCAGGTCATGTCCGACGTCGAGGCCCTGAAGCATGCGTTCGACATGGGTGTCGACCGTCTGCAGAAGCGCTTCGAGGACAAGGTCGAGAAGCTGCAGCGCGGCGACGAACTGCCGCCCGGCGTGATGAAGATGGTCAAGGTGTTCGTCGCGGTGAAGCGCAAGCTGCAGCCGGGCGACAAGATGGCCGGCCGTCACGGCAACAAGGGCGTCATTTCGCGCATCACCCCGGTCGAGGACATGCCGTATCTGCCCGACGGCCAGGCGGTGGACATCGTCCTGAATCCGCTCGGCGTGCCGTCGCGCATGAATGTCGGTCAGATTCTCGAGACCCATCTGGGCTGGGCGTCGGCCAATCTCGGCCGCCAGATCGGCGAGATGCTCGACAGCGTCCGCCGTCAGACCAACTCGATGGACGATCTGCGCGGCCGCCTCAAGGACATCTATGGCGACCAGTCCTATGAAGAGGACATCGCCGACATGACCGAGAAGGAAGTGGTCGAGCTGGCGGAAAACCTCCGTCCGGGCGTGCCCTTCGCCTCTCCGGTGTTCGACGGCGCCCGCGAAGCGGACATCGTCAACATGCTGGAAAAGGCTGGTCTGGAATCGTCCGGTCAGGTTACCCTGATCGACGGCCGTACCGGCGAGGCGTTCGACCGCAACGTGACCGTGGGCTACATCTACATGCTGAAGCTCCATCACCTGGTCGACGACAAGATCCACGCGCGTTCCATCGGCCCGTACTCGCTCGTCACCCAGCAGCCGCTGGGCGGTAAGGCGCAGTTCGGCGGCCAGCGCTTCGGCGAAATGGAGGTGTGGGCTCTCGAAGCCTACGGTGCCGCCTACACGCTGCAGGAAATGCTGACGGTGAAGTCGGACGACGTCTCCGGCCGTACGAAGGTCTACGAGGCCATCGTGCGCGGCGACGATACCTTCGAAGCCGGCATTCCGGAATCGTTCAACGTTCTGGTCAAGGAACTGCGGTCCCTCGGCCTCAATGTCGAGCTGAATCAGCGCGAAATGTGATCCGGCGGGAAGGGCGGCCAACAGCCGCCCTTCCACAGCCTTTTTGAAATGCCCTAGAGCACCACAGGAGCATCGTTATGAACGAACTGGTTAAAATCTTCGGCCAGCCTGCCGGAACGCAGAGCTTCGACCAGATCCAGATCGCCATCGCCAGTCCCGAGCGCATCCGCTCCTGGTCGTTC
>JAJPHO010000195.1 GCA_021325215.1 Alphaproteobacteria bacterium
GTGCGCAGGAAGGGGATGGTCTTGGTGAAGACGCCCGCCCACATGGCGCGGCCGATCGAATAGGTCAGGCCCATGCCGGCGATCGAGGCGCCGATGCGCTGGCGCCAGTTGCACTTCACCCGCGTGCTGTACAGGAACAGCTGGTGGATCAGCTTGGCGATGAACACGCCCACCGTCGGCATGATGAAGATCGACAGCGGAAAGTCGAAGGTGCGCGGCGCGAACACCAGGCCGATGGTCCAGAACACGCTCAGCACGCAGAACAGCAGATAGAACGCGTCGGCGAACCAGGGCAGCCAGCCGGTAATGAAATGATATTTCTGCCCGGCGGTAAGCCCCGTATGCCGGAACGGGTTCAGCGCGCGCCAATGGCCCTTGAGGATCTGGCAGGCGCCATAGGCCCAGCGGTAGCGCTGCTTCTTATAGGCGGTGAAATCGTCCGGGGTCACGCCATGGCCGAAACGATGGTCCAGATAGACCGATTCATAGCCATGCTCCAGCAGGCGCAGGCCCAGCTCGGCATCCTCGGTGATGGTCCATTCCGCCCACTTGCCGGTATCGACCAGGGCCTTCTTGCGGATCAGCGTCATGGTGCCGTGCTGGATGATGGCGTTGTCTTCGTTGCGCGCCACCATGCCGATGTCGAAGAAGCCGGCATATTCCCAGTTGATGCTTTCCTTGAACAGGTCGTGCTCCCATTCGCGGTGATCCTGCGGCGCCTGCACCCAGCCGACCTTTTCGTTCTCGAAATAGGGCACCAGCACCTTCAGCCAATCGGGGGTGACCTGATAATCGCTGTCGATCACGCCGATCACCTCGGCGTCGCGCGCGGTCTGGGTCAGGGCGAAATTCAGCGCGCCCGACTTGGCGCCCGGCCATTTGCCCAGATGGTAGAAACGGAATCGTTCGCCCAACTCGGTGCAATAGGCGGCGACCGGCTTCCACACTTCGGGGTCGCGGGTGTTGTTGTCCAGCACCAGCACTTCGAAGTTCGGGTAGTCGAGCGCGGCCAGGCTGTCCAGGGTCAGCTTCACCATCTCGGGCGGCTCGTTATAGCAGGGCAGGTGCAGCGAAACCTTGGGGAAGCGGGTCGGCTGGGGCGACGTTTCGGGGGTGAAACGCCGGCGCATCTGGCGGGCCCAGGTCAGCTGAGTCAGCTCGTAGCCGCCGATCAGCACCACCACCAGCAGGATCACCTGGGCGGGCAGCAGCACCGAATACATCAGCTCGGCCGAGGGCGCGAAATCGCGGATCATCGGCACCGACATGGTCCAGATGATCAGGCTCGCGGCGCCCTGCACCAGCACGCCGAAGAAGATCTTGCCGCGGATCTTCAGATGGCCCCAATTGAACAGCAGCCAGATCACCGGCAGCAGAGCCAGGCCCGTCGCGGCGAAGGCCATCATCGGCCATTGCTTGATTTCCAGCACCGGCTCGACCATCGAGAATTTCGGATCGCGGTCGGCGTCCCAGACACCCCAATGGGTGCCGACCGACCACTCGATCTGGCGCTTCCACGGCTGGTCGAACGCTTCGATGATGTTGTAGTCGATGTTCTGGGCGGCGGCGGCATTGAGGAACTGGCGCAGGAACAGCGCCTGATTGATCAGCGAGGGCTCGGACTCGCCGCGCGCCTTGCCGGCCGACGGCCAGCCGACCTCGCCCACGAACACATGCTTGCCGGGATAGGCGGCCTGCACCGTATGCAGCTGCTCGAGCACGAAATCGACGGAGCGCTCGACCGGGATGCCGTTCCAATAGGGCAGGATGTGGACGGTGATGAAATCGACTTCCGGCACGATCTCGGGGTGGATCAGCCAGGAATGACTGTCCATCGCGGTCGAGACCGGCTGATGGACCGATTGTTTCACTTTGCGGATATAGCGGATCAGCTGCTGCGGGGTCAGCGAGCCGGTCTGCAGCGTCTCGTTGCCGACGATGACCCGGTCGACATTGGAATTCTCGTTGGCCAGCTTGATGAGGTTGCGGACTTCCTCTTCATTCTGGAAAAGGAACATCGTCTCGAGATTGACCTGCTTCTGTTCGTCGCCATTCAACGAGTTGAAATTGCGCTCGATCGGCAGGTTGCCGTTGTTCCAGGCGCCGCGCAGCAACGCGCTGGCGGTGACGCGCATGCCGTACCGGGCCGCCAGCCGCGGAATGACTTGGCTGTTCTCCGCTTCGGTCGAGTTATAGATGCGGATATTGGCGACCGCCTTCGAGATCAGCGCGAGATCGCTGTCGAGGGATTCCGGCGTCGGGTAACGGCCCGCGAACGGATCGTCGTCCTTGCGATAGGCGTTGAACGAAATCGAACTGATCGTGCCTTCCCACGGCACGCCGTTCTTCGGACGGTTCAGCAGCCACCAGCCGCCCAGGTTGCCCAAGACGATGAGAATAAGGACGACGACACCCGATAAACGACGCATAGAGCCCTGAAATCCTGCGAAATGCGGAATGTTGCGCCCGCAGCACGGTCTGGGGGACGACGATATGGCTGCGGAAGTGGCGCGAAGAATATGGCGGAAATATAGCGGATGCCATACGGCGCGTCGATAGAGCGACCTGCATACTCCCGGTGACCTCGCCGTGACGAAAAACCGATGGCGGAGGGGGCCGCGCTCGGGTTAGATCATCGCCCTGTTCAGATCGTTTCACGGACCAGCATGTCGCAGATCATTTCGCGTATTTCCCAGGATGTCGGCGCAACCCCGGCGCAGGTCGAGGCGGCGGTCAAGCTGCTCGACGGCGGCGACACCGTTCCCTTCATCGCCCGTTACCGCAAGGAAGTGACCGGGGGGTTGGACGACACCCAGCTTCGTTTGCTGGCCGAAAGATTGGTTTATCTTCGCGAAATGGAAGACCGCCGGGCCGCGATCGTCGCTTCGATTTTGGCCCAGGGCAAGATGACCGACCAGCTTGCCGCCGACATCGCCGCCGCCGACAGCAAGGCGCGACTCGAAGATCTGTATCTGCCCTATCGCCAGAAGCGCCGCACCAAGGCCCAGATCGCCCGCGAGGCGGGTCTGGAGCCGCTGGCAGACTTGCTGCTGTCCGACCCCACTAAGGTTCCAGAAACCGAGGCCGCCGCTTATGTCGATTCCGCCAAGGGCGTTGAAGACGTCAAGGCGGCGTTGGACGGCGCCCGCCAGATTCTGATCGAACGCATGGCCGAAGATGCCGATCTTCTTGGCCGCCTGCGTGATCATCTGTGGGAAGGCGGGTTTCTTGTGTCGAAGATGGCCGAAGGAATGGCCGAGACCGGGGCGAAATTCTCCGATTACTTCGACTATAGAGAGAAGATCGCCGAGATTCCGTCCCATCGCGCCCTGGCCCTGTTCCGTGGACGCAACGAGAACGTACTGCTTCTGAAGTTGGAACCCGCCGATGCCAGCGAGGACCGCGAGGTGGTCACCCAGTGCGAGTCGATGATCGCCCGGCGATTCTTCATTGTGAATCAAGGCCGTGCGGCCGATCGCTGGCTCGCCGACACGGTGCGCTGGGCGTGGCGCGTCAAGATCCATCTGCATCTGGAACTCGAACTGATGACCCGCCTGCGCGAAGC
This sequence comes from Alphaproteobacteria bacterium, assembly GCA_021325215.1. Lineage (GTDB taxonomy): Bacteria > Pseudomonadota > Alphaproteobacteria > Rhodospirillales > Magnetospirillaceae > JAJPHO01. Next base: position 3,566 of record JAJPHO010000195.1, read on the forward strand.
CGCGGAAGCCGAGGCGATCGTTGTGTTCGGGCGCAATATGCGCAGTCTTTTGCTCGCCCCGCCGGCCGGCATGCGCGCGACGTTGGGCCTCGATCCGGGCCTGCGCACCGGTGTGAAGCTGGCGGTGGTCGACCAGACCGGCAAGGTGGTGCATACCGGCGTCATCTATCCGCATGTGCCGCGCAATGACTGGACCGGCGCCATGCTGGAAATCGCCTCGCTGGCCCGCAAATATTCGATCGAGCTGGTCGCCATCGGCAATGGCACCGCGTCGCGCGAGACCGACAAGCTGGTCGCCGACGTGATCGCCAAGCAGCCCGAGCTGAAGCTGACCCGGGTCGTGGTGTCCGAAGCCGGCGCTTCGGTCTATTCGGCGTCGGAAACGGCGGCGCTGGAATTCCCCGATCTCGACGTCACCATGCGCGGCGCCATCTCGATCGCCCGCCGCCTGCAGGACCCACTGGCCGAGCTGGTCAAGATCGATCCCAAGGCGATCGGCGTCGGTCAGTATCAGCATGACGTCGACCAGCCGACCCTGGGCCGCAAACTCGACGCGGTGGTGGAAGATTGCGTGAACGGCGTCGGCGTCGATTTGAACACCGCTTCGGCTCCGCTGCTGGCCCGCGTGTCCGGTCTCGGCACGGTGCTGGCCCGCAATATCGTGTCCTATCGCGACGCCCATGGCGCCTTCGCCGACCGCCAGTCGGTGCTGAAGGTCGAGCGCCTGGGGCCCAAGGCCTTCGAACAGGCGGCCGGCTTCCTGCGCGTCATGAACGGCGTCAATCCGCTGGACGGTTCCTCGGTTCACCCGGAAGCCTATCCGCTGGTCGAGCGCATCGCCGCGACCAACAAGCGCAGCGTCCAGTCGCTGATCGGCGACATGCCTTTCCTGCGCTCGCTGGAGCCCAGCCATTACACCGACGACAAGTTCGGTGTTCCCACCGTCACCGACGTGCTGCGCGAACTGGAAAAGCCCGGCCGCGATCCGCGCGGCAGCTTCAAGACCGCCGAATTCAAGGAAGGCGTCGAGACGCTGAAAGACCTGCAGCCCGGCATGATGCTGGAAGGCGTGGTCACCAACGTCACCAATTTCGGCGCCTTCGTCGATATCGGCGTGCATCAGGACGGGCTGGTCCATATCTCGATGCTGGCCGATAAATTCGTCAAGGACCCGCACGAAGTGGTGAAGGCGGGCGACGTGGTGCGGGTCAAGGTGCTGGAGGTCGATCTCAAGCGCAACCGCATCGCGCTCACCATGCGCATGTCCGAGCGTCCGGCGCCCCAGCAGCGCGATGACAACCGCCCGCGCCAGCAGGACCGCGCGCCGAAGCCGCAACATATGAAAGCCTCGCCGCCGGCTTCGCCGTCGAGCGGCGGCGGCGCTTTGGCCGAGGCGTTCGCGCGGGCCCGCCAGAAGTGAAGCTCGCCGGTCTTGCCGCCGCCCTGGTGATGGGGGCCGCCGCGCAGGCTGCCGACGTCGACGTCGCTTTCGTCGGCACCATGACGGGGGCCAAGGCCAATCTCGCCATCGACCAGCTGGATGGATTCCGGCTCGGCGTCCGCCATCTTGGCGGGCGCCTGGCCGGGCTCGAATTCGCCCTGTCGGTGATGGATGACGAGCATAATGGCGGCAAGGCCAAGCAGGACGAAGATGATCTGTGGAAGGCGGGGCGCCTGCATGTGCTGCTGCTGTCCTCCACGGCCGACGCCGCGGCCTATGCCGCCGCGCACGCCCAGGAACACCGCACCCTGGTGATCAATCTCGGCATGGCGCCGCCGCCTTTGGCCGGGCGCGAGTGCAATCCGTACTTCTTTTCGCTGGTGCCGCGCGGCGAGCTGATCCAGGAGTTGACCGGCGCCTATCTGCAGGGGCAGGGCTATCACCGCCTCGCCGTGTTCGAGCCGCCGGGCCGCCAGGAGGCGCTGGCCGCCTTCCGCAAAGGCTTAAGGGCGAGGTGACCGAGATCGTCAGCCGTCCGGGCACCATGGATTTCTCGCCCGATCTGCAGAAGCTGGGACAGATCAAGGTCGACGCCGCCTATCTGCTGCAGACCGGCGGCATGGCGGTCGATTTCCTGCTGCAATATCAGGCGGCGGGCTACAAGGACAGCCTGCCGCTGTTCGCCCCGGCGGGCACCTTCGACCAGACCGTCCTGGCCGCCAGCGCGCCGGCCGGGCTCGATCTGTTCAGCGTGGCGCCGTGGAGCGACGATCTCGACAGTCCGGCCAACAAGCGGATGGTCGCCGATTTCGAGGCCGATTACGGCCGGCCGATCTCCTTGCGCGCCGCCGCCGGCTACGACGCGGCCATGCTGCTGGACGCGGCGATCCGCGATGTGAAGGGCAAGGTCAACGATACCGACGCTTTCCGCCTCTCGATGAAGCGGGTGGAGTTTCCCAGCACGCGCGGCAATTTCCGCTTCGACAACGACCAGTTCCCGCTGCTGAGCTATTGGGTACGCCAGGTCGCCGCCGATTCGCGGGGGCGCCTCATAAACGAACAACGCGGATTGTTGCAGAACAATCCGCGTGATCCTCTGGCTTCGGAATGTCCGATGTCGCCGGCGCCCGCTCCGGCGCCCGCGGTCAAGAAGTAAGGCTCAGCCGGCCATACCCTTCTTCTGCTTGTATTCTTCCAGCTTGGCCTGGCGATAGGCGTCGGCGCTTTTCTTGGCGGCGACCCGCTCGGCTTCGCTGCGGGCCAGGGCGTCCGGCTTGGCGGTGGCGGACAATTCACGCGGGGCGAGGTCGCTGGCGAAGACGATGCCCAGCGGCGCGCGGCTGCCGGTATAGATATCGTCGGACGAGGCCGAGGCCAGCTGAACGCGGGTGTCGCTCATGCCGCGCGACTTGTCCCACACGCTCATCAGCTTGGCCTTGTAGGGCGCCGCTTCGCTCGGGGTCTGCGAATGATAATGGGCGCCGGCCTGGCCCCAATTATTGTCGTTGGTATACAGTTCCCGCAGGAAGCGGGCGGCATAAGCGACGTTGGAGCGGGGCTCGAAAGCTTCGTCCAGGGTGGCGAAGGCGTCGGGATGGGCGAGCAGGTTAACCTGCATGCAGCCGACGTCGATATTGCGCACGCCGCGCGCCTTCAGCTTCATCACCTCGGCAATGGCGGCCGCCTTGCTCGGCAGAAAACGCCCTTCGCCTTCGGCCATTACCGTCCAGGGCCAGGCAACACTTGCCCGGTGCTCGGCGTCCCAGCGGCCGGATTCGACCAGCGAGATGGCGTGGAGCAGACGGTCGGGGATCGACATCAGCCGTTCCTGGCGGGCGGTTTCCTGTCCGCAGACCGCCGCATCCGCCCCGCCGATGGCCGGTTCGCTCAGGGCCAGAGCCGGTTTGGCGGCGCACAGCATCACCAGCAGGGTGGCGAGGAGGACAAGCGGGGTTTTGCGAAGCAGGGTCATTCTCTATCCAGGCGCGATAATCTTGCGGAAGAGATTTATGCGAGAACCGTGCCAGTTTCGGCGGTGATGGTCCTGAAATCGTTATGCGCCGAATGCATGCCTTGCATGAGGTATTCTGAAAACGTTTCAAATCAAGGTGTTGCATACAGGGTGGATCAATTCTGTGACCGTTAACGTCCGGAAAGGCCCTTTTTTTCTTGCGTCGCAACAAAAGGAAGCCTATCTTCCGCACTGCAGCAAATCGAAAGTCTCTGACAATCATTTGCTGTCTTTCTTGGACGTTTCCTCCCTAAACTCAGGCCGGTGATTTTTCACCGGCCCTTTTTTTGCCTCAATTCTCCCGCTCACTTCCCCGGCTCGAATACGGCCAAGGGGGTGACGGCAATGGGGGTGTGGGTGCGAAGCGGGCTGCTGCTGGCCTGTCCGATCATGCTGGTTTCCTGCGCCAGTCCTCCCCCAATCCCTCAGGCGCCGGCCATCCCGCCCAAGCCTTTCTATATCGACTCCGGCCTCGGCAGCGAACGCGGCAATTATGTTTCCGTTCAAGAGGATGGCGAGACCAGGGGACCGGGCGGCGTTCGCTGCTTCACCTATGTCTGGGACCGCCCTTTGACCCCGCAGACCGCCTTGCGGCTGCGGTCGCAATCCTGCCAGGACCCGAAAAATCCCAGCCTGTTCCTGGCCAACGAGCTGGAGCGGACGGTGATTCCGATCGGAGCCAGCACTTTGGCCCAGGATGGAGACTGAGGCCGGGAAACTTTCCGGGCGCTGACCTGTTGCGGGTGTGATGGTCGAGTTTCCTTCTCTTTGCGGTGGATTCGCCGCTGGCGGAAGCCTTCGCAATCGGGGTATTGTGACTGCGGGGAACAATTCGCCTGTCGGCATAGGTATCGTGGGAGATCTGATGTCGGTTATGTCGTCCGCCCAGACGGTCCTGATCATCGATGACACGCCTGACAACATCGATGTCATCGCCGGAATCCTTCGCTCGGCCTATCGCCTGAAGGCGGCGCTGAACGGGGAACGCGGCCTGTCGATCGCCAAGGCCAAGCCGGCGCCCGACATCATCCTGCTCGACGTGATGATGCCCGACATGGACGGCTACGAAGTGCTGCGCCAGCTGCAGGCCGATCCCGCCACCCGGTCGATCCCGGTCATCATCATTTCCGCTCTGACCGAGCAGGATGACGAATATAAGGGTCTGGAACTGGGCGCCGTCGATTACATCACCAAGCCGGTGGTGCCGAAGATCGTCGAGGCGCGCATCCGCACCCATCTCGCCTTGCACCGCCAGAGCATCGAGCTGGAAAAGAAAGTGCAGGAGCGCACCGAGGAGCTGCACCGCACGCGCCTCGAAATCATCCGCCGCCTGGGCCGCGCCGCCGAATTCCGCGACAACGAGACCGGCTTCCACGTCATCCGCATGAGCCATCATGCCCGCCTGATCGCCCTGGCCGCCAATTGCGGCGAGGAATGGGCCGACCTGCTGTTCAATGCGGCGCCCATGCACGATGTCGGCAAGATCGGCATTCCCGATCATATCCTCCTCAAGCCGGGCAAGCTCGATTCCGAGGAATGGGAAATCATGAAGTCGCACAGCTCGATCGGCGCCGAGATCATCGGCGCCGACCAGTCCGAGCTGATGCGCATGTCTTCGGTCATCGCGATGAGCCACCACGAGAAGTGGGATGGCAGCGGCTATCCGTCCGGCCTGCGCGGCGAGGACATCCCGCTGGCGGCCCGCATCGTCGCCATCGCCGACGTGTTCGACGCCCTGACCTCCGAGCGTCCTTACAAGAAGGCCTGGTCGGTCGAGGATGCCGCTTCTTTCATCAAGCAGAACAGCGGCTCGCATTTCGACCCCAAGCTGGTCAAGGTGTTCGAGGATGTGCTGCCGGAAATGCTGAAGATCATGGCGATGTA
>JAJPHO010000124.1 GCA_021325215.1 Alphaproteobacteria bacterium
TTCAGGGAGAAAAACCCCATGAGCAAGACTTACTTCACCAGCGAACATGAATGGATCAAGGTCGAGGGCGACGTCGGCACGGTGGGCATCACCGACCACGCGCAGGGCGCTTTGGGCGACGTCGTGTTCGTCGAGCTGCCGGCCGTGGGCAAGAAGGTTGCCAAGGGCGGCGACGCCGCGGTGGTCGAGTCGGTGAAGGCAGCCTCGGACGTCTATTCCCCGGTGTCGGGTGAGGTCGTCGGCGCCAATGACGCCATCGTCGACCAGCCCGCTCTGGTCAATGAGAGCCCCGAGGACGGCGCCTGGTTCTTCAAGGTCAAGCTGTCCAACACCAGCGAGCTGGATGGGCTGATGGACCGCGCCGCCTACGACGCTTTCGTCGCCGGCCAGTCGTAAGAGTTCAAAGGTAAGAGAGAACAGATGCGCTATCTTCCGCTGACGGCCGCCGATCGGCGGTCGATGCTCGACGCCATCGGCGTCAAGTCGGTCGATGACCTCTATCGCGATGTGCCGCAGGCGGCACGCCGCGATGGGCTGGTCGACCTGCCCTTGTCCGCCAGTGAAATGGAGGTCGAGCGGCGCATCGCCAAGCTGGCCGCCAAGAACCTCACGGCCGCCACCGCGCCGATGTTCTGCGGCGCCGGCGTCTATCGCCATCATGTGCCGGCCGCGGTTGACGCGATGATCCAGCGCGGCGAGTTCCTGACCTCCTACACGCCCTATCAGCCGGAAGTGGCGCAGGGAACGCTGCAATATCTGTTCGAATTCCAGACCCAGGTGGCGCTGATCACCGGCATGGAAGTGGCCAACGCCTCGCTCTATGACGCGGCGACCGGCACCTCCGAAGCCATCGCCATGGCCGCGCGCGTCACCCGCCGCACCAAGGCGCTGATCTCCGGCGGCGTGCATCCGCACTATTCCGAGACCTCGGAAGCCTCGCTGCGCTATACCGGCCTCGAAATCGAAACCCTGGCGCCCGATCCGCTCGGCACCGAGGATCTGCTCGGCCGCCTGTCGCCGGACCTCGCCTGCGTCGTGGTGCAGAACCCGTCCTTTTTCGGCCGCCTCAACGATCTGAAGGTGCTGGCGGATAGCTGCCACGAAATGGGCATTCTGCTGGTGGTGGTGGTGACCGAGCCGGTTTCGCTGGGCCTGGTCGCCAGCCCGGGCGAGATGGGCGCCGACATCGTCGTGGTCGAGGGCCAGTCCCTGGGCATCGGCATGAATTTCGGCGGACCGGGCCTCGGCCTGTTCGCCACCCGCGACAAGTTCCTGCGCCAGATGCCGGGCCGCCTGACCGGCCAGACCGTCGATCAGGACGGCAAGCGCGGCTGGGTGCTGACTTTGTCGACGCGCGAGCAGCATATCCGCCGCGAGAAGGCGACCAGCAACATCTGCACGAATTCGGGTCTGTGCGCCCTGGCTTTCTCGATCCACATGACCATGCTGGGCGAGACGGGCTTCACCGCTCTGGCCGAACTCAACCATGCCCGCGCCGTCGAGCTGGCCGACAAGGTCGGCGCGATCAAGGGCATCAAGGTGCTGAACGACGCCTTCTTCAACGAGTTCGCGGTCACCGTGCCGGGTTCGGCGGCCGAGCTGGTCGAAAAGCTGGCGGCCAAGGGGATACTCGGCGGCGTGCCGGCCTCGCGCCTCTATCCGACCTGGCCGGAACTGGACAATGTGCTGCTGCTGGCGGCGACCGAGACCAATAGCGACGAGGATCTCGACGCCCTGGTTTCCGCTCTGAAGGAGTTGGTGTGATGGGCGAGCGGACGAAGTTCGCTAGAGGCGTGCGACTGCACGCCCGCGGAGCGACGATGAGGCCGCAGGCCGAAGAGGGAAGCCGTAGCGAAGCCAAGGGCGCGGATGCGCCCGCCCGGCGTTTGAGGGACAGCAAATGACGACCATTAGCGGCAATAGGGGCCCGCTCATCGAAGAGCCTCTGATTTTCGAGCAGGCGACTCCCGGACGCTGCGGCGTCGATTGGGAAAAGCCGGCGGCTTACGAAGACCGCCTGGGCGGCCTGCGCAAGAAGGGCAAGATCGGCCTGCCGGACATCGCCGAACCGACGGTGATCCGCCACTACACCCGTCTCAGCCAGAAGAATGTCGGCATCGACACCGTCTTCTATCCGCTGGGCTCGTGCACCATGAAGTACAATCCGCGTCTCAACGAAAAGACGGCGCGTCTGCCCGGCCTGTCGCAGGCCCATCCGTTCCAGCCGGTCAGCACCGTGCAGGGCGCGCTGGAGCTGATGGATCAGTGCGCGCACTGGCTGAAAGTCCTGACCGGCATGCCGGCGGTGGCGATGAGCCCTGCCGCCGGTGCCCATGGCGAGTTCTGCGGCCTGATGGCCATCCGCGCCGCCATCGAGGCGCGCGGCGAGGGCGACAAGCGTCTCAAGGTTCTGGTTCCCGAATCGGCCCATGGCACCAATCCCGCCTCGGCGGCGATCTGCGGCTTCTCGGTCGAATCGATCCCGGCCAACGACCGCGGCCGTGTCGATCTGGCGGCGCTGAAGGCCAAGCTCGGCCCCGACGTGGCGGCGGTGATGGTGACCAATCCCAACACCTGCGGCCTGTTCGAGGACGAGGTGCTGGAGATCTCCAAGGCCGTGCATGACGCCGGCGCCTATTTCTATTGCGACGGCGCCAATTACAACGCCATCGTCGGCCGCGTCCGCATCGCCGATCTCGGCGTCGACGCCATGCACATCAACCTGCACAAGACCTTCTCGACCCCGCATGGCGGCGGCGGTCCCGGCGCCGGCCCGACCGTGCTGTCCGAGGCGCTGGCGCCGTTCGCGCCGGTTCCCTATGTCGTGCACGACGATAAGGGCTTCCGCCTGGTCGAGCATGCCCATGAGTCCGAAGGCAAGCCGTGCGGCCGGCTGAAGGGCTTCCATGGCCAGTTCGGCGTGATGGTCCGCGCGCTGTCCTACATGATGGCGCTGGGTGCCGACGGATTGCGCCAGTGCGCCGAAGACGCGGTGCTGAACGCCAATTATCTGCTGGCCCAGCTCAAGGACGAGCTGACTCCGTCCTTCGAGGGCCCATGCATGCATGAGGCTTTGTTCGACGACCGCTTCCTCAAGGATACCGGTGTGACCACTCTCGACTTCGCCAAGGCGCTGATCGACGAGGGCTTCCATCCGATGACCATGTACTTCCCGCTGGTGGTGCATGGCGCGCTGCTGATGGAGCCGACCGAGACGGAAAGCAAGGCGACGCTCGACAAGTTCGTCGCCAGCGTCAAGGGCCTGGCCCGCCAGGCGAAGGAGGGTAATTCGGCCGATGCCTTCAAGGCGGCGCCGATCTACGCCCCGCGCCGGCGTCTCGACGAAACGGCGGCGGCCCGCACCCCGGTGCTGCGCTGGAAAGATCAGGCAGCCGAATAGTGCCGAGCGAGACCCACCCCTCCCGCAAACCCTGGACCCTGCTGTGGCTGCGCCGCAAGGTCTATCAGATGCTGGGAGGGGAGGGGCATCGCTCGTGGGCGGTCAGGGCGACCGACTACGCCCTGATGCTGCTGATCAGCGTCAATTGCGTCTTCTCGATGCTGGAATCGGTGGAACGCCTGGCCGTCATGCACGGCAAGGTGTTCCATGATTTCGACGTGGCCTCGGTCGGTATCTTCACCATCGAATACGCGCTGCGGCTGTGGACTGCGGTCGAAGAGCGGCGCTACGCGCATCCGGTCTGGGGGCGCCTGCGCTGGATGGCCACGCCGCTGGCCATCGTCGATCTGCTGGCGGTGCTGCCTTTCTATCTCGGCTTCTTCGTCCAGTTCGATCTGCGCGAGCTGCGCGTCCTCCGCCTGCTGCGGGTCTTCAAGCTGAGCCGCTATTCCAACGCGATGAGCATCATGAAGGCGGTGCTGCGCCAGGAAGCGCGCAGCCTCGGCACGGTGATGTTCGTCTTCCTGATCCTGCTGCTGTTCATTTCCAGCCTGATGTATCTGTTCGAGCATCCGGTGCAGCCGCAGGTCTTCTCCGACGTGCCGACGGCCCTGTGGTGGGGTGTCGAGACCATGACCACGCTGGGTTATGGCGACATGATCCCGGCCACGTCGCTCGGCAAGCTGCTGGGCGGCGTCACCGCGCTGATGGGCGTCGGCATGATCGCCCTGCCTGCCGGTATCATGGCGTCCGGCTTCACCGAGCAGATGCGTCTGCGCCGCGAGCAATTCGCCGAGGATGTCGAGCAGTTCGCCACCGGCGGCGAGCTCAATACCCGCCAGCGCCGCCGCCTCGAAGCGGCCCGCCTGACCCTCGGCCTGACGCGCGAGGAAGCCGCCCATATCCTGCACCATGCGCGCCTGGGCAGGGGTATTCGCTGTCCCCATTGCAACAGGCCGATCGCATGAGAAAGCTGCTCTCCGTCTGCGCGCTGGCGCTGCTGGTCCAGGCCGGAGCTCCTGCCGCCGAGGACCCGGCGACCCTGTTCAGCCCCGCCGTGCGCGACGCCGACGCCCAGATCAAGCAGGGCCATCTCAAGGAAGGCATGGCCCTGCTGCGGACTGCCGCCGACAGCGGCGACGCCTCGGCGCAATTCGGCCTGGCGCATTACCTCACCAAGGGCATGGGGCATGCCGAGCAGGTCGAGGGCGGCAAGGGCTATGTGGTCCGCGGGATCACCGAGGACGACAAGACCGAAGCGGCCGGCCTGCTGAGCAGGGCGGCGGGGCAGGGCTATCCCCTGGCCCAGGCCGAGCTGGGCTGGCAATACGAAATGGGCAATCCGCTGCCCCGTCATCCGCGTCTGGCGCGTGACTATTACGCGGCGTTGGACGCCAAGGGCGCCGTGTCCGGCCATCGCGGCACGGTGCGCGCCAATGCCGCGCTCGGCAAATGGGCGCAGATCGCGCCGGGCGCGGACGAGGCGCAGGCCGACGGCAAGATCCAGGCCCAGGACTATGGCGCCGCCGCCGCGCTCTATCTGAAGGCCGCGCAGGGCGGTTCGGCCTCGGCGGCTTACGAATATGCGGTGCTGTGCGAGCGCGGCAAGAATGCCGACGAAGCGAAGAAATGGTATCTGGCTGCCGCCGAGCAGGGCTATGCGCCGGCGCAGCTCGAACTGGGGCGCGGCAAGTTTCTGCCGGAGCGCGACCGGCTGGCCTGGCTGACCAAGGCCTCCGACGCCGGCTCGCCGCAGGCGGAGTACTGGCTGGGCCAGTCCAAGTTGCAGGGGCGCGACGGCACACCGAGGGACGAGGCGGGCGGCTGGGGGCTGCTGAAGAAGGCGGCGGCACAGGAAGAGACCTTCGCCAAGCTGACCCTCGCTGGCGCCTATCTCAGGGGCGGCGTCGAAGGTTTTCCCAAGGATCTCGACAAAGCCGCCACCTTGGCGGTCGAGGCGGCCCAGGACGGCAATCCGATCGCCGGCGAGTTCCTGGCGGCCATCTCGGCGGCGCGTGGGAAATGATCCCTGACTGATAATGGTTCGTAAGACTAATTGAACCGCAGAGCGACTGTGTTGCGGGTCAATCAAGCCTTTATACTCGCTACGACCTCGGGGCATGTAGAGGCGACAAACAAAAACGCCGCCGGCTTGCGCTCGGCGGCGTTTTGTCAGGTGCTGAACAACCCGCTCAGTGCAGGCGGCTCGGCAGGTCCTTGATCGCGGCGTCGATCAGCTCGTTGGTCTTGTCGGCCGACAGGGTGTCGGCGATCAGCTTGCCGGTGGCGGACACGGCGATTTCGACCGCCTTGTTGCGCACTTCGCGGGTCGCTTCGGCTTCCGCCTGGTTGATGCGGTCGATGGCCTGCTGTTCGCGGCGCTTGACCAACTCGTCCAGATCGGCGGCGGCCTGCTTGGCCAGGCGCTCGGCCTCGGCCTTGGCCTGGGCCACGATCCCCTCGGCTTCCTTCATCGCGTCGCGCTGCTTCTTCTGGTAGGTCGCCAGCATTTCCTGCGCTTCGTCGCGCAGGCGCTCGGCTTCGGCCAGGCGCTCCTTGATGCGGTCGCGGCGGTCGTCGAGGCCCTTGGTGATGCCCTTATAGACGGGCTTGGCCAGCAGCACGACGACGATCAGCCAGGTGATGGCGACCCAGCTTTCCGGGTTCTGGAAAAAGCCGACGGCTTCGGCGTTCTCGGCGGCGGTTTCCGCGGCCTGGGCGACAGAAATGAACATCAGGCCTTGCCTCCCAGGGCGGCGGTGACGGCGGCTTCAGCCTGAGCATCGTCGACGCTCTGGCCGGTCAGCTTTTCGACCGAGGCGCGCACCAGTTCGGTGGAAATTTCGCGGATATGGCCCAGGGCCTCATCCTTGGCGGCCAGGATGCGGCCTTCGCCTTCCTTGATCTGCTTGGCCAGCTTGTCGCCGATCGCCTTGTTGCGGGCGTCGGCGGCCTCGGCGATCGCCTTGGCATTGTCCTGCATGATCTTGTGAGCCTGGGCGCGGGATTCGGCCAGCGCCTTCTCATAGGCGGCGATCGCGGCTTCGGCTTCGTGCTTCAGCTGGGCGGCCTTGTCCAGATCGCCGGCGATGCGCTTCTGCCGCTCCTCCAGCACCCCGCCGATCTTCGGCAGGGCGAAGACGGACAGCAGGATGAACAGGACGATGAAGCTGGCATAGAGCCAGAACAGCTGGGAAGCAAAGTAGGTAGTGTCGAACTGAGGCATGGCGCTTCCAGAAGACGGGTCTTAATGCATACAGACCGGCCGGTGCCCGATGGCGCCCGGCCGGTCCGCAAACTTCAACTAATGCCGCTTACGCGAACAGCAGCATCAGGGCGACGACCAGCGCGAACAGCGCAATAGCTTCGGTCACGGCGAAGCCGATCCAGCCATACAGCTCGACGCTCGACTTGGCGGCCGGGTTGCGGCCGACAGTGGCGATCAGCGACGACCAGATGTTACCAACGCCGATACCGGCACCGATCATACCGATCGCGGCCAGGCCAGCACCGATTTGCTTAGCAGCAGCAACGTCCATCACAAACTTCCTTTCACGACAAAAACACTAAAACGAAAACCCGTGACCCTCAGTGCATATGAATCGCGTCATGCAGATAGATGCAGGTGAGGATCGTGAACACATAGGCCTGCAACAGCGCGATACCGAATTCCAGGACGGTGACGCCGCCCAGGAAAACCATCGGGGCGATGCCGGCGATGCCCAGCATGATGATGAAGCCGGCCATCACCTTGAGGATGATGTGGCCCACCGTCATGTTGGCGAACAGACGGATCGCCAGGCTGAACGGGCGCGAGCAATAGGAGATCAGCTCGATCGGCACCAGGATGATCGCGGTGGCCAGCGGCGCGCCATGCGGGAAGAACATCCGCAGGTAATGGGTGCCGTGGCGGGCGAAGCCGATGATGGTGACGCCGATGAAGATCACGATCGCCAGACCGAAGGTGACGGCAATGTGGCTGGTGTAGGTGAAGGTGTAGGGGATCATGCCCAGCAGGTTGCCGAACAGCACGAACATGAACAGCGTGAACACGAAGGGGAAATATTTCCGTCCTTCGGTGCCGACATTGTCGCGGATCATGTTCGCGACGAATTCGTACATCAGCTCGGCCATCGACTGCCAGCGGCCCGGAACCAGGGCGCGGCCCTTCACCGACAGGGTCAGGAACGCGGTCGCCAGAACCACCGCCACCACCATGAACAGCGACGAATTGGTGAAGGAGACGTTCACGCCGCCGATTTCCAGCGGGACGATGGGTTCGATCTTGAACTGTTCGACCGGATTAGCCAAAACGCGCCTCTCTCATTATTTGCGCTTCCGCCGCTGCGCCTGCCCCAGCCCGACCGAATCGTCGAGGCCGTGAACGGCGCGGTAAATGTTCAGCACGGAAGCTGCTGCACCCAAAAAGAAAAATACCAACAATAACCAGGGCTTGGTACCGAGCCAGCGGTCCAGGCCATAGCCGATCAGGCTGCCCACCGCGATTCCCGCGATCAGCTCGACGCCGACCCGGATACCCATCCCCATGCCGGCCCCGATCCCGGCATTCCGCGGTTCCGGGCCTTCCCGTTCAGGCCGCTCACCGCGGGCTGCCCGCAGTCTGGCGTCGAACTCGTCAAAAGGCCGGGGATCTCCCGGGTCATCTGTCATGGTCTTCATCCAGACGCCAGAGAATAGGTCCCGCTTTCCACCGCGGAACGGTAAAAGCGCCGGCACCATAAGGTGCGGACCACCCTCTGTCAAGGTGGCAAAACCGAGGCCGGGAAACAGCGTGAAACCCGCCCCCAGCCTCGACTTTAGTCCATATTATGCCGCAGCCTTCTGGCGCAGCCACCGGTCGATCAGATCACGCTGTTCGACGGTGAACTTGAGGCGGCACAGGCCTTCCTTCCCTTCGATCACGATCGCGGCCAGATCCAGCGACTCGATCCGCAGGCGGACCTCGATGCCGGCGGCCATCTTCGGCGTGCCGATTATTCGGGCGCCGATCGACGAGATGTCTTCGATGCGGCCGTTATGCCCGCCGACGGTCACCGGCGCGTCGACCGGATAGCGCGGCGCCTGGCGACGGTTCACTTCCGGAGTCGAGGTGCGGACCATGCGGGTGAGGGTCCGGCCCAGCTCGCCGACCTGCTCGGCCATGTCCTGCAGCATCTTCTCGACCTGGCCGGCCTGGCGGCCGGTATTGACCGCCTCGTCGGCGACCTCGACGATGCGGTCCGACACTTCGCGGGCGGCGATGGCGGATTGCGAGACATTGCGCGAGATCTGGTCGGTGGCGACCTGCTGCTCCTGCACCGACTGGGCCACTTCGGTGGCGATCACCTCGACGTCCTGCACGCGGCCGACGGTGCCCTGGATGGCTTCCGTGACCTTGCGGGCCATTTCGCCCAGATGGGCGATGCGGTCGGTGATCTCGGTGGTCTGGCGCGCGGTCTGGTTGGCCAGGTTCTTGACCTCGTTGGCCACCACGGCGAAGCCCTTTCCGGCCTCGCCGGCACGGGCGGCCTCGATGGTCGCGTTCAGCGCCAGCAGGTTGGTCTGGCCGGCGATGTCGGCGATCAGCTGCACCACCTGGTCGATGGCTGCCATGGCCTGAGCAAGATCCTCGACGGTGGCCGAAGCGTTGTCGGCGGCGCGGACGGCTTCGCCCACCACGGTGCGCGACTTCTCCATCTGGCCGGCGATCTGGCGGATCGAGCCCGACAGCTTGTCGGTGGCGGTGGCGACCATCTGGGCATTGTTCAGGCTCTGCTCGGCCGCGGCGGCGACCAGCTGGGCGTTCTCTTCGACCATGGTGGCGCCGCGCGCCATGCTCTTGGCGGTCTCGTGAACGCGCTCGCTGTCTTCGGCGATGCGCCCGACCGTGGCCGAGGTCTGGCTCTCGATGTTCTCGGCCATGCTGATCAGCGCTTCGCGGCGTTCTTCCTCGCCCTTGGCGCGTTCCTGCTCGCGCACGCCGGCGATGCGTTCGACGGCGCGGGATTGTTCCTGAAACACCAGCACGGCACGGGCCAGCTCGCCCAGTTCGTCGGCGCGGGTCATGGCCGGCAGAGCCACGCTGAGATCGCCCTTGGCGAGATCGCGGGTGGCTTCGGTCAATTCCTTGAGCGGGCGGGTGACGCTGGCGGTCAGCAGCAGGGCCAGCACGGCGCTGCCCGCGAGGGCTGCGGCCAGCACGCCCTCGAACCAGCCGGCGTCGATGCCGGCGGCCTGCAGGGCGGCGGCATGGGCATGGATATAGATCAGGCTGGCCAGGGCGGCAGCGCCCGGCAGCGCGACCGCGGCCCATAGGCGCATCGAGAAGCGGCCGTTCAGCGCGATCAGTACCGATTTCAGCAGCGGCGAGGAGACGCTCGACCAGCTGACCGCGGCGGAGCGCTGCCAGCGGAACATGGCATTATAGAATTTCTGCGCGGTCTGGGCGTAGCCGCCCTGTTCGAGATCGCGGCGCGCGCCGGCGGAATCGCCGCTGCCCGCCTTGCGGATCGCCTCGCCGGCGGCCTGGTGGAAATCTGCATGCAGACGCTTCACCTCGGCATAATGGCGCGAGGCGCGGACATCGGCCGGCAGGGCCGGGTCGTTCAGCCATTTGCCGAACGTGCACAGGCCGTCCTTGCAGACGTCCTCCGGTGTGAATTCGCTTTTTCCGGTGGCGGCGGCTCGTTCAATACGTGTCTTCCAGAGCGTATGCGAGCCGAATGCCCTGGCTACTTCCTCGTTGATCCCCATCGTCCCCTACTCTCAACAAGAAGCTCTCGTTCTTAGCATGCCGCTTCGAGCGGCGGCACCTTATAATGTCAACTATATTGCGGAATATCGAAAATTAGACAGGTGGTTGTCGCCGAGGCGAACAATTTGCCGGCGCTGTCGAACAGGGTCGCCTCGGCTACCCCGGTCTGGCCGCCGGAATGGATGATGCGTCCCTCGGCGCGCACGGGCCCGCTGCTCTCGGTCAGCGCGCGGATCAGATTGACCTTCAGCTCCAGGGTCGTATAGCCCTTGCCGCGCGGCAGGGTGCTGTGAACGGCGCAGCCCAGCGCTGAATCGAGGATGGTGCAGTACCAGCCGCCATGGATCGATCCGATCGGATTGTAATGGCCGAACTGCGGCGATCCCTGGAAGACGATGCGCCCTTTTTCAGCCTGAAGCAGGCAGAAATTCATCGCGTCCATGATCGGCGGATAGGGCAGTTCGCCGCGCAGCATCGCGTGGAGAAAACCGAGACCGTCATAGCGTCCGATCGTTTCGCGGTCCGCCGTTCCCGGCTTTGAATAATTTTTACGGATCGCTTCTTCTTCGGCGATCCAGGCCGCTTTCACATCAGCAGGTGTGCTCAACTGTGTCCTCACCAACCCCCGTTGAGCATCCATTAAACCCCATTCAGCCGCGTTGCGACAGAGCCTGCAAATGCACCGCCGCACCCCGCAGCGCAACATTATGGCCGGTGATCAGCAAGGTGGGGATGCGCTTCAGCAGGTCCGACATGCGGCCTTTGGCCTCGAAGCGGCGGCGAAAGGCGCTGCCCTTGAGGAAGTCCGGGAAGCGGGGTGGAATGCCGCCGCCGAGATAGACGCCGCCCAGCGCGCCGAAGCTCAGCGCCATATTGCCGGCGACGCCGCCCAGCAGGGCGCAGAAGGTCTCCATCGTCTGCTTGCACAGCGGATCGGCCAGATCGCCCGGCGCGGTGCCGAGTTTGGTGATCTCCGACGCCTCCATCGGCGCGGCGTCGAGATCGAGCACCCCGGCGATGGCGGTGCGCAGCAGCACCAGGCCGGGGCCGGACAGGATGCTCTCGATCGAGGTGCGGCCGCGCTCCTTGCGCACGGCGCGCAGCACCTCGATTTCCAGTTCCTCGACCACCGGCAGATCGACATGGCCGGTCTCGCCCGGCACCGCGACCCAGTCCGCGCCGGCCGGCACCAGGCCGGAGGCGCCGAGGCCGGTGCCCGGACAAACGACGATCTTGGCATGGCCGGGGGCGGGCTCGCCGCCGCCCAGCGAGATCAGTTCCTCGGCCGGCAGATGCGGCAGGGAATAGGCGAAGGCGGCGCAGTCATTGATGACGTCGAGCGGCAGGCCGGTGCGGCGGCGCGTATCCGAGATCGAGAAGGCGAA
>JAJPHO010000057.1 GCA_021325215.1 Alphaproteobacteria bacterium
CCGCCGCGGCGGAATCGGCCATCTGGCCGGCGTGGGCAGCCATTCCGTCCGTGCGTCTGGATACCTCGTCGACGGCATTGCTCATTTCGATCTCGACCGATTCGGCCATCAGGAGAAGCGCCGCGCTTTTCTCGCGATCGACGCGATCGCGCAATTCCTGCTTCTGGTATGAATCGAAGGCGAGTTGCAGCCGCAGGGCGCGCAGGGTGGCGGTGACGCCGCGGAATTCGCGGACTGTCTCCAGCGGGAAGGAAGACAGATAATCGCCGCGCACGGTAGCTTCGAATTGCCGTTCCATTCGCGCGAGGGCGCCGTTGAGGAGGCGGATGATCCACAGCCGCAGCGCCACCGACAAGGCGATCGATGGAAGGGCCGTCATCAGGAGGCGCAGCGGCGAATGTTCGCCGTACAGGGTCATCTCGGCACCCAGCTGGCACAGGATCAGCAGTGTGAGGGCGATGTCGGTTCGCATGTCCAGGCTTCGCAAGGCTCGGCGAAGGCGGGGCACGAGGCCCGACGGGACCCACTGGCCGCAATCGAGCGCGCCGCCGCCGGCGGTCCCGTCCTTGATCTGCGCATAAAGCGCCGCGGCTTGCTCGACTTCGTGGGCAGCCGGCTTGGTGCGCACCGAAATGAAGCCGGTGATCTCGCCATTTTCCACCACCGGCGCCACATTCGCCTGGACCCAGTAGAAGCGGCCATCCTTGGATCGGTTCTTGACGATGCCGCGCCAGGTCTTGCCGGCCTTCAGATTGGCCCACAGATCGGCGAAGGCTTCCTTGGGCATGTCCGCATGACGGATGATGTTATGAGGCGCGCCGAGCAATTCCGCGCTCGTATAGCCGCTGATACGCACGAAGGCTTGGTTTGCGAAGCGGATGCGGCCGCCCTTGTCGGTGCTGGTGACGAGAATGTCACCGTCCTGCAGGCGGATTTCATCTGAGTGATTAGTCATGGCGCCCTCTCTGTCGTTGTGGCAGGCGGGCACCGGTCTCCATCATTGGGTGATGTGTATTACATTTTTCATTTAATTAAAAAGATCGGTGCCCTGCAGGCAGGTTCCAACAAAAAAGGTGGATAAAAATTGATCGAAATCAATTTTTAGTTATTATAGAAAGTATTGATCACTTTCGGTATTGGTTCACAGTAATCGTCAGCGTGGCGTCACCGAGTTTGTGGCACAGCGTGTTGAATTTCGTCTCATTGGGCTTGCCGACGTCGGTATCGTTGATGGTCAGGTCGCCCATCTTCTGAATCTCTTTCGCCGCGGCGACGCAATCCTCGGGCGTCAGGCGCTCGGCGGTGACGATGGTGTGCTCGTGGGTGGCGCGGACCGTGATGTTGTCGCGTTTGGTCAAGCCGAGCCTGTTGTTCTTCATCGCATCGACGATCGCCTCGGCGACCGATTGATTGGATTTCAGAAATTTGTAGTTATGCGGCAGCAAAACCAGATACAAGGCGGCGACCGCGACGGTGGCGGCGACCAGGATCTGGACCCGGCGATGGCGCCAGCGTTCGTCCTTGTCGTCCTGCTGGGCGCGGGTCAGCCGGCCTTTCTTGGCGGATTGCAGCAGTACCACGCAGCGCACGGCGGCCTGGCGGATCTGTCCGGTCTGTTTGGCGCTCGATCCGGCGGGCAGGCTGCGGATGATGCCGTCGAGCTGGCTGAGGAGAGAGTTCAGAAGTTTCTGGTCGCCGGGCCGGCGCAGCAGCAATTGGAGCGTGGTCCGCGTCGCCTGCGCGAGGTCGTCACGATTTGTGCTCCAGCGAATCTTCTTCAGCTTTTCATGGAATACTTGTTCGTCCAAGGGGCCCCCCACCGCCTCGAAATTTCTGTAATAATAGCTCTGTTATGCTCTCTATGTCTCTAGTCGATCCCATCAAAGTCGCCAATATCGTTGCGCGTGTCGCGGCCGAAGTTATTTTGCCGCGCTTTCTTCATCTGGACAGCAGCGAGATCCAGGAGAAGAACCCGGGCGACCTGGTAACCATCGCCGATAAACAGGCCGAACAGCGCCTGATCGAGGCTCTGCCGCCGCTGCTCGACGGCTCTCTCGTCATGGGCGAGGAATGTGTCGCCGCCGATCCCGGTTTGCTGACCTGCCTGTCGGGCGAGCGGCCGGTCTGGGTGATCGACCCGATCGACGGCACCGGTAATTTCGTGCGCGGCAGCCCGAATTTCGCGGTGATCGTGGCGCTGGTGTCGGGCCAGCAGACGGTGCAGGGCTGGATCTACGATCCGCTGACCGCCCAGACCACCTATGCCATCAAGGGCGGCGGCACTTGGCGGGCGGGAGAGCGCCGCGTTTTTCCGTCGCGCGCGCTTCAGGCGGGCAGCGTTGCCCGGCGCGATCATCCCAAGATCGAACAGCGGGGCCTGGAAGTCCGCCAGCTCGGCAGCGCCGCCCACGAATATCTGGCGCTGCTGGACGGAACGCTGGATTTTTCCTGCTATCGCCGCCTGCATCCCTGGGACCACGCCGCCGGCACGCTGATGGTGACCGAGGCGGGCGGCAAGGCCGCCACCCTCGACGGCAAGCCCTACCGGCCCGTGCCGCAGCCCGGCAACAGCCTGCTGATGGCACCGGATCAGGAAAGCTGGGAGATGCTGCGGGATCTGCTGGGATCTTAGACCGTGATGACTCTTCTCGTCATCACGGTCTAGCTGTTCATGCGCAGGGGCCGGCCCCTGCAACCCCGGGGTCGGCTCTGCATTCCCTTCGGTCATCGCTACGCTCCTCCGAGCATGATGATTCTGAAGAGAATCATCATGCTCTAGATAAAGCCCAGGCTTTCGGTCTTCCCGCGCAGATCGACGAGAATATGCCACCCGATCTCGCCATGCTCGAAGGTCAGCTTGTAGAGATCGCCGCCGTCTTCATCGACGCCGGTGAAGGTGATTGATTTGAGCGGCCCCAGGCTCTGCATGGTCCCTTTCAGGTCAGGCAGCTGATCTCTGACCACCTCCGCCAGGCCGGAGGCCATCTTGCTGTAATCCGGCTCGCCCGCCTGCAGCTCGGCGACATGGCGGCGCAGGGCGGCTTCGCTGGCCGGGTCCTGAGCCTGGCTTTTGATTTTTGTGGCCAGCTCGTCCTGCACCTGTCTGGCGCGCGCCGCATCGATACGCCTCGCCGGGGCATCTCCGTGGGGGAAATGCACCATCATCGCCGTTTCGGTGCCTTTGGCGTCGGGATTGAATGTGGCGCCGCCATTGATGTCGGTGAAGAACCACTCGCGTTCGCTGGCCGGATAGATCCGGGCTTTGGCTTCACCCGGTACTTTCAGATAAAGCGCCCCTTGATCCAGGGTGGCTTCGGCGATCGTGTAGCGCCCTATCCGGTAATAGCCGGCATAACGCTGCATCACCGCTTTGTCGAGTTGAACGGTTTCGCGCTCTGCGGGCTCGAAGGCGGACCAGCCATGATCATGGGCCAGGGTTCGCGAGATCTCTGCCATGAGATCGCCGCCCTGATCGCCGTTGGTCATGATGACCACCCCTTCGCCATTCTCAGAGGCAATCAGTTCGCATCGGAAGCCTTCGTTTCCGCCGGTGTGCCAAAAGAAGCCGCCAGGCTCGATTTCGGGACCCAACCCCCAATTATTCTGCCCCGGCTTGAGCATTTCGCGCGTCATGGGCTGGGACAGCACATGGTTGGCTTTGCCGGTCAGCGATTTCTGCACCTCGATCGCATAGCGGGCCAGGTCCGACGGCGTGGTCCACAGCCCATCCGGCGCCATCTCCGGATAAATATGCGGTCCGCCGGCGATCTCCTTTCCGTCGGAATCGTAGGCCATCGCTTCTTCCGCCCGTCTTTCCGCCGGCAGCGGTTGCTCGTAGCTGCTGCGGGTCATGCCGATCGGTCCCAGCACGAGGTCCTGCATCAGCTTGGGGAAGGGGATGCCCGTCACGTCTTCGAGAAGCTGACGGGTGACGACATAACCGCCGCCGGAATATCTCCAGCGGCTCCCGGGCTCGGCTTCGACGCGGATCGGCGCGCTGTTCGCCGGCGGTTCGCCATCCAGCATCTGAGTCAGGTTGGGAAGCGGCGTCCCGCGCTCATAGCCGGCGAAGCCGTGCACGGTCAGTCCAGCCGTGTGGGAGAGCAATTCCCGCAGGGTCACCTTCTTCCGCGCGGTGAATTCGGTCTCCGGCACCTTCCAGCTTTTCAGGTAGGAATTGACGTCGCGGTCGAGGTCCAGCTTGCCGTCCTGCGCCAGATGCAGGACGGCCAGGGCGGCAACCGGTTTGCTGATCGAGGCGGCCTGGAACAGCGTTTCGGGCGTCACCGCGGGACCGCCGATCTTGGTCACGCCGTAGGTTCGGGCCCAAGCGATCTTCCCGTCATGGATATAGGCCATGCTGACGCCCGGCACATGCAGCTGGGCCATCCGCTCGGCTAGCGGAACGGTGTGCGGCGTCTCGCCTTTGACCAGGACGGGCGGGAGCAGGGCCGTCTCATAGTCCGCCGCGGCGGGCCGCTGAGTTGCGAGAAGAGCAAACAGCGAAACCGCCAGAACTCGGCGAGCAAGCATGGTCAATCCCCCATATGGCGCGTGATCAGTTTGGTCAGCGCGTCGGTCAGGATATTGAAGCGCACCGCGGTCAGCTCGCCGTCGACCCTTTCCACGCGGGCGCGGGCCTCGGCTTTTTCCTCGACCACCGGCCTGTCGCCTTCGACCGGCCAGATGGCGATTTCGACCAGTCCGCCGGGCACGGTGAAGGTGCCGCTGATCTTGATTCCGCCGAAAGAAATATCGAGCACGGGATATTGCTTGCCCCGGATTTCGGCAACCAGATCCCGTCCCGGAAGTCTGGGGTGTTTGCGGCGCTCGTCGCGCGATGCGGCCAGTTGGACCATGCCCCCCTCCCGATCTGGATGTTACCAGCCGCCGAAGCGGTCCCACCGTTTCAAGTCGCCGCCATCCGCCGGCAGCACGACGTACCCTTGATGCTGGGCTCCGGTCGCGCAGGCATGATTGGGCAGAATGCGCAATTGCGAGCCGATCGGAAAACGCTCGGACAGATCGACCGACCTGTCGCCTGTCCAGCGCAGAACGCCATGTTCCTGATTCGCCTCGTCAAAGGCAAGGTCCGGGATAGCCTTGCCGTTCGCGTCGCATACCTGGCCATAGCCGTAATCGTGCGGCTGCTTCGAGGTGCCGCGGTCGCGGCTCATCTACATCCAGCCCGTATCGGTGATGATCCAGCCGGCTTCGCGCTGATGGCCGATCACCGTGCCCAGCACCGAAATGGCGATCTCGTCGCGGCTGCAGCTGCCGATTCCGGCGATCACCAGGTCGAAGAAGATATAAACCCCGGCACGCACTTCGGTGACGCCTTCGAGATTCTTGGCGGCCAGGGCCGTGGGCGTCGAGCCGACGCTGACCGTCGGACAGGCGAACCCCGCCTTGCGCAAGGTTTCGGCGGCGGCGACACAGCGCGAGCGCTCCTGCTCGGCGAAGGATTCGCGTTCCTCGGCGGTACGGCAGGCGTAGGAGCCGCCGGCATGGGTCATCACGCCGACCAGTCTGGCGCCATCGCCGAGGGCGGCGGCCACGTCGATCAGCAGCGGATCGGCCGGCTTGATGCCCGAGCGGTGCCCGTCGGTGTCGATCTCGATCAGCACCTCGTAGACATGGCCGTGTTTGTGCCCGTGGTCCGAGATGGCGCGGGCGCCCTCGATGGATTCGGTGATGACCCGCAGCTTGCAGCCCTTGCGGATCAGCGCCAGCGCGTGGTCGAGCTTGGCCGGCACGATCGCTACCGCATAGAGGATGTCGTCGATGCCGCCGGCGAAGAATTCCTCGGCTTCCTTGAGGGTGGAAACGGTGATGCCGCGTGCGCCGGCGGCGATCTGCTGTTCGACCACTTCGATGCATTTGCTGGTCTTGGCGTGCGGCCGCAGGGTGACGCCCAGCTTGTCCATATGGCTCTGCATGCGCGCGATATTGCGGCGCATCTGCGCCTCGTCGAGCAGCAGGACCGGGGTTTCGAGCGAGGAGAGGGCGGTCATCGGTGTTCCTACCAGATCCGGGGAACCCTGCCGTCGAACACGGTGTCGGCCGACACCAGGGGCAGGGCGTAATAGCGGGCGGTGGCGGCCAGCAGGCGGTCATAGGGATTGCGGTGGTCCCACTCCATCATCGCCGCCTCGACGCAGATGCTGGGCTCGAGACTGGCGACCATGCCGCCCTGTCCTTCGAGCAGGGCCGACAATTGGTGAACATAGGGGACCATCTCGGGCCATTTGCCGGCGCGCACCTTCTGGCCGATCTCGAGGAAGGAGACCGGGCTGACGAAGATGGTTTCGGCGCGTTCGATGGCGTCCATCGCACCCGGCGAGAGATTCCACTGGCTATCCAGCGTCCAGGCCCAGCAATGGGTATCGAGCAGGACGGCCTTCACTCGTCCGTCTCCCACACCCAGACTTCGGAGTCCGGCGCCGGCGCCAGGAAATCCGGCCCGTCGCCCAACTGGCCTTCCAGCAGGCCGAGCTTGAATCTGCCCTGCGGAATGGCGACCAGCTTCACCACCGGCTTGCTGCCCTTGGCGATGACGATCTCTTCGCCGGCCATGGCGGCGTCGATCAGTTTGGAAAGGTTGGTTTTAGCCGCGTGAACGGTGACCTGTTTCATGAAAGCCTCCGTTAGCTAACTTAACCCAATTCGGCCACATTAGCTAAGAGCCTGATCGGCAACCCGCCCCGGCACCGCATCTGCGGCGTTGCTGCGCTGCTCAAATCCTCACGTAGCGCTGCTACGCTCCGGCTCTGCGCTGCTCGCGCCTGGCATCTACGGCACCGGACCGAATTGCCGATCAGGCTCTGGGAGACCGCCTTACTCGCGGTGAACCGCGAAGCCCGCCCAGCTCTGGGCGACCGGCATGATTTCCAGGGTGTTGATGTTGACGTGCGCCGGCAGGGAGGCAACCCAATGGATCTGGTAGGCGATGTCGTCGGCGGACAGCGGCTTCATGCCCTGATAGACGGCGTCGGCCTTGCCCTTGTCGCCCTTGAAGCGGACCGTCGAGAATTCGGTGTCGCACATGCCGGGCTCGATACAGGTGACGCGGACGTTGGAGCCGCCCAGATCATTGCGCAGATTCAGCGAGAACTGCTCGACGAAGGCTTTCGATCCGCCATAGACCGAGCCGCCCGGATAGGGATAGGTGCCAGCGACCGAGCCGAGATTGATGATATGGCCGCGCTTCCGTTCGACCATGCCGGGCAGCACGGCGCGGGCGACATACATCAGGCCCTTGATGTTGGTGTCGACCATCACGTCCCAATCGTCGAGATTGGCCTTGTGGGCGGGGTCGAGGCCCTGGGCCAGGCCGGCATTGTTGACCAGCACGTCGATGGCGGCGAACTCGGCGGGCAGGCCGGAAATGGCCTTTTCCACCCCAGCGCGCTCGCGCACGTCGAGCACCAGCGTGTGGACCGGCACCGTCAGCTCGGCCTTCAGCTCGTCCAGGCGCTCCTTGCGGCGGCCGGCCAGCACCAGTTTGGCGCCATCCTTGGCGAAACGGCGCGCGGCGGCGGCGCCGAACCCGGCGGTCGCGCCGGTGATCAGGATGGTGGCCTTGGAAAGATCGGTCATGGCTGCTTGTCTGCCTTCTTGTCTTGCGGCCATGCGCCCGAGCGCTGCATGACCAGATGGGGGAACGGTGAGAACGCGTTGTCGATCGTCCAGATATAGACGGGATAGCCCTGATACAAGGTGGTTTTCGTGGCATTATGGCTGAGAACTTGCGCCCCCGTGAGCAGCCGGAACTCGCCCTGCAGCGACAGGCCCATCGACGTCAGAGTGTTGGCGTCGGACGGCTTGATGGCCGCCCCGTCCAACGCCACCTTGCCGTCCGCGGTCGCCTTCAATTGCAGGACGATGGCATTGCGCCGCACGAACGTGACCAGATCGACCGGCTGCAGATGCCCCTCGCGCTGATAGACGACGTGGAAGCGGCCTTGACCCAAGGATTCGATGGTCTTGAAGCCGGGATCGCGCGCCAGGTCCTTGCGCAATTCCTCGACCTTCTCGGGGATCTTGTCGGCCGGCACGTCGCCGCGCTGGATGTCGCGGAACAGCGGCGCCCAGATCAGGTCGCCATAGAAGGACAGGGCATAGTCGCCGGTGTCGCTGACCCGCACCTCGGCCTTGAACTTGTCGGGCACGTAGCAGGCGGCGAGGATCGCCGCGGCGGCGGCCAGAGCCAGCCAGGCGCGCTTAGCTTTAGCCATGATTTGCCTTCTCCCGCTGCTTGGCTTCGATCCACAGGGCTTCCATTTCGTCGAGGCTGGCCTGTTCCGGGTTGCGCCCCTGACTGGCCAGGCCGGTTTCGATATGGCGGAAGCGACGCTCGAACTTCTGATTGCAGCCGCGCAGCGCCGTTTCCGGATCGACGCCCAGCTTGCGGGCCAGATTGGCCACGACGAACAGGATGTCGCCCATCTCGTCGGCGATCCGCGCCTGGTTCGGATGCTCGACCAGCTCGGCGCGCAGCTCGCCGATCTCCTCGGTCAGCTTGTCGAACACCTGCTCGACGTCGGGCCAGTCGAAGCCGACGCGGGCGACGCGCTTCTGCAGTTTGACGGCTCGGGTGAGGGCGGGCAGGGCGACCGACACCCCGTCCAGTACGCCGGACGCGGCCTTTTCGGCGCGTTCCGCGGCTTTCTGCTCTTCCCACAGCTTGATGTGGTTCTCGGAATCGGTCATTTCGGCGGTGCCGAACACGTGCGGATGGCGGCGTTCCATCTTGTCGCAGATGGCCTCGGCCACCTCGTCGAAATCGAACGAGCCTTCGTCCTTCGCCATCTGGGCGTGGAACACCACCTGGAACAGCAGGTCGCCCAGCTCGTCCTTCAGCGCGGCGCGGTCGCCGGCCTCGATGGCTTCGACCACCTCATAGGCCTCTTCCAGCGTATGCGGGGCGATGGTCGAGAAA
>JAJPHO010000143.1 GCA_021325215.1 Alphaproteobacteria bacterium
CCGTCATAGATCATCGCGACCGGCTGCTGGGCGTTGTAGTCGAAGTCGTTGTCGCCGAAGCCGCGGATCGAGAACACCGGATAGGTGCGGCCATAGCTCGAATTGGCATACAGGCTGGGAACGCGGGCGTTCAGGAAGGTGATGTCGGCGCCGCCGGCGGTGAATTCGTCCAGATTGTCGGTGCTGATGGTCGACACCGTCTCGGCGACGTCCTTGTCGGCCTGGGCGCGGTGCTGCGCCGTGATCACCACCTCGTCGATGCCGCTGCTGTCAGCCGGCGCGGCGGCGGCCTGCTCGGCCACGCTCAGCGCCATCACCACCGGCAGCAGCGCCAGCAGGCTGGTGGAACAGCGCTTCGAGCGCCGGTTATTCGTAACGATAGCCATTAACTTCCCCCGATATCCAGAGTTACTGGTCGTGTCCGTCCCGTGAAATTTTTATGGAGCTTTTCCAGCACATCCGGCACCGGGCGGCTTCTTCGGGCCGCGGTCTTGCCGGTGAATGCCTAAGGATGCCCCCACAACCACAATGTCTCGAAAGGCGCTGTGCGCCTCGTATTCTGATAGGCTAATCATTTTTTTATGACAGGGTCAACAGCGTGACCGGTATCAGAAGGGGTGCGCTGTTGCAGTTTTATGAAGCGTGACGCTTTTGCAACAATTCTAAAGCCGCGGCGGACGAATTACGGCTTCAGCCCGTTCACGATAATCGAACAGATCGACTCGGCGGCCGCGTCGTAATCGGCCTTGTTGAGGCGTGCCACATCCATCACCGCGCGGATCTGCGGCATGAAGTCGGCGTAATGCTGGGTCGAGGCCCAGATCATGAAAACCAGATGCACCGGATCGACCGGGCGGATCTTGCCCTGCCGCGCCCAGCTTTCGATCACGGTGGCAAAGGCCTTCACCTTCATCCGCACCTGGCCCTTCAGGTGATGCATCAGGATCGGCGCGCCCTGCAGCATCTCGCCGGCGAAAATGCGCGAGGCTTCGGGATATTTCCGCGCCATCTCGATCTTCTTGAAGATGTATTGGCGCAGTTCGGTCTCGGGATCGCCCTCGACATCGAGATTGCCGAGCGGATCGACCCAGAGCGTGAGAATGTCGTTGAGCACCGCCTCGTAGAGGTCGGCCTTGGTCTTGAAGTAGTTATGCAGGTTGGGCTGCGACATGTCGGCCAGCTCGGCGATCTTCTCCATGGTGGTGCCATGGAAACCGAAGGCCGAGAACAGCTTCAGCGCCGCTTCGAGGATCTTCTCCTCGTTGCGGATCTTGATCCGGGTCTTTTTCTTCTCGACCATCGCGTCCCCTGGCATCGCGTCCCCTGGCATTGCGTCCCCTGGCATCCTACCCCCGGCAGTTATTTGACCGACTGCGCGGCCTTGACGAAGTCCTTGTAGAAACGCGGCTTGTCGACCGCCAGCACGATATGCACCTTCTGCTCGCCCAAGGACGGATGGGTCGCCTCGGGCCAGACATGGACGATGCCGTAATTGAGGCCGTGGTCGATATCGACATCCATATAGGCGACGACCTCCTTGGTGATCAGCGCCGGATCGGCGACGATCGCGGTGGTCAGCTCGTCCCACATCGGCAATTCCCACGGATGCCGGGCCAGAACCTCGGTGACCGGGGTCTTCTTCGCGATCAAGTCCTTATAGACCTCCGGCTGCATCAGCGTGTCGTTGGAGACATTGCCGACCGCGGTGATCTTGGCCCAGGGCGAGGTGAAGACGATGTGCGCCGCTTCCGGGTCGAAGGTGATGTTGAAGTCGGAATTGAAGTCGGCGCTGCCGGTCACCTGGCCGAGATTGGTGCCGAGCAGCGCACCCATGAAGACCAGTTCCTTGGCCAGCGAGGCGAATTCCGGGTCCAGGCGCTGAGCCAGCGCCAGATTGGTCAACGGGCCGGCTTCGGCGATCACCACCTGATGCGGATGCTCGTGCACCATGCGGATCATGAATTGCACGGCGCCTTCGGGCTGGGCCTTGATGGCCGGATTGCCCTCTTCCAGCGCCGGCACCTCGAACGGCGCGGTCGGGTGGAAATGCTTGCCCGGCTCGGCCGGATTCCAGGCGCCCTTCCAGGCGAACTTGCCGTAGGTCTGTTCCCAGGCACGGGTCCGCGCCTCGGAATTCACCAGCGGATCGACGGCGCCGAGGTAAACCGGCACGTCGGTGCGGTGATACAGCTCCAGCGAGCGCAGCACATAGGCCGCGCCCTCGTCGCGCCAGGCGTCGCCCGACACGGCGGTGATGCCCAGCAGCGTGACGTCCGGATTGCCGATCAGCGGCAGGATGTCGGCACTGGTCGGGCCGTAGAAATCATTGTCATAGATCACCATGACCGGCTCGGCGGCAGCAGCGGACGCGGCGAAAGCGAGGGCAGCCAGGGAGGTGAGGATACGCTTCATCAATGCTCCGTCAGCGGAAGGCGGTGTCGGCAAAACTGCGCAGCTTGCGGCTGTGCAGGCGGTCGAGGCCGCTCTGGCGCAAAATGTCGAGGGTCTTGAGGCCGATCTGCAGATGCTGGTCGACCCGCTCGCGGTAGAAACGGTCGGCCATGCCGGGCAGCTTGAGATGGCCATGCATCGGCTTGTCGGACACGCATAGCAAAGTGCCGTAGGGAACCCGGAAGCGATAGCCGTTGGCGGCGATGGTGGCGCTTTCCATGTCGAGCGCGATGGCGCGCGACAGGTTGAAGCGCTGGATCAGCCCAGCCTGCTCCTTCAGTTCCCAATTGCGGTCGTCGGTGGTGGCGACGGTACCGGTGCGCATCACCGCCTTCAGCTCATAGCCGGACAGGCCGGTGATCTCGGCCACCGCGGTTTCCAGCGCCTGCTGGATTTCGGCCAAAGCCGGCAGCGGCACCCAGGTCGGCAGCGCCTCATCCAGCACATGGTCGTCGCGCGCATAGGCGTGGGCCAGCACATAGTCGCCCAGCTTCTGGGTATGGCGCAGCCCGGCGCAATGGCCCAGCATCAGCCACACATGGGGGCGCAGCACCGCCAGATGGTCGGTGATCGTCTTGGCGTTGGACGGGCCGACGCCGATATTGATCAGCGTGGTGCCCGAACCGTCGGCGCGCTTCAGGTGATAGGCCGGCATCTGCGGCAGGCGCGGCGGACGCGAACCGGTGACGGTGCCTTCCGGATCGGCGGCGCGGTTGGGCGTCACCAGATCGCCCGGCTCGACGAAGGCGGTATAGCCCTCGGCGCCGTCGGCCATCATCTTCTGCCCCATGCGGACGAACTCGTCGACATAGAACTGATAGTTGGTGAACAGGATGAAATGCTGGAAATGATCGGCGCTGGTCGCCGTGTAATGCCGCAGCCGCTGCACCGACAGATCGACGCGCGAGGC
>JAJPHO010000175.1 GCA_021325215.1 Alphaproteobacteria bacterium
CCGGCACCTATTACGGCCAGTGCTCGCAGCTGTGCGGCATCAACCACGGCTTCATGCCGATCCAGATCGAGGCGGTGTCGAAGGAAGATTTCGACGCCTGGGTGGCGCAGAACGCCCAGAAGTCGTCCTCCGCCGCAACTTCGCAGCTGGCTTCGGCCGGCCACTGATTGAGGGATATACGATATGACCGCTGCATCCCACGGCCATGACCACAGCCACGATCATCACGATCATGGCACTCCGGGTTTCGTCGCCCGCTGGCTGTTCTCGACCAACCACAAGGACATCGGCACGCTCTACATCATCTTCTCGGTTCTCGCCGGCCTGATCGGCGGCGCCGCGTCGGTGATGATCCGCATGCAGCTGATGCATCCGGGCGGCACCACCTTCGGCGGCGACTGGCAGCTGTACAACTCGGTCGTCTCCGCCCACGCTTTGGTGATGGTGTTCTTCACCGTCATGCCCGGCCTGATCGGCGGGTTCGGCAACTGGTTCGTGCCGCTGATGATCGGCGCCCCGGACATGGCCTTCCCGCGCATGAACAATATCAGCTTCTGGCTGCTGGTTCCGGCCTTCGCCCTGCTGACCCTGTCGGCGGTGACCGGCACCGGCGCCGGCACCGGCTGGACGCTGTATCCGCCGCTGTCCACCACCGGCCATCCCGGCCCGTCGGTCGACTACGCCATTCTGGCGCTGCACCTGGCCGGTATCTCGTCGATCCTGGGCGCCATCAACTTCATCACCACCATCCTCAATATGCGCGCGCCGGGCATGACCCTGCACCGCATGCCGCTGTTCGTGTGGGCGATGTTGGTGACCGCGATCCTTCTGCTGCTGGCCGTTCCGGTTCTCGCCGGCGCGCTGACCATGCTGCTGACCGACCGCAATTTCGGCACCACCTTCTTCGACCCGGCCGGCGGCGGCGACCCGCTGCTGTACCAGCACCTGTTCTGGTTCTTCGGCCACCCCGAAGTGTACATCATGATCCTGCCGGCCTTCGGCATCATCAGCCAGATCGTCGCGACCTTCTCGAAGAAGCCGGTGTTCGGCTATCTGGGCATGGCCTACGCCATGGTCTCGATCGGCGTGGTCGGCTTCGTCGTGTGGGCGCACCACATGTTCACCACCGGCCTCGCGGTCAATACCCGCGCCTATTTCGTGGCCGCCACCATGGTCATCGCGGTGCCGACCGGCATCAAGATCTTCTCGTGGCTGGCCACCATGTGGGGCGGCTCGATCGAGTTCAAGAGCCCGATGCTGTGGGCGCTGGGCTTCATCGCCCTGTTCACCATGGGCGGCGTGACCGGCGTGGTGCTGGCCAATGCCGGCGTCGACGTCTCGCTGCACGACACCTACTACGTCATCGCGCACTTCCACTATGTGCTCTCGCTGGGAGCGGTGTTCGCCATGTTCGCGGCGTTCTACTACTGGTTCCCCAAGATGACCGGCAAGGAGATCCCGGAAGGGCTGGCCAAGCTGCATTTCTGGATCATGTTCATCGGCGCCAACATGACCTTCTTCCCCCAGCACTTCCTGGGCCTGCAGGGCATGCCGCGCCGTATTCCGGACTATCCGGAAGCCTTCGCCGGCTGGAACATGATCTCGTCGATCGGCGCCTTCATCGGCTTCGGCGGCGCGGTGCTGTTCCTGTTCATCGTGATCTACGCCCTCAGCCGCAAGCCGAGCGCCGCGGCCAATCCGTGGGGCGTCGGTGCCACGACGCTGGAATGGACCGTTCCGTCTCCGCCGCCGTTCCACACCTTCGAGGAACTGCCCGTCATCGGTGACGATGTCGCCCACGGTCATCCGGCGGAGTAAGGCGTGATGAGCGGCAAGACCAAAACCCTGGTCGCGGCGTTCGCCGCCCTGGCGGTCATGGTCGGGCTGGTGGTTGCCAGCGTGCCGCTCTACACCCTGTTCTGCAAGGCGACCGGGCTCGGGGGCACTCCGCGCGTCGCATCGGCGGCGCCGGAGGGCCAGGCCCAGACCGGAACCATCCAGATCCGCTTCGACACCAACACCGCCAAGGGCCTGCCTTGGCGGTTCGTGCCGAACCAGGGCTCGATGACCATCCATCTGGGCGAACCCAACATCGCCACCTTCACGGCCGAGAATCAGGGCTCCGAGACCATCACGGGAACCGCCGCCTTCAACGTCACCCCGGCCAAGGCCGGTCAGTACGTCAACAAGATCCAGTGCTTCTGCTTCTCCGAGCAGACGCTGGCGGCGGGCCAGAAAGTCGAGATGCCGGTGCAGTTCTTCATCGATCCGGCGATCGCGACCGATCCCAATACCTCGGACGTCACCACCATTACGCTGTCCTACTCATTCTTCAGAACGCCAAAAGGCAACGAGGGAGCATCATGAGCCAAGGCAAACCCGCCCATCCTTATCATCTGGTCAATCCGAGCCCGTGGCCCCTGATGGGTGCCGGCTCGGCCTTCGTGACCGCCTTCGGCGCCGTGCACTGGTGGGCCGGCGGCGGCAAGGAGATCCTGTTCACCGGCCTGGCTCTGGTCGTTCTGACCATGATTCTGTGGTGGCGCGACGTCGTCAAGGAAGCCCAGGTCGAGAAGGTGCACACTCCGGTGGTGCGTCACGGCCTGCGCCTAGGCATGGGCATGTTCATCGCTTCCGAAGTGATGTTCTTCGTCGCCTTCTTCTGGGCGTTCTTCCATAACGGCCTGCATGTCAGCCCGCAGATCACCCAGTGGCCGCCGGCCAACATCAAGCCGATGGATGCGTGGGGCCTGCCCTTCGTCAACACCATCATCCTGCTGACCTCCGGCTTCACCCTGACCTGGGCGCACCATGCGCTCAAGCATGGCAAGCGCGGCCAGCTGATCCTCGGCCTGATCGTCACCGTCGCCCTGGGCTTTACCTTCCTGGCCTGCCAGGCGCACGAATATGGCGAAGCGACCTTCGCCTTCAAGGATGGCATCTATCCGTCGGTGTTCTATCTCGCCACCGGCTTCCACGGTTTCCACGTCTTCTGCGGCAGCGTGTTCCTGCTGGTTTGCCTGTTCCGCTCGTTCCGCGGCGATTTCACGCCCGAGCAGCATGTCGGCTTCGAAGCGGCCGCCTGGTACTGGCACTTCGTGGACGTGGTCTGGATCTTCCTGTTCCTCTGGGTCTACTGGTGGGGTTCTTCCTACGCTGGCTGAGCCAATGGCAGTTTCTGCCTAGGAACAGAGTGATGATTGGCCGGAAACCGAAGGGTTTCCGGCCTTTTTTCATTTGGCACGGCGCTTGCTGTGGATAAGTCGAAGTACCAGGAGCGGGAGGCTCTCATGACGGCGATGCATCACCACGACTATGCGCGGGAAGATTACCGGCTCACCACGGTCGAGATCTTCTATCACAGCTTCGACAATCCCGAGGAACTGCGCAGCCTGACGTGGCAGGATTATGATTTGGCGCCGGATTATCCGGAACTGCGCCGCTTCCTGACCTATTGGTCGCGCCACATCGACGGCGTCATCCATTCGGTCCGGGTGGAGGGCATGGAGACGTCAGGCCAGGCGCGCCGCGCCAGCCGCCCGATGCCTTCCACCGCGATCCACTGATCAGATAAAACGGAGCGGAGCGCCGAGGGGATCGCCCAGCAGGGTATCCTCGCGCATCACGACATTGCCGCGAATGATCGTGGCGATCGGCCAGCCGGTGACCTTCATGCCGTCGAAGGGCGTCCAGCCGCACTTGCTGACGATCCACTGGTTGGTGATCTTGCGCTGGGCCTTCAGGTCCACCACGGTGAAATCGGCGTCATAGCCCACCGCGATCCGTCCTTTGTTCTTCATGCCGTAAATCCGCGCCGGGCCCGCCGAGGTCAGATCGACGAAGCGCTCCAGCGTCAGCCGGCCGGCCGCCACATGGTCGAGCATGATCGGCACCAGGGTCTGCACGCCCGTCATGCCCGAGGGGCTGTCGGGATAGGGCTTGGCCTTCTCTTCCAAAGTATGCGGCGCGTGATCCGAGCCGATCACGTCGACGATGCCCAGCTCGACGCCACGCCACAAGCCCTGGCGATGCTCCTCGCTGCGGATCGGCGGGTTCATCTGCGCCAGCGTGCCCAGGCGCTCATAGCATTCCGGGCCGGACAGGGTCAGATGCTGCGGCGTCGTCTCGACGGTGGCGATGTCCTTGTGCGCGGCCAGGATGCGGATCTCGTCGGCGGTGGTGATGTGCAGCACATGGATCGGGCGATTGGCCTCGCGCGCCAGGCGCAGCACGCGCTGGGTGGCGATGATGGCGGTTTGGGCGTCGCGCCATTCCGGATGCATCTTCGGGTGCGCGCCGCCCTCGACCAGATGACGGCGTTCCTTCAGGCGCGCCTCGTCCTCGGCATGGATGGCGATGCGGCGGTGGCCCGAGGCGAAGGCGCGTTTGAGAATGGTCTCGTCGTCGACCAGCAGATTGCCGGTCGAGCTGCCCATGAAAATCTTGACGCCGCACACGCCCGGCAGACGCTCCAGCTCGGCCAGCTGGTCGGCATTCTCCGGCGCGCCGCCCATGAAGAAGGCATGGTCGACCCAGGCGCGCCCCTTGGCGCGGGCGAACTTGTCGGCCATGGCCTGGGCGGTGGTGGTCGACGGTTTGGTGTTGGGCATCTCGCACACGGCGGTGACGCCGCCCATCGCCGCGGCAGCGGTGCCGGTGGCGAGGTCTTCCTTATGTTCGAGGCCGGGTTCGCGCAGATGCACCTGGCTGTCGATGACGCCGGGCAGCACCACGAGCCCGCTGGCATCGAATATCTCCGCCGCCTTGAAGTCCACCGCGCCGATATCGACGATCTTGCCGTCCTTGATGCCGATATTGGCCTCGACGATGCCGGCCGGCGTGACGGCGCGGCCGCCCTTGAGCAGAAGATCGATATCGGACATGGGTTCACTCCCTTTGGGAAAGGACGTCGAAGATGCCGCCCTCGACCGGGCGGTTCTGGATATGGCGGTGGTGCCACAAAGCACAGAACAGAAGCGTCCAGGCGGCGAATCCGTTCCTCTTATCAAGGCGTTGGAACAGGCTTTCGACCATGCCTGGCTTGCACAGCGCCTGGATCGAGGGCTGCGCGGCCAGCAGCGCGCCCAGTTCCGGCTTGCGCGCCATCCAATCGGCGACCGGCACGGTGAAGCCGCGCTTGGGCGAGAAGGGCTCGGCCGAGGGCATGACGTCATTCAGCCATTTGCGCAGCAGATATTTGCCGCGGCCTTCGGCCAGCTTCAGCCTGTCAGGAAGGCGGAAGGCCAGTTCGGCCACCACCGGATCGAGGAACGGCACGCGCCCCTCGATGCCGTGCGCCATCAGGCAGCGGTCGAGCTTGGTCAGCAGGTCGTTGGGCAGCCAGTCGGCGCAATCGACCGCCTGGGCACGCTGGAGGCGGTTCCAGCCATGATTCTGCGCCTCGGCCTCCGCCGCGCGCATGCCTGTGCGCCAGTCGCTGGCTTCGCGCAGGATGCCGAGTTCGGACAGGATGCCCTTGCGCCGCATCGGCCGGGCGAAAGGCCAGGGGCGGTCGACGCTGCGATAGCGTCCATAGCCGGCGAACAGCTCGTCGCCGCCTTCGCCCGACAGGACCACCTTGACCGACTGGCGGGCTGTCATGGCCAGCTTGGCGGTGGGCAGGATGGCATAGTCGGCGGCGGGATCGTCCATCGAGGCGGCGATGCCCGGCAGCAGCTGCCAGAAATCCTCCTCGGACACCGGCACTTCGACATGCTCGGCGCCGACTTCGCGGGCCAGTTTGCCGGCCAGGTCGGTTTCGTCGCGCGCCGAGGTTCCCGGGAAATAGGCGGTGAAGGCCAGCACCGGCTTGCAGCTCAGCCGCGCCATCAGCGCCAGCACGGCGGCGCTGTCGATGCCGCCCGACAGGAACATGCCATAGGGCACGTCCGAGCGCTGATGCAGGGTCACCGATTCCGCCAGACGCGTATCCAGCTCGTCGAGCAGCGCATCCTCGCCGCCGGGCAGCGGCGCGCCGTCAGGCAAAGCGGCGCGGCGGCGGCGCTCGGCGATCCTGCCGTTCCGCACGACGATGGTCTCGCCGGGCAGCAGGCGGTGGATGCCGGCAAAGATCGTCTCGGCGCCGGTGGTGAATTGCAGATTGACCAAAGCGTCGCGCGCCGAGGTCATCTCGCGCCGCTCCACCAGCCCGGTGGCGAGAATGGCCTGGGGCTCGGACGAGAACAGGAAATGGCTGTCGGTCTCGGCGTAATAGAGCGGCTTGATGCCGAACGGATCGCGGCTCAGCACCAGCTGCTTATTTGCCGGATCGTAGAGGGCGATGGCGTACATGCCGCGCAAATGGTCGACATAATCGAGGCCGTGGCGCCGATAGAGATACAGCGGCGGCTCGCAGTCCGACTTGGTCTTGAACGGCTCGCCTGCCAGCTCTTCGCGTAGCTCGGGATTATTGTAGATCTCGCCATTGGCGATCAGCACCAGCCCGTCGGGGCCGAACAGCGGCTGGTCGCCGGTGGCCAGGTCGATGATGGCCAGGCGCTGATGGGCCAGCCCGACGGCGTCCTGGCGGTAATGGCCGCGTCCGTCCGGACCGCGATGGGCCTGCGCGGCGCCGAGCTTTTCCAGCAGGTCGATTTCGACCGCGGCGCCCGTGCGGCTCATCGCGCCGGCAATGCCGCACATCAGGCGAGAATCCGCTCGAAGAAGGCGCGGTATTGGCCGACTACCGCGGCTTTGGTGAAGTCTCGCCGATAGCGGGCATGTCCGGCGGCGGCCATGCGCGCGGTGGCGGCGGGATCGGCCAGGGCGGAGCGCACCGCGCCGGCAAGGGCCGCGGCGTCGTCGATCGGCGACAGCAGGCCGGTCACCCCGTCCTCGATCAGCAGGCGGGGGCCGTCCGAGGCGGTGGCGACCACCGGGCGGCCATGCGCCCAGGCTTCGAGAATGACGTTGCCGAGGGGTTCATGGCGGGCCGGATGGACGAACAGATCGGCGGTCGACATCAGGTCGGCGACATCCTCGCGCCAGCCCAGAAAGCGGACGCGCGGCTTGACCCCGGCATGAACGGCCAGCGCTTCCAGCGCCTCGCGCTCGGGCCCGACGCCGGCCAGCAGCAGATAGGCTTCCGGCAGCTCGGCCAGCGCCTGCAGCAGCACGTCGAAGCCCTTGTTGGGATGCAGTCGTCCCAGCGCCAGCAGCAGCGGCGCCGCGTCCGGCACATAGAAATCATGGCGGTTCAGCGCCTTGCCCGGCGTCGCGTCGGCGAAATTGGGCAGATAGACGGTGCGTTCGGCCGGCCAGCCTTCGCGCACCAGATACTCGACCACCGACTCGGTGTCGCCGATCAGATAGTCGCAGGCACGGTAATATTTCAGGTCGTAATAGCCGCCCAGGCGCGCGACCAGCTTGAAATCATGGCCGCTCAGCGGGCTTTTCGGCGCCATGCTGGTGGCGCGGCTCATCCAGGTGAAGACGATGTCCGGCGCGAAGTCGCGGATGGCGCGGCGAAAGCCGAGGCGCGTCACCAGATCGAAGCGGTTGCCGAACGGCATCTGCTGCACGTCGGTCAGTCCGGCTTTGGTCAGCAGATCATGCCGCCGCTCGTCCTTGCGGATCAGCAGCCGCTGCTCAATGCCCGATTCGCCGAGCGCCGGCACCAGCCGTTCGAAGAATCGTTCGGCACCACCATGTTGAGCTCCGGCAAGGGCTTGCAGGATACGCATCGAATTTCCGAGAGACGGGGAGCGAAATGAATTGCCGCAGGCGACGCCGTCCTTTTATCCGATAGCGCAGCTTACCCGCAAGCATACCCTTGTCATATCACGATTGTCCGACCAGATTCAGGGGCATGTCCGCATATATTCCTCTGGCGCATCGCGCCCTCATCGCGATTTCCGGCGAAGACCGCCGCACCTTCCTGCAGGGACTGGTCAGCGCCGATGTCGAACAGGCGTCGAGCCACCGCGCGCTCTATGGCGCTTACCTCACGCCGCAGGGCAAATATCTCTACGATTTCTTCCTGGCCGAGCATGAGGGCGTGCTGCTGATGGAGATCGAGGCGGCCGGCCGCGATGATCTGATCAAGCGCCTGTCGCGCTTTCGCCTGCGCTCCAAAGTGAGTTTGGCGCCCAAGGACGATTGGCAGGTTTATGCCGTGATCGGCGCGCCTGAGCGCGAGGCCGGATCGGTCCAGCCGTGGGAGGGCGGTCTGTCGGTCAGCGACCCGCGCCTGTCCGCCGCCGGCCAGCGCGTCTGGCTGCCGGCTCCGCCCGATCTGCCGCAGAGCGAATTCGCCGTATGGGACGCCCAGCGCATCCGGCTCGGTTTGGCGGACGGCAGCCGCGACATGATCCCGGAAAAGACCATCCTGCTCGAAGCCGGCTTCGACGAGCTGCGCGGCGTCGATTGGGAAAAGGGCTGCTTCATGGGCCAGGAGGTGACGGCGCGCAGCAAATATCGCGGCCAGATCAAGAAGCGGCTGGTGCCGGTCGAGATCGCCGGGGCGGCGCCCGAGCCCGGCACGATCCTGACCCTCGACGGTCAGGAAGCCGGCGAGATGCGCTCGCATCAGGGCGGCGTGGGCTTGGCGGTGATTCGGCTCGACAGTCTGGAGCGCGGCCCGCTGAGCGCCGGCGAAACCCTTCTCACGCCGAAACTCCCGGACTGGGTCCGGCTCAGCTGAGACCCTGGCCGCGCCGCAGAATATCGTCGGCCAGCGGGGTGTAGCGCCCGTCCTCCTCATGCAGTACGAGACCCGGCGACAGGGTCAGCGGCGTCGCGATCCCCTTGCGGGCGCGCAGCAGAATGCGCTTGGCCGGGCGTCCGCGCTTGGGCCAGAGCGGCGTCACCACCATTTCTCCGGCCTTGCCATGCAGGGCGGCCATCAGCGCGTCGAGGCGGTCGGCGCGGAACACCACGGTCAACACGCCCTTGGGCCGCAACATGGTGACGGCGAAGCGCATCCAGGCGGCCAGGTCGACGTCGGTTTCGCGGTTGGCGGCATCCTTGATCGCGCTCGGGCTCGGCGTGCCTTCCGGCGCGTTGAAGGGCGGGTTGGTCATCACATGGTGGAAGCTGCCCGGCGCCAGGCGCGGCGGGGGGGCCTGCAGCGTGCCGATCATGGCATCGACGCGGCCGGTGAAGCCGTTGATCTCGATGTTCTGGCGGGCCAGGGCGACCAGCGGCGGCTGCATTTCCAGCCCGAAGACACGGCACCCTTCCACCCGGCTGGCCAGGCACAGCGAGGCGGCGCCGACGCCGCTGCCCAGATCGAGCACGGTCTCGCCCGCTTCGGCGGTGACGGCGGCGGCCAGCAGAACGGGATCGATGGCGGCGCGATAGCCGTCCTCGGGCTGGCGCAGCAAGACGCGCCCATCTAAAAGACGATCCTCGGAAACCGCGTCCATGGCTCAACCCCCTGGAACTCGTTGTAAACTTGACCGTTGGTGATGCGCAACCTTATGCTCGGCCCGGATTGAAAGGTGGGTCCTGGATTTGGCAATCGTCGTTAACTTGGAAGAGGAAAGAGGCAAGAAGCCGGCCTCTCTCGATGGCCTGACCGCTCTGGTCAGCGCCGACCTGGACAAGGTCAATCACTGCATCGTCGACCGCATGCACAGCCCCGTCGCGCTGATTCCGCAATTGGCGGGCCATATCATCGCGGCCGGCGGCAAGCGCCTGCGGCCGATGCTGACCCTGGCCGCCACCAAGCTGTGCGGCCATGAGGGCGAGCGCCACATCAAGCTGGCCGCCTGCGTCGAATTCATCCACACCGCCACGCTGCTGCATGACGACGTGGTCGATGACAGCAGCCTGCGCCGCGGCCTGGC
Organism: Alphaproteobacteria bacterium; assembly: GCA_021325215.1. GTDB lineage: Bacteria > Pseudomonadota > Alphaproteobacteria > Rhodospirillales > Magnetospirillaceae > JAJPHO01. The sequence goes on from JAJPHO010000175.1 coordinate 9,789, forward strand.
CAGCGCCAATGCGCTGTGGGGCAATAAGGCGTCGGTGCTGGTCGGCGACTTTTTGTTCTCGCGCTCGTTCGAGCTGATGATCGAAGACGGCTCGCTGGCGGTGCTGCAGATCCTGTCGCGCGCCTCCTCGGTGATCGCCGAGGGCGAGGTGCTGCAGCTGATCACCGCCAATGACACCGGCACCGGCGAAGACGCCTATCTCGAAGTGATCCGTGCCAAGACCGCCGCTCTGTTCGCCGCCGCCTGCCGTATCGGCGCGGTGGTGGCCGACCGTCCGAAGGTCGAGGAGGAGGCGCTGGAAAGCTATGGCCTCAATCTCGGCATCGCCTTTCAGCTGATCGACGACGTGTTGGATTATTCGGCCCGCCAGGAAAAGCTCGGCAAGGCGATCGGCGACGATTTCCGCGAGGGCAAGATCACCCTGCCGGTGATCCTGGCCTTCCGCCGCGGCGACGATGAGGAACGCGCCTTCCTGAAGCGCACCTTGGAAGATCTCGACCAGGCTGAGGACGGTTCCGACCTGACCCGCGCCCTGAAGCTGCTGGAAAAGCACAACAGCCTGGCCGACACGATCAACCGCGCCCGGCATTACGGCGCCATCGCGCGCGATGCCCTGGGCATCTTCCCGGACAGTCCGGCCAAGACCGCCCTGACCGACATCATCGATTTCTGTATCGAAAGAGCTTTTTAAATAGCCCTCAGGCGCCGGGCGCCGCCTCCGGCGGCTTGGCTACCGCGCAAAGCTATACCGACTGTGTGATCGATGCTGTTGGCAGCGCGGGCACGCAGTCGCGTGCCGGACCAACAAGGGGCATCAGCGCTTTTTGCGCCACAGCCTCTTATCGTAGGGGATCGGCCGGAGGGCGTGGTGGGCGGCGAGTTTGCCGGTCCACCAGCCCTTGTAATCCTTGATCGCCAGCACTTCCTCGGCCTCGTGGTCGACCTCCGAGCCGATCTCCAGATAGGTCTCGAGATTGGCCAGATCGGGCGCCGGCAGTTTGCCGGCGCGGAAATCTTCCCACATGCCGCGATAGAGTTCTTCCAGCTTGCGGGTCAGCAGCGGCGTGTCGAACAGCACGCAGGTGTCACGTCCGGCCGCCAGTCTTTCCCGATAGGACTTGGCGATCGAGCGGTCGCGGCCGATCGCCACGGCGCGGTCGACGAATTCGCCGGGCGAGGCGCAATCCAGCTCCGGCAAACCGGCAGAGCGCACCAGGCTGCCGCACACCCGCGACGCAAAGGACCGTCCGCTCATGGTCAGGATCGGCACGCCCATCCACAGGGCATCCGAGGCGGTGGTGTGGGCGCCGTAAGGAGCCGTGTCGAGGAACAGATCGGCCAGCGGATAGCGGGCGAGGTGATCGGGATTGGCCTTCTTCGGTGCGAAGATCAGCCGTTCCGGCGCGATGCCTCGGCTTTGCGCGAAAGCGCGCAGGCGCTGTTCGGTCGGTTCGGTGCTCGACAGCAGCCACAGCACGCTGTCCGGCACGCGCGAGAGGATGGTCAGCCAGCGCTCGAAGGTGAAGCGCGAGATCTTGTGCGCTCCGTTGAAACAGCAATAGACCATCGCGCCGTCGGGCAGGCCCGCCTCGGCGCGGGTCGGGGGCGGAGCGATCGCCCGCTTGCGGTCGTTGGGCTGATAGCAGGGCAGGCGGCGCACGCTTTCCGAATAATAGATCTCGGACTCGGGCGGCACGATCCACGGATCGGCGATCACATAATGGTGATAGGGGCTGGCCATGCTGCCGGGAAAGCCCAGCCAATTGACGATCACCGGGGCGGGGCGCAGCGCCACCATCTTGGTGCGGGCATCCTTGGTGTAGCCATTGACGTCGACCAGGATCTGGATGCCGTCATCGGCGATGCGGCGGGCGGCGGTGGCGTCGTCCATGCCGTTGATCGGCACCCAGTGATCCACCGCGGCGCGGATGCGCGCCTGCAGCGGGTCCTCCATGTCGATCCCGCAATAATAGGCGAAGATCTCGACTTCGCCGCGGTCATGGACATCGAACAGATCGGCCATCAGATAGCCGATGGCGTGGGCGCGCAGATCCGACGACAGATAGCCGATCCGCAGCCGGCCCGGCTTCTCGCGCGCCGCCCAATGGTCGCGCACGAGATGGGCGGCGGCCACCGGCACTTCCTGCTTGTTGTAGCGCCAGGCCACCGCCAGCTGCAGCAGCGGATCGTCGGTGTGCACGGCGACCGAAAGCGGCGACAGATTGCTGGTCAGCAGGCTGCGGGTTTGCTTGTCCCAGGGGGCGATCACCGGCCATTTGCACTGGCGCTGGCGCAAAGCGAGGTAATGCTGCAGGGCCTCGTTCTGGTCACGGTCCAGTTCGATGCTGTGGCGCAGGGCGGCCTCGGCCGCGTCATCCTGGTTGCGCGTCTCCAGCACACGGGCGGTCTGGTTCAGCGCGGTAATCTTGTGCAGGGTCGAGTTGACATTGACGTCGGCCAGGGCGCGGGTCACTTCGCTCCATTGCCGGATCGCCAGATCGGTCGAGCCCAGCCGCTCATAGATGCGCCCCAGATTGATATAAAGCGGCATGAAGTCGGCTTTGACGGTGATCGCCCGTTCGAGGCAGACGCGCGCCGCGGCCAGATCGCCGATATCGGTCAGGAAGACGCCGTAATTGAACAGCACCGCGTAAAGCAGGTGATCTTTTTCGTTGTGCGCCAACCAGGCGTCGTACAGCGCCCTGACTCCCGCCGGACCGGCGCTGGCGCGCACGGCCTGAACGGCGTTCGCGAGGTCCATGGCATTGAGCGAACCCGCCGCGGCCCGCTCGATATAAGCCGCTAAAACACTCATCAGCTAAGGGCGGACTGGATCGCGGCCTGCTGCGGAGCGCTCAGCGCGTTGTACTGGGTCGTGGTCATGCTGTCGATCTGGGACACGGTCAGGGAGGAAAGCTGCGTGGTGCTCATGGCGGCGAAAGTCGTGGGGGCCAGTTCCGAGATCACCGTGGTGGTGATGCCCTCGATCTGTGTGCCGGTCAAGGCGGTCAGGGTCGTCGTGCTGATGAAGTCGAGCTGATTCTCGCCCAGCGCGCCGATCTGATCCTGGCTCAGGGCGCCGAGCTGGGTCGCCGACAGGCCGTTCAGCTCGGTCACCGTCAGGTCGGAGATCTGATCCGGGGTCAGCGCGTCGATCTGGGTGGCGGTCAGTGCGCCCATCTGCGCGGTGCTCAGCGAGCGCAGCTGCAGGCGGGTCAGTTCGCCCAGCTGATCGAGCGACAGCGAGGAAATCTCGGTCACCGTCATCTGGGTGATTTCGGTCGGGGTCAGCGATCCGATCTGGGTCGCGGTCAGGCCGGACAGCTGGGTAATGGTCAACGCCTGGATCTGGGTCTGGGTCAGGCCGGTGACGGCCGAGGCCGACAGGCCGCCGATCTGGGTCGGGGTGAAGGCGGCCAGTTGGGTGGCGGTCAGGCCGGAGATCTGGGTCGGGGTGAAGCCGGCGATGCCGGTGGCCGACAGGGCTCCGATCTCGGTGGTCGTCATGTCGCCGATCTCGGTGGCGGTCAGGGCGCCGATGGCGGTGCCCGACAGGCCGTTGAACTGGGCCAGGGTCAGCGAGCCGATCTCGGTCGGGGTCAGCGACTGGATCTCGGTGGCGGTCAGCCCGCCCATCTGCGAGGCGGTCAGGCCGGACAGCTGGGTGGTGGTCAGCGCCGACATTTCCGCCGCGGTCAGGCCGCCGATGCCGCTGACCGACAGGCCGCCCATCTGCGACGAGGTCAGGGTGGCGAACTGGACCGAGTTGAACTCGCCGATCTGGGTCGCGGTAAAGCCGCCCATCTGGTTGACCGACAGGGCCGAGATCTGCGTGGTGGTCAGGTCGCCGATCTGGCTCTGGGTCAGGGCGCCGATCTGGCTCTGGCTCAAGCCGGCGATCTGGGTGGTGCTGAGCAGCGCCATCTGGGTGTCGGTCAGGCCGGCGATGGCGGTCGAGGACAATTCGCCGATCTGGATGGCGTTGAGGCCGTTCAGCTGGGTCTGGGTCAGCGCCGCGATCTGGGTCTGGTTCAGCGCGGCCATCGCCACGGCGCTCAGCGCGCCGATCTGGCTGGTGGACAGCGAAGCGATCTGCGCGCCCGACAGGCTGGCGACCTGGGTCGAGGTCAGGCCGGCGATCTGGGTGGCGGCCAGCGACGACAGCTGCGCGGTGCTCAGCGAATCCAGCGCGGTGGTCGACAGGCCGGAGATTTCGGTCGCGGTCAGGGCATGCAGCTGGGTGCCGGACAGGCCGGACAGCTGGGACGCGGTCAGGCCGGCCAACGCCGTCGAGGACAGGCCGGCGATCTGGGTCGCGTTCAAGGCGGCGAGCTGCGTCGCGGTCAGCGCGGCGGCCTGGCTGTCCGACAGGCCGGAAAGGCCGGAGGCGGACAGGGCCGAGATCTGCGTCGCGGTGAGCGACGCCAGCTGGGTCGTGGTCAGGCCGCCGATCGCGGTCGAGGACAAGGCGGCGAATTGCTGGCTGGACAGGCCGCCCAGCTGGGTGGTGCTCATCGCCTGGATCTGCGCCGCGCTCAGGCCGGAGATGCCGGAGGCCGACAGCGAGGAGATCTGGGTCGCCGACAGGGCGGAGATTTCCGTCGAGGTCAGGCCGCCGACCGCCGTCGCCGACAAGGCGTTCAGCTGGGTCGCCTGCAGGGCGCCCATCTGGGTGCTCGACAGGGCCGCCATCTGGGTGGCGTTCAGGCCGGTGATCTCGGTGGTGGTCAGGGTCGCGAGTTCGGTCGCCGTCAAGCCGGAGATCTGACCGGTGGTCAGGGCGCCGATCTGGCTGGCGGTGAAGGCGTGCAGCTGGACGTTCGACAGCGAGGCCAGCTGGGTCTGGGTCAGGCCGGAGATGCCGGCCGAGGACAGCGACGCCATCTGGGTCGCGCTCAGCGAGGCGATCTGGTCGGTGGCCAGAGCGGCGACCTGGGTCTGGGTCAGGGCGCCCATCTGCGTCGCGGTCAGCGCGCCGATCTGGGTGTCGGTCAGGGCGGCGATCTGGGTCGCGCTGAGCGCCTCGATCTCGGTCGGGGTCAGGCCGCGGACCTGGGTGGTCGACATGGCGTCGAGCTGGGTCGCGCTCAGCGAAGAGATCTGGTCGATGGTCAGCGCGGCGACCTGGGTGGCGGTCAAGGCGTTGAACTGGGTCGCGGTCAGCGCGCCGATCTGGGTGTCGTTGAGGCCGGAGACGCCCGCCGCCGAGAGGGCCGCCACCTGCTGCGCGGTCAGGGCGCCCAGCTGGGTGCTGGTCAAGGCGGTGACCTGGGTCTGCGTCAGGCCCGAGATCTCGGTGGTGGTCATCGAGCCGAGCTCGGTGGTGGTCAGGCCGGCGATCTGGCTCTGGGTCAGGGCGCCGATCTGGGTCGGGTTCAGGGCGCGGAACTGGGCGGTCGACAGGGCCGAGATCTGGGTCTGGGTCAGGCCGCTGATGGCGGTGACCGACAGCGCGCCGATCTGGGTGCTGCTCAGGGCCGCCAGTTGCGTGGTGCTGAGGCCGCCGGCCTGGGCCTGGGTCAGCGCGCCCAGCTGGGTGGCGGTCAGCGAGCCGATCTGGGTCGGGGTCAGCGCCGACAGGTCGGTGGTGGACAGGCCGCCCAGCTGCGAGGCCGACAGGCCGGCGATCTGGGTCGAGGTCAGGCCGGCCAGCCCGGCGGTGCCGAGATCGGCGATCTGATACTGGTTCAGCGCCCCCATCTCGGCGACGGACAGGGCGCCGATCTGGGTGCTGGTCAGCGCCATCATCTGGGCGTCGGTCAGGCCGGAAATGCCGGTCGAGGACAGAGCGGCGATCTGGGTGGTGCCCAGCGCCGCCAGCTGCGCCATGGTCAGGCCGGCGATCTGGGTGCCGACCATCGCATTGACCTGGGTCGAGGACAGGACCGAGACCTGGCTGGTGCTCAGGGCCTGGATCTGGGTGACGGCCAGATCCTGGATCTGCACGGCGTTCAGGGCGGTCAGCTGCGAGGTCGACAGCTCGCCCATCTCGGTGGTGGTCAAACCGCCGATGGCGGTCAAGGACAGGCTGGCGATCTGGGTCGAGGACAGGGCGGCCAGCTGGGCCGAGGACATGGCGCCGACCTGCTTGTCCGACAGGCTGGAAACCTGGGTCTGGGTCAGGGCGCCGATCTGCGAGGTCTGCAGCTCGCCGATCTCGGTCGAGGTCAGCTCGGACAGCACGGTGGTCGACAGGCCGCGGATCTGCGTGGTGGTCAGCGCGGCCAGGGCGGTCGAGGTCAGGTTGGCGACCTGCTGCGGGGTCAGGCCGCTGATCTCGGTGGCGGTCAGCGCCTGCAGCTGGGTCGAGGTCATATTGGCGATCTGGGTCGCGGTCAGGCCGGACACGCCATCCATCGACAGGGCGGACATCTGGGTGGTGGTCAGAGCGGCCAGCTGAGACGAGGACAGGGCTTCGACCTGGCCGTCGGTCAGGGCGCCGAGCTGGGTGGTCGACAGAGCGGCCATCTGGGCGGCGCTCAGGGCTTCCAGCTGGGTCGTCGAGAAGGCTTCCATCCCGGTCGCGGTCAGGCCGTGCAGTTGGGTGGTGGTCAAGGCTGCCATCTGGGTCGAGGTCAGGCCCGACAGGGCGGTGGCGCTCAGGCCGCCGACCTGGGTCGAGGTGAGGGCGGCCATCTGGGCGGCGCTCAGCCCGGCGATCTGGTTGTTGCCGAGGCCGGCGACGGCCGTGCTCGACAAGGCGGCGATCTGCGACGTGCTGAGGCCGGCCAGCTGCGAGGTCGACAGGCTGCCCAGCTCGTTGGCGGTCAGGCCCTTGATCTCGGTACTGGTCAGCGTGCCGATCTGGGTGGCGGTCAGCGAGTCGATCTGGGTGGCGGTCAGCGCGGTGACCTGGGTGGCGGTCAGGGCGGTGAACTGGGCGGCGGACAGCGCGCCGATCTGCGTCGTGGTGAAGCCGGTGATGCCGGTCGCCGACAAAGCCGCGATCTGGGTGGTGGACATCGCGCCGATCTGGCCGGTGGTCAGCGATTCGACGCCGGTGCTGCTCATGCCGCCGATCTGGGTGGTGGTCAGCGCGGCGATCTGGCCATTGGTCAGCGCCGAGATCTGCGTGCTGGTCAGGTCGCCGACCTGGGCGGCGGTCAGGCCGGCCAGCTGCGTGGTGCTGAGCGAGGCGATCTCGACGGAGGTCAGGCCGGACAGGGCGGTGGTCGACAGCGCGCCCATCTGAGTCGAGGTCATGGCGACCAGCTGCGTGGGCGACAGCGCGGCGGCCTGGGTGTCGACCAGGGCATTCACCTGGGTCGAGGTCAGGCTGTTGATCTGGGTGGTGGTCAGCGCGCTCAGTTCGGTGGTGGTCAGGGCGTTGATCACCGAGGCCGACAGGCTGCGGATCTGGGTGGTGGCCATGCCGGCCAGTTCGGCCGGGGTCAGGGCCGCGATCTGTCCGGCCGAGAGGGAGGCCGTCTGGGTCGTCGACAGCGCCGCCAGCTGGCTGGTCGACAGCTCGCTCATCTGGGTGGTGGTGAAGCCGGTCAGGCCGGTGACCGACAGGGCATTGATCTGGCTGGTGGACAGGGCGCCGATCTGCGCCGAGGACAACGCGCCGACCTGGGTCGAGCCCATCGAGCGCATCTGCGTCACCGACAAGGCGGCCAGCTGGGACGCGGACAGGTCGCCGACCTGCTCGGCGCTCAGGTCACCCATCTGCGCGGTGCTGAGGCCCTTGATCTGGGTGGTGGTCAGCTGGGCCATCTCGGCATCGGTCAGGCCGGACACGCCGTCGGCCGACAGGGCGGCCATCTGGGTCGAGGAGAAGGCCGCCAGCTGGGTAGCGGCGAGGTCGCCGACCTGGCCGTCGGTCATGCCGGCGATCGCCGTAGCCGAGATCACGCTGATCTGCGACGTCGACAAGGCGGCGATCTGCGAAGAGGCCAGCGCGCCGACCTGGGCGGCACTCATGCCCTTGATTTCCGAGGTGGTCAGCGAGGTCAGCTGCGTCGTGGTCAGGCCGCTGATCGCCGAACTGGACAAGGCGGTGAACTGGGTCGAGGCGAGAGATTGCAGCTGGCCGTTGCTCAGCGCGCCCATCTGGTTGTTGGTCAGGCCGCTGATCTCGGTGGTGGTCATCGCCTGCAGCTGGGTGCTGGTCAGGCTGGAGATCTGGGTGGTGGTCAGGGCGCCGATGATCGGCGCGCTGAGGGCCTTGGTCTGGGTCGCGGTCAGGGCGGCGAACACCGCGCCGGACAGGGCGTTCAGCTGGTCGGAGGCGAGCGAGCCGACCTGGCTGGCGGTCAGGCCGTTGAGCTGGGTGATGCTCAGCATCGCCATCTGGCTGTCGCTCATCCCGTCGAGCGCCGAGGTGGTCAGTGCGCCCATCTGGGTCGAGGTCAGGGCGGCCAGCTGGGCGGCGGACAGCGCCTGCAGCTCGCCGGAGGTCAGGCCCTTGACCTGGGTGGTGCCCAGCGACGCCACCTGGGTGGTGGTCAGCGAGGCCAGCTGGGCGCCGCTGAGGCCGCCGATGGCGTTGGCCGACAGGCCGCGCAGCTGGGTGGTGTTGAGGGCGGAGAGTTGGGTGGTCGACAGGCCGTTGACGCCGGTGGTCGACAAGGCCGCGATCTGCGTGGTGCTCATCGCCGACAGCTGGGCGGCGGACAGGTTCGAGGTCTGGGCGTCGGTCAGCGCCGACACCTGGGTGGCGGTCAGCGCTGAAATCTGGGTGGTCGACAGCGCGCCCAGTTCGCCGGCGGACAGCGAGGACAGCACGGGCGCGGCCAGGCCGCGGATCTGGGTGGTGCTGAGCGAGGCCAGCTCGGTGCTGGTTAGGGACGACATCTGATCGGTGGTCAGTCCGCCGATCTGGGTGGCGCTCAGCGAGGAAAGCTGGGTGGTCGACAGCGTGCTCAGCTGGGTCGCGCTCAATCCGCTGATGGCGCTGGAGCTCAGCGAGGTGATCTGGCTCGACGACATCGCCGCCAGCTGGGCGGCGCTCAGCGCATTGGCCTCGGTGGAGGTCAGGCCGCGGATCTGCGTCGCGCCGAGCGACGAGATCTGGCTGGTGGTGAGCCCGGCCATCTGATCGGAGGTCAGCGAGCCGATCTGCGACGCCGTCATGGCGCGCAGCTGGCTGCTGGTCAGGCCGGCCACGTCGGACGCGGTCAGCCCGTCGAGCGCGGTCGAGGTCAGCGAGGGGATCTGGGTGGCGGTGAAGGCGGCGATCTGAGTGGCGCCCAGGGCGCCCATCTGCCAGTCGGTCAGGCCGGTCACGGCCGCATTGGTCAAGGAGCCGATCTGGGCGGTGGTCAGCGCCTGCAATTGCGTGGCGGACAACGAGGCCAGCTGGGTGGCGTTGATGCCCCGGATCTCGCTGGTGGTCATCGCCGAGATCTGCGCGGCGGACAAAGCGTCGAGCTGATCGGTCGCCAGCGAGGCGATCTGGGTCGAGGCCAGCTGCGAGATTTCGGTGGTGGTCAGCGCCCCGACCTGTCCGTCGCTCAGGCCGTCCAGTCCGGAGGTGCTGATCGAGGCCAGCTGAGTGCTGGTCAGGGCGGCGAGCTGCGTCTGGGCCAGGCCGGCGACGTCCGACGACGTCATGCCGCGCAGCTGGGTGGAGGACAGCGACGCGAACTGGGTGGTCGACAGGGCGGCGAACTGGGTATTGCTCAGCGACGACAGGGTGGTGGCCGAGAAAGCGCGCAGCTGGGTGGTCGACAGGGCGGCCACGTCGTCGGTGGTCAGGCCGGCGACGGCGGTCGAGGTCATCCCGCCGATCTGCTTGGTGGTCAGGGCGGCCAACTGGCCCGAGGTCATCGCGGTGACCTGGCTGGCCTGAAGGCCGCGCAGGCCGACGGTCGAGAAGGCGGAGATCTGGGTCGTGGTCAGCTCGGTGATCTGGGCCGAGCTCAGGGCGGAGACGCCCAGCGAGGTCATGGCGCCGATCTGCGTGGTCGACAGGGCGGCCAGCTGGCTCGCCGACAGGGCGCCGATCTCGTCCGTCGTCAGGCTGGCGATCTGGGTGGTGGTCAGCGCCGCGATCTGGGTGGTCGACATGTTGGAGATCTGATTGGCGCCGATGGCGACGATCCCGTTGTTCGACAGGGCGGCGATCTGGCTGCTGGACAGCGCGCCGAGCTGATCGGCGCTGAAATTGCTGACCTGGGTGGTCGACAATCCCTTGAGCTGGGTCGAGGTCAGGTTCGAGATCTGCTCGTCCGACAGGGCCGCCAGCTGCACCGGGGACATGGCATTCAGTCCGGTGGCCGACAGGCCCTTGATCTGGGTGTCGGTCAGGGCGGCGATCTGGGTGGTCGACAGGCCCTGGACCGCCGATGTCGACAGCACCGCCATCTGGGTGGTGGTCAGCGAGCCGAGCTGGCTGGCATTCAGCGAACTGAGCTGGGTGCCGTTCATGCCGCGCATCTGGGTCGCGGTCAGCGCGGCGAGCTGCGTGTCGGACAGGATGTCGATCTGGCCCGCGCTCAGCGCGCCGATGCCGACGGCGGTGATGCCGGCGATCTGGGTCGAGGTCAGATTGGAAATCTGCGTCGCCGTCAGGGTCGACAAGGTGGTCGTGCTGAGGCCGGCCATCTGCGTCGCCGTCAGGGCGCTCAGCTGGTCGGCGGACAGCGAGGTGAGCTGGTCGCCCGACAGGCCGTTGAGCTGGGCGCCGCTCAGGCCATGGATCTCGGTCGAGGTCAGGGCGGAGAATTGGGCGTCGCTCAGCTCGCCCAGTTCGGTCGAGGTGAAGCCCGTCATCTGGGTGGCGCTGAAGGCGCTGATCTGCGCCGCCGCCAGGGCGTTCAGCTGGCTCTGGGACAGGTTGCGGATATTGACGATCGACAAAGCGGCGATCTGGCTGGTGGCCAGCGCCATCAGCTGCGCGGTGGTCAGGGCCGACAGGCCGGTCGTGTTCATGCCGGCGATGGCCGACGTGGACAGGGCCGCCATCTGCGACGTCGTCAGGGTCGACAGCTGGCTGGTGCTCATGGCCGGCATCTGGGTGCTGGCCATGCCGCTGAGCTGGGTGGTGGTCAGGGCGGCGATCGCGGTGGTGGTCAGGGCCGAAACCTGGGTGCCGGCCAGGGCGCCGATCTGGGTGGGGGTCAGCGCCGCCATCTGGGTCGAGGTCAGCTGGCCGATCTCGGAGGTGGTCAGGCCGCGGATCTGCAGCGTCGACAGGGCCGCGATCGCGGTACCGCTCAGGCTGTCCAGCTGGGCCTCATACAGCACCGACATCTGTGCCGGGGTGAAACCCATCTGGCTGGCGCCCATCGCCCCCATCTGGGTGGTGGTGAGGCCGGCGAGCTGGGTCTTGGACAGTTCGGAGATCTGAGTCTTGTTCAGCGCCTGGATCTCAGTGGTGGTCAGAGCCGCCAGCTGAGTCAACGAGAAAGCAGCCATGTCCGTAGCGCTCAGTCCCGCAATGGTACTGGTCGTTAGGGCTTGGATTTGCGCCGGATCAAGCGATGAAATGATCGACGTCACTGAAGTGTATCCTCAGGCTTTCTCATCAGATTTACTAAACAACTAAACGAATAAGAATTTAAAATTCACTAATATCTTAAAGTTGTTCTATTTCTCACTGGGTCAGCCGCGATTTTTCATCTTGCTTTTCGGTTCGGGCTGGGTTTAGATGCCGCACTATCCCTTGGTTTAGGCCGTTCTGGCCGCTTTATACCAAGCAAAAATCCGGCCAACTGTTAAAAGCTTCACGATCCTTGGGCCGGCTGCGGATTTTCACCCCCGAACGAGCGCTTTCCCGGCGGAATTTACCGCGCGGTAGGTAAAAATTGCCCGGCAGGCCTTGCCGTGCATTTTTGCCTTTGATCTCCGAGAAGCTTGAGGCTATAAGACTGCCTCCCGGGCGTCGGAGTGTAGCTCAGCCTGGTAGAGCACTGTCTTCGGGAGGCAGGGGCCGGAGGTTCGAATCCTCTCACTCCGACCATTCAAAAGGCCGTAGAAACTTCGGGTTTCTGCGGCCTTTTTGACTTTCTGGACCTGTTTCATGGCAGATGACCTCGACAAACTGAAAAACCGCCTCCAGGCCCTGCGCGCCAAGACGATCGCCAATGGTTGCACCGAAGAGGAAGCCTTGGCGGCGGCGGCGAAGGTGGCGGAGCTTCTGGATCGCCACGATTTGTCGTTGAGCGATCTGGAAATCCGCCAGGAGCAGTGCGAGCAATCCGCCATCGAGACCGGCAGGAAGCAACGCCAGCCGATATCGGCCTGCATTCCGGCCATCGCGCAGTATTGCGACTGCAAGGTTTGGCGCGAGAAGAGCGACAAGGGGGTCCGCTACGTCTTTTTCGGCCTGCGCCCCAGCCTCGAAATGGCCCATTACATCCACGATGTGATCGCGGTCGCCCTGCAGACCGGGTGGACGGAATATGCCGGGACGAAACGGATGATCCGCTATGCCCATGATGAGAAGGGCTCGTTCATGATCGGCATGGCGATGTCCATCGCCGAGAAATTGATGGCCCTGAAAGCGGAGCGCGACGAAGCCAATCGGGCGGCGACCGGACGCGATCTCATGGTGGTTCGCCACGCCATCGTCGAGTCCGAATTCGCCAAGCTCGATCTCGATCTGCGGCGCGGGCAGGCATCGGGGAAGAAGGTCGCCGCCGGTGCGTTCGAAGCGGGGCAGGCGGCCGGGCAATCACTGAACCTGCGCCCTGCCGTGGGCGGGGCCGTTACCCCTCGCGCCGGAAAGCGCTGATCGCTTCATAGATCGCCTTGCGCATGCGGTTCACCGCGCCGAGCGGCTTGTGTTCCTGCAGGGCGTGCCAGGGCGAGTAGGATAAAGCCTCGCAGGCCTGCCGGCGCCCCTCCGTATCGAAGGTCTGGGCCGGGATCGTAATGGTCGCGACCGGATAGAACGGCGCATCCTGCTCAAGCCATTCGATGCGCGAATCCTCGACGCTCTGCGTATCGGAGGTTCTCGGCTGAATCAGGAAGGTCATGCGTGTGCCGTCCTTCTTCAGCGTTTCCGACATGACCCTGGTGAGGAAATTGGGGTCTGATTTGTCAGGAACCGCCTGGGGTTGCGGCAGGCTTTCCAGGCGAACCGAGAATTTCACCGCCGAATTTCCCAATTGATAGGGAACCATCGACCAGTAGCGGGTGGACAGCGGGTTGTCGATGGTCAGGCTGGTCGTCTCGGTGGCGCTCTTGATGCCGGGAATGCCGGCGGCGAACAAGGCGGCGACCGGGGCGGCCAGATCAGCCATCCAATTGTCGGCATCCGCATAGCCGATCATGCGCCGATAGCCTTCGGCGTCGGCCACCAGGAAGGTCGGGTGGCTGATCATGATCAGATCCTGCGCGGGCTGCCCGGCCAAAGAGAAATTGCCCGGCTCCGCTCCCGCGAGCGTCACGGCGCGGGAAGCCTGTGGATCTGCGGTCATCGGATGCTCGTCCGGGCGCAAGCCGAACAGCTTGATGGCCATGCCGCGTCCGTCGGGCTGGGAATCGGCGCGGAACGGATTCTCGTTGGAATTGGAAAATCGCACGATCGCCGGGAAGCTCCGGCCGGGCGTCGCGAACAGTCCGTGGCGCAGAGCCGGCGGTATGTCGGCATTGATGGTGAAAGAGGCGTCGACGCATCCGGTCGCCTTGGGATGGGCGTCGCGATAGAGATGCGTCTCGTGATAGTCGGATTTCAGGCGGACCAGATGGGCCTCGATGATCGCGGCGATGCGTCTGGCCGATTCGGCCTCTCCGTCGCTCATCACCTCGCCCGGGCCGTCCGCCTTGGGATAATTGTCGATCCGGATCGAGGCATAATAGGCGTCGCCGGTTTCCGCGCAGGCGGCAAGGATCAGGACAGCCGCAAGGGCCGTGATGCCTTGCCGCCGGGTCGGAATGGACATGCGGCGCCTCACAGGCTTTTGAGATATTCGAGCAGGGCCTTGCGGTCCTGATCGGGCAATTCGGTTCCGTAAGCCGTGCCCGAGTGACCGGTATTCCGGTTGCCGGGCAGGGTGGTGTCGAGGCAGTCCTCCGACCCCGGGATGCAGCTGTCCGCCGAATATCCCACCGCGTCAGGGTCATATTCGGTGCTGCCGACCTTGAAGGCCGCTTTGCGTTCGCCCTCGGGGGTCAGCAATTCCTTGAGACTGGCGACCGATCCGTTGTGCAAATAAGGCGCCGCCGCCCAGATGCCGTAGAGAGGGCGGGCCTTATAGGAGCGGGCGTCGAACGCATCCTGCTTCGGGCCGGAATAGATGTCGCTGTGCAGGGCGGAGGGCACGGCGGTCAAAACCTTGCCGAGGACAGCCTTTCCGGCCAGGGCTTCCAACGCGCTGAAGCGGTCGGGCAGCGGGGTGGGCTGCAGCTTTCCGCCGCTCCAGGGAGCCAGCGTGGCGGGATTCACCTTGAGAGCCAGATTGTCGACCATCATCGCGTCGGTGCCGATGACCGAGGTCTGGATCAGGGTCGGGCGATAGAACTCCTTTTTGGAGTCCCGGACATTTTCATGGCACGAGACGCATTTGACGCCATTCACCGCATTGCCGCTGAAAATCGCCTCGCCCCTGTCGCGCAGGGCGGGATCGATGGCCGGCAGGAAGCCGGGCCAGGCGGGCGTGGACAATTGCGACAGCCAGCGCTCGATCTGGCCGATATTGCCCATCAGGATCGACGAACTGTAGCCGAGGGTCGGGTCGTTTTCCTGCAGATGGGTGTAAGGCTCGGTCTGCTTTTTCGGGTCGTACGGCGGAACGTTGACGCGGCCATGAACGCCCAGCACCTCGCCGGCATTGCGTCCCAGCGGGCCGGCGAATTCGTCATTGTTGGCGAAGCCCGACCATTGCACCACGGCGGATTGCGGCGTGCCCCACAGATAGGGATAGCGGACCGGGGCGTTCGCCAGTTTGATGTTTTCCGGGGCATCGATCGCCACCGCCGCAACCTCGTTGAAGATGGCGCCGACCGCATCGACCCGGGCCTTGCCGGGCAGCACCGGCACCGAGGCCATCAATTCCTTGTTCGGCAGAATGGTGACCCAGGGATCTCTGCCGCCGGGCGGCGTATTCGTTTCGGCCGACTTCTTCTGGATGAGCTTCGCGCGCACTTCGGAGATCTTGCCGATCTTGTCGGCATATTCCGCGATGCTCTTGAAATTGCTGGCGGGCTTGCATTTGCCGTCCGGCTCGATGGTATCCGCGATGGATTGCGAGATGCCGGCATCCTTGCCGAGAAGATTGTTGTCGATGTAGCGGGCGAGGTAGTCGATCTCCTGCTTCATCTTCTTGCGCAGGCTGTCTTCGGTTTCCTGAGAGACGCCCTTGACGGTCTCGTGCCCGATCCGCGCATTGACGGCGGCGAGGAAGCGGCTGAATTTCGGGGCGTCGCAGACGGTCTTGACCAGCGCGTCCTCGATCTCGTAGTTCAACCGCAAGAAATCGCCGCGCGAAGGGGCGCCGTTGACGATGGTGGAAGACGTGCCCTTGTAGGTGATCTTCGCCGTGTGGCAGGCGGAACAATTCGGTCCCAGCCAACTGACCGGCGCGCTGCCGTCGTCGGGCGCCGTCCAGGGCGAGCGCGTGAACCCGATCGGTAAAGCGTCGGGGTTCCAGTCCGCATCCTTGCCCCACGGGATGTAGCCCAGCTGGGTCATGTGGGCATTGTCGGCGAAGCGGGTCTGGTCCTTCGTCTGTTCCAGCACGACGAACCAGTCATAGGGCACCATCCACGAGCCTTGCGGCGCGAACCAGAAGGCCATCTGCTGGCTGTCGCCCCAATTCTGCGACGGGGATGCCTTCCACCATTGCGGGTTGGGCGTGCCGGGAACCGAGAATTCCTTCTGCCCGCCGTCGGAGCCGACCACCACGGTGTCGGAACAGCCGGTCAGAACCGAAATGCCGGCGGCGACGAACAGAGACTTTCGCGACAAGCCCATCTTGCTACTCCCCCCAGAGCAACGAAAACGCCTTTTGGTTGAGCGAGAAAAACTAATGCTCGCAATGAGGGATGGTGTAGCAGAATGCACGTGTCGGTTGAAGCAGTAATTTCAGCGCCGGCAGATCGCGCTTATTCCCATGCGGGCAAATTCCCTGAGGTCGTCGCGGCTGGCGCCGGTGCGGGCTCTGATCGCAATGGTGTGCATCATGCCGGTCGCCAAGGCGGCGAGGGCGGCGGGATCGGCGTCTTTCGCCAGTTCGCCTTTCCGCTGGGCCGTAGCCAGGCGTGCGGCGAAATCCGCGTCGAACTTCAGGAAGCCCGCCGCCAGGCTGTCGCGGATCTCGGCGTCCTCGACCGCCTCGGTCACCGCGGTGCCGACCACGAAGCAGCCGCGCGGACGGCCGTCGCCCGAGAAATAGATCGACAGCGCGCCTTCATAGGCGCGCATCAGCGATTCCGCTAGAGGCTGGTCCTCGGCCAGATCGGCGCGGAGAGTGCTCAACGCGACGTCCCAATAATGCTCCAGCGCCTTGAGATAGAGCGCGCGCTTGTCGCCGAACGCCGCATAGAGGCTGGGCCGGTTCATGCCGGTCGCGGCCGAGATGTCGTCGAGCGACGTGCCCGAATAACCCTTCTCCCAGAAAGCGTCCATCGCCCGCAGAAGCGCGGCTTGCGGGTCGTAAGCGCGGGGCCGTCCCCGGCGTTTGGTTTCCGGGATTTCTGAATTTTGTACCATTTTGAATAAAAACCTTTGACCGCCGATATCCTGCGGGCATATATATACCAATCGGTACAAAATACAATGGCGGTACGAAATGGACACCCAATTTGAAGCGGCGGCCGGCCGCGGTCTCTCCGCGCCGGCTGGGAAAACCCTGCGGGAGCGGCTGCGCTGGCCTTTGATGGCGGCGTTTCCCATCGCGCTCGCCGTGATCGGCGCCGCGACCTACCTTTCCGACGAACCCTATGTCTCCACCGACGACGCTTTCGTCCGGGCGGCCAAGGAATCGGTCAATGCCCGGGTCGGCGGCCAGGCGGTCGAGATCGCCGTCGCGGACAATCAGCGCGTCAAAAAGGGGCAGGTCCTGTTCAAGATCGATCCCGAGCCTTACCGGATCGCCATCGAACAGGCCGAAGCCCAGCTCGACGGCGCGCGCCTGCAGATCGGCGAGCTGAAGGCGACATATCGCCAGCAGCAGGCCGAACTTCAGGCCGCCAAGGATGCGGAGGATTTCGACGAGCGCGACTTCGCCCGCAAGAAGGCGCTGGCCGAGGCCGACTATACGTCGCGGACGGTGTTCGAGCGGGCCGAGACCGATCTCAAGGTCGCGCGCCGGCATGTGTCCTCGACCGAACAGCAGATCGCCAACACGGTGGCGGCGCTGGACGGCAATCCGGACATCGAAGTGGACAATCATCCCTCGGTCCGCGCCGCCAAGGCGCAGCTCGACCGGGCGAAGCTCGATCTGTCCTATGCGACGGTGACGGCACCCGACGACGGCGTGGTGACGCGGGTCGACGATCTGCAGGTCGGCGACTTCGTCAATCCGGGCGCCGCGGTATTTTCGATGGTTTCGACCAGCCATGTCTGGATCGAGGCCAATTTCCGCGAGATCGACCTGACCCACATGCATCCGGGCCAGGCCGCTACCGTCAAGGTCGATGCTTTCCCCGATGGCGCCCTGAGGGCGCATGTGGTCAGCATGAGCCCGGGCACCGGCTCGGACTTCTCGGTCCTGCCGCCCGAGAATGCGACGGGCAATTGGGTCAAGGTGGTCCAGCGGCTGCCGGTCCGTCTCGAACTCGACGGCGTGGCGCCGAACTGGCCGCTCTTCTCGGGCATCAGCGTCACGGCACGCATCGATACCGGTTATCGCCGCGACTGGCGGCATCCGTTCCAGACGGCGGAGGCGATCAAATGAGCGCCTCCCGTCGCACTCTCACGGCGGCGGCTCTCCTGGCGACCTACATGCAGGGCGTCAACATCTCGCTGCCGAACGCGGCCCTGCCGCACATGCAGGGAACATTGTCGATGGCCGACGACGAGATCGGCTGGATCTTCACGTCTTACATAGCGGCCAGCATGGTGATCCTGCCGATGACCCGCTGGCTCGCCGGGCGTTTCGGCCGCAAGGCCGTGTTCCAGGCCTCGCTCGTCGTCTTCGTGATCGGGCTGGTGCTCGACACGCTGGCGACGACGTCGCCGCAGCTGATCGTCGCCCGCGTCATCCAGGGGGCCGCCAGCGGTCCGCTCGGCCCGCTGTCGATGGCGATCATGCTCGATCTGCTGCCGCCCGAGAAACACGCCCGGGCCGGCATCGCCTCCACCGCCTTCAGCCTGCTCGGCATCAGCAGCGGCCCGGCGGTCGGCGGCTGGCTGGCCGACTATCACGGCTGGCATTCGATCTTCTATGTCAGCCTGCCGCTGGCCGGGTTCATCTTCCTGGCGGTCACGCTGTGGCTGCCCGAGAAGAAGCCCGACCAGGCTCCGTCCTTCGATTTCTTCGGTTTCGCGGCCCTGTCGCTCGGCGTGATCGGCCTGCAGATGATGCTCGACCGCGGCGAGCGCCTGGAATGGTTCGCCTCGCCGGAGATCCTGGCCGAAGCCATCGCGGCGGGATTGGGCTTCTATCTCTTCATCGTTCATGTGCTGACCGCGGAACGGCATTTCGCCGACAAGGCCCTGTTCCGCGACCGCAATTTCGTCCTGTCGACGATCATGATCTTCGCCGCCGGTTTCGTGCTGCTGCCGACCCTGGCGCTGACCTCGCCGATGCTGGAGGAATTGTACGGCTATCCTGTCGACACCACCGGCTATATGGCCATCCCGCGCGGCGTCGCGCTGGTCGGGATGCTGGTGCTGTCGGGCCGGATGTCGGCGCGGCTGGACACCAGGGTGACCGTGCTCGCCGGCATGGCGCTGGTGATCTACGCGAACTGGCGGATGCTGGGCTATTCGCCGCAGATGGATTGGCGGGCTGTGGTGACGGCCGGTCTGCTGCAGGGCGCCGGTCTCGGCATTCTGCTGCCGGCTTTGGGCAAGGCGGCGTTCGCGTCGCTCGACCGGGCCTTCCATCCGGAAGGAACCGCGCTGTTCAGCTTGTCGCGCCTCTATGGCAGCACCATCGGCATCTCTGTGGTGCAGATCTTCTTCTATGACAACACCCAGGCGGTGCATCTGGCCCTCGCCAAGAATCTGGCGCCTTACCGCGCCGCCGCCCGCGCATCGGCTTCGGCCGGCGGGGCGGCGCTGGCCCAGCTCAATGACGCGGTCACCGGCCAGGCGGCCACGATCGCGATCATCGACCAGTTCAAAATCCTGATGCTCGTCCTGCTGGTGGCGAGCCCCCTTGTTCTCTTTCTCCGCAAGCCGAGGAGGCTGTGAAATGAACAGAAAATTCGTGGCGGTTCTCGCATCCGCCTTCCTGTCCGCCTGCACCGTCGGCCCCGATTATGCGCCGCCGGCGGCGCCGGTTTCCCAGCATTACGACCGCCAGGCCGAGGATCGGCTTTCCCTGAACGGGAAGATCGATGCCGATTGGTGGTCCGCCTTTCATTCGCCGAAGCTGGATCAGACCATGCAAAAGGCGATCGACGGCAGCTTCGATCTCGCCATCGCCGACGCCCGGCTCGCCCAGGCCTCGGAAGGCGTGCGCGCCGCTGCCGGCGGTCTCTATCCGCAGGTCGATTTCGGCGACCAGATCGGACGTGCCCGTACGGACACCTCGCCGGCGCCGTCGACCTCCAGCTTCTATGCGGTCGGCCCGGTGGTCAGCTTCGATCTCGACATCTTCGGCGGGACCAAGCGGCAGATCGAACAGCAGGAAGCCGCCGCCGAGGCCGAGAGACATCGTTTCGACGCGGCCTGGCTGACCTTGACCGGCGATGTGGCCAGCCAGGCGATCCTGTTCGCTTCGGCTCAGGCGCAGATCGATGCGGTGCAGGTGCTGCTGGCCGATGACCGGAAGAATCTCGACCTGCTGCGCACCGCGCATCTGCATGGCGGCGTCGCCTTGCCGGATGTCGCTTTGGCGGAAACTCAGCTGGCCCAGGACGAGACGCTGTTGCCGCCTCTGGCTCAGCAGCGCGACGCCGCGCGCCATGCGCTGTCGGTGCTGGCGGGGCAAGGTCCGGCCGATTGGATCGCGCCCGATTTCGCGTTGACCGATTTCGAGCTGCCATCCGACCTGCCGGTCAGCCTGCCGTCGGAACTGGCTCATGACCGCCCGGACATCCTGGAGGCGGAGTCCAAGCTGCATGCCTCCAGCGCCGCGATCGGTGTGGCGACGGCGGACATGTATCCGCATCTGACGCTGTCCGGCTCGGTCACCCAGGCCGGCGTGCCGTTCCAGGCCGGGACCGCGCTGTGGAGCACCGCCGCCGGCCTGGCCGGTCCGATCTTCCATGGCGGGACTCTCGAAGCCAATCGCCAGGGAGCGGTCGACGGCTATCAGGCGTCGCTCGCCGCCTATCGGCGCACGGTGGTGCGCTCGCTCGGCCAGGTCGCCGACGTGCTGCAGGCGCTCAATCACGATTCCGAGGAGTACTGGGCCCAGGAACGGAGTTTGGGCTCCGCCGGCACCAGTCTGCGCTTGAGCCGGGATGGTTACCGGGTCGGTGAAACCGGCGCCCTGCAGGTGCTGGAGTCCGAGCGCGCCTATCAGCGGGCCGTGCTGGGCGAGATCCGGGTCAAGACCGCGCGGTATCTCGATTCGGTGCAGCTGTTCGTCGCCCTCGGCGGCAACAGTAAAACCGGTGGTTATAAGTCATATAGCCACAGCCCTTCTGCCGCGAACCAGTAAGAGTACTTAAAATAAAAACCATCAGGAAGCCGGTAATACTGTTTGGCTGGCGACTTTATCTCTACTGAAGGAGTACTATCATGAGTGGTTATGTCAAAATGGGTCTTGCAATGGCGCTGAGCAGCGCCGTGTCGTTGTACTCGGCGCTGCCGGCGTCCGCCGCGGAAACCGAGCAGGCCGGCAGCCTCACCGCCGCCGTCCGCACCGAGATCGGCAAGAGTGCGGCGCTGCGCGCCAATCATCTGTCGGTCGAAACCATCGGCGGCGTGGTTTATGTTCGCGGTGTCGTCGATACCGAAACCGAGCGTGCCGAGGTTCGTGCCGCGGCGGGCAAGGCGGCTGGCGGGGCCAAGGTCATCAATCTGACCGAACTCGCCGAGTGATCTGGAAACCGGAGCGGCCTCCCGCCAAAGGGATGCCGCTCCGTTCCGAAGGGGGGCGGATGGATAGGATGGGGGCGATGATCACCTTCGTCAGGGTGGTCGAGACAGGGTCCTTTTCCGCGGCGGCGCGGCAGTTGAATCTGAGCCAGCCGGCGGTGTCGAAATCGGTCGCTCAGCTGGAAAGCTGGCTCGATGTGCGGTTGCTGGTGCGAACCACCCGCGGATTATCCCCCACCGAGGCCGGGTGGGCGTTCTTCGAACGGGCCAAGAATTCCATCCATGAGGCCGACGAGGCCGAAATAGCCGCCCGGGGCTCGATGGCCAGCCTGTCGGGCCGTTTGCGCGTCAGCGCCACGGTCACCTTTTCGCGCCTTCACATCCTGCCGCAGGTTCCCGCCTTCCTGGCCAAACATCCCGGCCTGTCCCTCGACCTGGTGCTGGGCGACAACCGGATCGATCTGGTGGAAGAGGGAATCGACGTCGCCATTCAATGGGGCAATCTGCCGGATTCCAGCCTGGTCGCCCGCAAGATCGCCCAAGGCCGTCAAAGCCTGCTCGCCTCGCGGGATTACCTCGACCGGCATGGCGAACCCCTTCACCCCGACGATCTGGCCAATCATGACGTAGTGGTCTACGCCCAGCAGATCGGCGGCGACGTGTGGACGTTCCGGAGCCAGGCGGAAGAGCTGCCGGTCACCCTCAGCGGACGGCTGCGCGTTTCCGCCGTGGAAGGCGTGCGCTCGGCGGTGCTGGCCGGAGCGGGTCTGGCCATCCTGCCGGAATGGCTGTTCCTGCCCGAGCTGGCCAGCGGCGCGGTGAAAGCGGTCCTGACCGACTGGACGCTGCCGTGCATGGATGCGTGGGCGGTCTATCCGTCGCGCCGGCTGGTGAACAGCAAGGCGAAGGCTTTCATCTCCTTCGTCGAGGGTGTTTTCGCGTCGCTCGACCGCTGATCAGGCATCGTCCCGGCCGCCGAAGATCTCCTCGAGACCGATGATCCCGAGGATGATCCATTTCAGCTTCCATACCAGCCACAGCCCGGCGCAAATGATGGCGGCGCAGACGATCGCCATCGTCGTCGGCAGCAGCAGCGCGAAATGCAGCCCCGCAAAGACGATCAGCAGGATGATGAGCCAGGCCATGGGGTGCTCTCCTTATTTCGGCGCGCTGATGTCGAGCAGATGCGCCATCTTGTCCTGCCAGAACTTGGCCCAGGTATGGGTGCCGTGGCCATGGGTGTCGGCGCTGAGCGGAATCAGAACGAACTCGCCGCGCTTCAGTTCCTTGACCTTCTGCTCGGCGATGCCGAGTTCGGGCGGGTTGATGAAATCGTCGGCGGAATTGACCCACATGACCGGCGCGGTGATCAAGCCCAGCTTCGGCGAAGGATCGTAATCGCGCGACGAATCGACCTGATAGAGCAGATCGTTGGCGTCGACCGTTTTCAACGTGTCGGCGAAATGGTCGTCATAATATTTGTCGACCTGGTCGCGGGTCGGGTCCTGCAGCTGGAACGGCAAGGGCGCGGCACCGGCCAGGACCAGCAGGCCCGATGCGACGCGCAGCGCCTCCTTGGGCTGCTCCTTGTAATCGCCGCCCTGCCACGCGGGATCGCCGGTGATCGACTCCATCAGCATCTTGCGCCAGAAGCGGTTGCGCCCGGCGATCTGCACCGGCAGGCAGGCGTTGGTCATCAGCGCGTCGGCGAAGGCGGGATGGGTCTCGCCCCACACGAAGCCGTGCATGCAGCCCATCGAGGTGCCGAACACCAGCCGCAGATGATCGACCTTCAGGCCTTCGGTCAGCAGGCGGTACTGCGCCTCGACCATGTCGTCGTAATCATAATGCGGGAAATGGGCGTGAAGCCCGTCGCTCGGCTTGGAGGAGCCGCCATGGCCGATGCCGTCCGGCATGATCACGTAATAGCGCGCCGGATCGAGCACGCCGCCCGGCACGAGGAGAGTTTCGGCGAATTGCGGCCGCAGGAACTGCTTGCCGGTGCCGCCGGTGCCATGCAGCAGGATCACGGCGTTGGTGACATGGCCCTTGGCGTCGCGCTTCGGCGTGCCCAGCGTGTAGTAGTGCAGTTTCAGCTGAGACAGGCTTTCGCCCGAGCGGAAGGTGAAATTCTTGAGCGTAAAATCACCTTCTTGCGGCACCGGCACTTCGGCCGCCGCAGCCAGTCCTGCCAAAGCCAGCGCGCCGGCCAGCAAACCCTTGATCCTCATGCAATCCTCCGTTCTTATCGGATCAGCGTACCGTGTCGGCGCAGGGTTTGACCATCCCGGCCGTGGGGAGATAGATGCACACCGTTCAGCAGCTCGACCAGGCGCGCGCCGCCAGTCTCCGGATGATCCGGACCCGGCCCGACGACGCCCACGCCCATAAGCTGCTGGCCCTGGCCGAATGGCTGGGCGGCGATGTCGAGGCGGGGCTGAGCCGCATCCGCGCCGCCATGGTGCTGCGGCCCGACGATGCCGACGGGCTGACCCATCAGGGGCAGATGTTCGGGGCGCAAGGAAAGGCGCTCGACGCGCTGCTGCTGTTCCGCCGCGCCGCGGTGCTGCGGCCCTGGGATGCGGAAACCCTCTACCGGATGGGCGTCGGGCTGGGCGATGCGGGCGAGGGCAATGCGGCGGCCGGCGCCTATCTGATGGCGCTGATCTGCCGGCCCGATCATGGCGAGGCGCTCAACAATCTCGGCGTCATCATCAAGGATCTCGGCAATCTCGACCAGGCCGCAACGCTGTTCCGCTGGTCGACCGCCGCCGTGCCGGCCTATGCGCCGCCTTCCAACAATCTCGGTCTGTGCCATGTGGCGCTGGGGCGGATCGCCGAGGGCGGCGTGGATTACCGCCGCGCTTTGGCACTGGAACCCAACCATGCCGATGCCGCCAATAATCTCGGCGTGGTCTCCAGCCTGCTGGGCGATTTCCATGGCGCCGAACGCTGGTGCCGGCGCGCTTTGGCGCTGCGGCCGCATTATCCGGCCGCCTGCAACAATCTCGGTAATGCGCTGAAGGATCAGGGCCGGCTGGACGAGGCCATCGCCGCCTATGAACAGGCGATCCGCCAGGGCGGCAGTGCCGATCACCGGCATAATATGGCGCTCGCCGTGCTGGCCACCGGACGGCTGCGCGAAGGCCTGGCGCTCTATGAGGAGCGCTGGGACAGCGACCAGCTGCGCGGCGGCGTGCGCGCCTTCGCCAAGCCGCGCTGGAATGGCGAGCCGGGCACCGGCGTGCTGCTGCTGCATGCCGAGCAAGGCTTCGGCGACACGCTGCAATTCTGCCGCTATGCGCCGTTGGCGGCGGCGCGCGGCTGGCGGGTGATACTGGAAGTGCCGAAGCCGCTGGTGCGGCTGATGGGATCGCTGGCCGGTGTCGAGCGAATCGTCGCGTCGGGCGATCCGCTGCCCGATTTCGATGTGCAATGTCCGATGATGAGCTTGCCTTTCGCCTTCGGCACCGACTGGGACACGATCCCCGCCGAGCTGCCTTATCTCTCGCCCGATCCGGCGGATGTGGCGAAATGGGAAGCGCGCCTGGCCGAACTGGGGCCGGGCCTGCGGGTCGGATTGGTGTGGGCCGGCAATGCGCGGCGCCATTCGACCGATCTCAACGCCACCGACCGCCGCCGCTCGATGAGCCCCGACAGGCTGGCGCCGCTGGAGGAGCTCGACGGCGTGCATCTGATCAGCCTGCAGAAGGAAGGCGAGGCGCCTTTCGCGGTGCATGACTGGATGGAAGAGTGTGCCGATTTCGCCGATTCCGCGGCGTTGGTGGCCGGGCTGGATCTGGTGATCGGCGTCGATACGGCGGTGATCCATCTGGCCGGCGCCATCGGCAAGCCGGTCTGGATGCTCAACCGTTTCGACAGCTGCTGGCGCTGGCTGCGCGAGGGCGAGACCAGTCCGTGGTATCCCGCCATGCGCATCTACCGCCAGCCATCGCCCGGCGCCTGGGCCGAGGTGATGGAAGCGGTGTCGTCAGACCTCAGTGTGACAACAGCGACAAGAGGTTGCGGGTGAGGGTGGAGCGGCTGTCGCGCGGCGTCGCCAGGGCCAGGCTGGCGGTCGGGGCGGGCCCGAGGATCGGCCGGTAGACCACGCCGTCCAAGGCGATCTGGGCGATCGAGGCCGGCACGATCGAGACGCCGAGATCGGCCGCCACCAGATTGACCACCGAGGAGATCTGCGGTGCCTCCTGGCCGATCACCGGGTCGAAACCGGCGTTGCGGCAGCTCTGCACGATCTGGTCATAGAGCGACAGACCGACGCCGCGCGGGAACAGCACGAAGGGCTCCGACGCCAGCGCCGTCAGCGGCAGGGCGGTTTCCGCCGCCAGGGAATGGCTGGCCGGCAGCGCGACCAGCATGGGCTCGTCGGGCAGGCGCCGTACCCGCACGCCCTCCGGGTCCTGGGCGGCGGGACGGATGAAGGCGGCGTCGAGATCGCCGCGCACCAGACGCTCCAGCAGGCGGAACGTGTTCTGCTCTTCCAGCGACAGCAGCACCTTGGGCCAGGACCGGCGGAAATTGCGGATGGTGGCGCTGACCAGCGGATTGAAGGCGGCCGAGCCGGTGAAGCCCAGCGCCAGGCGTCCGATCTCGCCGCGATGGGCGCGGCGCGCCACTTCCTTGGCGCGCTCGGCGCCGCTCAGGATGCCGCGCGCCTCGGCCAGGAATTCGCGGCCTGCCTCGGTCAGTTCGGCGCCATGCGGCACGCGATGGAACAGCAGGATGCCGAGTTCGCTTTCGAGGTCGCGGATCTGCTGCGACAGAGGCGGCTGGCCGATGCCGAGGCGCGCCGCGGCGCGGGTGAAGTTCAGTTCCTCGGCCACGGCGACGAAATAGCGCAGATGCCGAAGCTCCACCGGTATCTCCAAAAGCTATCGCAATCGTCTTCGATATATATTGGACGATTGGAGCCGGAAGCGCGACATAATTGCAATCATGACGACATCGTACAACCTGCCCGCTCCGGTCATGCCGGGGACCGCCGCCTATCGGCGCATCGGTATCGCGCTGTTTCTGGCCGGCTTCTCGACCTTCGCGCTGCTCTATTGCGCGCAGCCGCTGCTGCCTCTGTTCGCCGATTACTTCACGGTGAGCGCGGCGGAAAGCTCGCTGGCCCTGTCATTGTCCACCTTCAGCCTGGCGCTGGCCATCCTGTGCGCTGCCGCCCTGTCCGAGGGCTTCGGGCGGCGCGAGGTGATTTTCGTTTCGATGCTGTCCTCGGCGGTGCTGACCATCGCCGGCGCTTTCGCGCCCGGCTGGATCAGCCTGCTCGCCACCCGTGCCTTGGCCGGGTTCCTGATGGGCGGCATGCCGGCGGTGGCGATGGCTTATCTGGCCGAAGAGATCGATCCGCGCGGATTGGGTCTGGCCATGGGTCTGCTGGTCAGCGGCAATGCGTTCGGCGGCATGGTCGGACGGGTGCTGACCGGCGTGCTGGCGGAAAGCTTCTCCTGGCGCATCGCGATGGGCACCCTGGGCATCATCGGCTTGGCGGCTGCGGTCGGTTTCATCCTGCTGCTGCCGGCGTCGCGCCGCTTTATCCCGCGGCCCGGCTTCGATCCGGCCTATCATGCGCAGGCCTGGCTGGGGCACTTACGCAATCCGGCGCTGCTGCCGCTGTTCGCGATCAGCTTCCTCGGCATGGGCTCGTTCGTCTGTCTGTATAATTACGCCGGCTTCCGGCTGGTGGCGCCGCCTTTCGAGCTGAACCAGCGTCAGATCGGCCTGATCTTCACCGTCTATCTGTTCGGCATCACCGCCTCGTCGGTGGCGGGTGCACTGGCGGATCGTCTCGGACGCCGCTATGTGCTGGGCGGCGGGCTGGCGCTGATGATCGCCGGCGTGGCGCTGTCGCTTGCGGCCAATCTATGGGCGATGATCGGCGGCATCACGCTCATCACCACCGCCTTTTTCGCCGCGCATTCGGTGGCCAGTTCGTGGGTCGGGCGCCTGGCCAATGGCGCCAAGGGCCATGCCTCGTCGCTCTATCTGCTGAATTATTATCTGGGGTCCAGCATCGTCGGCTCGGCCGGTGGCTGGTTCTGGGGCGGTCAGGGCTGGAGCGGTGTGGCCGGGTTCACCGCGGTGCTGCTGGCGCTGGCGCTTGCGGCGGCCATTCGCGTCGCCTTCGTCGTGCCACGCGCGGCCAGAGGCAGCGCGACGATGAACAGCCCGGCAAACAGCGCGGAAACCACCGCGTTGTAATAGACGATGGCGGCCAGCGCGACCGCCGCCAATCCCATCGCCAAAGCCGGGAAGACCGGATAAAGCGGCGCGCGGAACGGACGGACCAGCTCCGGTTCGCGCCGGCGCAGGGTGAACAAAGCCGCCATGCTGAGGATATACATGGCCAGCGCCCCCAGCACCGACATGGTGACGATATTGGCGGTCAGCGGCTGCCCGCCCAACGTGACCAGAGTGTCCGACCAGATGGCGGCGATGCCGACTACGCCGCCGGCCAGGATCGCCCAATGCGGCGTCTTGCGGCTGGGGCTGAGGGTGGCCAGGAATTCCGGCAGGAAACCGTCGCGGGCCAGGGCGAAGATCTGGCGCGAATAGCCCATGATGATGCCGTGGAACGAAGCGACCAGCCCGAACAGCCCGATCCACACCAGCATATGCAGCCAGCCGCTGCTGTCGCCCACCACCATCTTCATGGCCTGCGGCAGCGGATCGTTGATGTTGGACAGAACCCGCCAATCCCCCACCGCGCCGGCGAAGATCATGGTGCCGAACGCCAGCGCCACCAACGTCAGGATGCCGGCGATATAAGCGCGCGGAATGGTGCGGGCCGGGTCTTTCGCCTCTTCGGCGGCCATCGCTGCGCCCTCGATCGCCAGAAAGAACCAGATGGCGAAGGGCAAAGCGGCGAAGATCCCGCCAACCGTGTCCTCGGCCCAGCCATTGGCGGTGAAGTTCGACCAGGCGAAACCGGGCGACACCACGCCCATGAAGACCAGCAGCTCGGCGATGGCCAGGATGGTAACGAACAGCTCGAAGGTGGCGGCGATGCCGACGCCGGCGATATTCAGCGCCATGAAGACGAGATAGGCGCCGGTTGCCGCCCATTGCTGGTTCAGCCCGGGAAACTGGACATTGAGATAGGCGCCGATGGCCAGGGCGATGGCGGGCGGCGCGAAGACGAACTCGACCAGCGTGGCGAAACCGGCGACGAATCCGCCGAACGGTCCGAAAGCGCGCCGGCAATAGGCGAACGGGCCGCCCGCATGGGGAATGGCAGTGGTCAGCTCGGTGAAGCTGAAGATGAAGCTGGTATACATCAGCGCCACCAGGATCGTGGCGACCAGGAAACCCAGCGTTCCCGCCTGGGCCCAGCCATAGCTCCAGCCGAAATATTCGCCGGAAATGACCAGCCCGACGGCGATGCCCCACAGATGCAGGCCGGAAAGGGTCTTTTTCAGATCGGTCACGGCGGGATCTCCAGGACAGAGGCTTCCTTCAGCGTTACGCCGGACAGGCGGCGATGGCGTGATTCCTTCATCAGCCAGACCAGGCGGGCGGCGGCTTCGCGGTAGGACAGGCCATGGGCGTGGATGTTGGAGATGCAATTGCGCTCGGCGTCGGTCAGGCCGGGGCGCGGCTGCCAGGTCAGATAGACGCCCAGCGAATCGGCGACCGACAGACCGGGCCGCTCGCCGATCAGCATGACCGACAGCGACGCTTTCAGGGCCGCGCCGATCTCGTCGCCCAAGCCCACCCGCGCCTGTCCGGCCAGGATCACCGGCGCCAATTTCCAACCCTCCAGCTCGGGCAGGACCAATTCCAGCAGGGGCACGGCATGGTGCTGAACGGCGGTGGACAGCCCGTCGCCGATGATGAACACCGCATCCGCCGGTTCGGCCATCAGCCCGGCCAGTCTTTCGCGGCTGGCGGCATCGAGGCGGCGGCCGAGATCTGGGCGGCGCAGATAGGACTCCCGCTCGGGCGCCGCACTGTGCACCTGGATCACAGGATGATCGATGCCTTGGGCCAGCGCATCGAAATCGACCGCGCCATGCACTGCGTCCCGGGCCCGGGCGTGCGAGGCCTGGAAATCGAGCAGCGCCTTGGTCGGCAGCGCATCGCCGCTGCGCCCCAATCCGATGCGGGCGCGGGTGGCGGCGCGGAAGCGCTCCCAAGGATCCGGCGCGCTCATGGCGCCAGCAACCGCTGCGACGGCGGCTGCTCGAGCAGCCGTCCCTGATCGTCGAGCATGCCCATGCGGTCGAGCCAGGCTTCGAACTCCGGCGCCGGCTTGAGGTTCATCAGGCGGCGCAGGGTAGGAACGTCGTGATAGGCCAGGCTCTGATAGTTCAGCATCACGTCGTCGGCGCCCGGCACCGCTATCAGGAAGGTGACGCCCGCCGCCGACAGCAGCGTCATCAGCACATCCATATCGTCCTGATCCGCCTCGGCATGGTTGGTGTAGCAGACGTCGACGCCCATCGGCAGGCCGAGCAGCTTGCCGCAGAAATGATCCTCCAGCCCGGCGCGGATGATCTGCTTGGCGTCAAAGAGATATTCCGGACCGATGAAGCCGACCACGGTGTTGACCAGCAGCGGCTCGAAGTGCCGCGCCACCGCATAGGCGCGGGTTTCCAGGGTTTGCTGATCGACGCCGTGATGGGCATTGGCCGACAGCGCGCTGCCCTGGCCGGTCTCGAAATACATCACATTGTTCCCGACCGTGCCGCGCTTCAGCGACAGTGCCGCGTCGCGGGCTTCCTCCAGCAGCGACAAGGTCACGCCGAAGGAACGGTTGGCGGCTTCGGTGCCGGCGATCGACTGGAACACCAGATCGACCGGCGCGCCCTTGCCGATGGCCGCCAGGGTATTGGTGACATGCGTCAGCACGCAGGATTGGGTGGGAATGTCGAAACGCTGCCGCATCGTGTCGAGCAGGTCCAGCAGCTCGATGCACCCCGCCACATTGTCGCCGGCCGGATTGATGCCGATCACCGCGTCGCCGACGCCATAATGCAGCCCGTCCAGCGCCGAGGCGGCGATGCCCAGCGGATCGTCCGAGGGGTGGTTCGGCTGCAGCCGTGCCGCCAGCCGTCCGGGCAGGCCCAGAGTGGTGCGGAAGCCGGTGACCACCCGGCATTTGGCGGCGACCACGACGAGATCTTGATTGCGCATCAGCTTGCTGACGGCGGCGGCCATCTCCGGCATCAGGCCGGGCGCGAGGCGGGACAGGGCCGCGCTGTCGGTACGGTGCGACAGCAGCCAGTCGCGAAACTCTCCCACCGTCAGCGAGGCGACCGGCGCGAAGGCTTCCTGATCGTGGCTGTCCTGGATCAGCCGGGTGACGTCATCGGATTCATAGGGAATCAGCGCTTCGTTGAGAAAGATCGTCAGCGGCAGATCGGCCAGCACCATCCGGGCGGCCACCCGTTCCTCGTCGGAGCGGGCGGCGATGCCGGCCAGCTCGTCGCCCGAGCGGCGGGGCGATGCGCACGCCATCACCGATTTGAGATCGGCGAAACGGTAAGTCTGATCACCAAGGCGAGCGGTAAAACGCGGCATCCCTGGATGATGCCAGCACAATCAGCCGGTGCAAACGTTCCATTGGACGTGCAGGGCATCCGCCACGCGGCCGAGCACGCCCTCGACCGTCACATGCTCGCCGGTCATGCTGACCGCCAGCAGGCCGAGATAGAGAAGTCCCAGCAAAACCGGCACGGCGGCGGGCGGCTGGGGCGCCGAAGCCTCGGTCTTGGGCAGCAGATGGGCGAACAAAGCCAGCCAGGCGAAACCGACGGCCAGTCCAACCATCACCTCCTGCGGCGTATGAGCGTCCACCAGCACGCGCGTCACGCCGATCGCCAGGGGAATGGTCAGCCCGATCGCCTGCAGCAGCAGCGGATGGCGCGCCGCCCGGCTCCACAGCCGGCCGACGGTCAGAGCGGCGGCGCCGTAGAACAGGGCCGACATCGACGAATGGCCGCTCGGCGTCAGGACTGAGCCGTGCAGCACATACTGGCCGCAGGTCAGGAAGCAGATCTTCAGCGCCAGCATCGTGACCGAGCAGCCGCCGGCGGCGAACAGCCACAGCAGGGCAAGGTGGTGCTGGCGGTTGAGCCAGAACCAGCCGCACGCCGCGATGACGGTCGACAGCAGCACCGAGCTTTCACCGAGATCGGTGAACGCCATCAACAGGGAAGACAGGGAAGACATCCGGGCCCGAAATCATTGCGCCAAAGCGCGCCAACCTAGCCGAGCGCGCGGCGCCGGCTCAACCGCTAATATCGAGATCGGCCGCGACCATTTCGGCCACCAGCTGCGGGAAGGTGGTGACCGGCCGCCAGCTCAGGACGCGCTGCGCCTTGGAAGAATCGCCGCACAGCTCGTCGACCTCGGCCGGGCGGAAGCGGGCCGGGTCGATCCGCACCAGGACCTGGCCGTTCGTGGCGTCGCGGCCGATCTCGTCCAGGCCGCTGCCTTCCCAGGCGATGGTGCGGCCGATTTCAGCGAAGGCCAGTTCGGCGAATTCGCGCACGGAATGGCTTTCGCCGGTCGCCAGCACGTAATCGTCGGGCTTATCCTGTTGCAGCATCCGCCACATGCCGTCGACATAATCGCGGGCATGACCCCAATCCCGCCGGGCTTCGAGATTGCCGAGCGTCAGCGCTTCCTTGCCGCCCCGATGGATGGCGGCGACGGCGCGGGTGATCTTGCGGGTGACGAAGGTCTCGCCGCGCATCGGGCTCTCGTGATTGAACAGGATGCCGTTCGAGGCATGCAGGCCATAGGCCTCGCGGTAATTCACCGTGACCCAATAAGCATAGGCCTTGGCGGCGGCATAGGGGCTGCGCGGATGGAACGGGGTGGTCTCGCGCTGCGGCGTCTCCGGCGCCTGTCCGAACAGCTCGGAACTCGACGCCTGGTAAAGCCGCGTCTTGCCGGCGCGCTTGAGGATGCGGACCGCTTCGAGCAGGCGCAGCGCGCCGACGCCGTCGGCGTCGGCGGTATATTCCGGCGTCTCGAAGCTGACCTCGACATGGCTCTGCGCCGCCAGATTGTAGATTTCGTCGGGCTCGATCTCGGCCACCAGCCGGGTCAGGCTCATGCCGTCGGTCATGTCGCCGTGATGCAGGGCGATCGGCAGCCCTTCGATGCGGGCCGTGTTGGGCAGCGACGCGCGGCGCTTAAGCCCGTGGACCACATAGCCCTTGCCGAGCAGAAGTTCGGCCAGATAGGCGCCGTCCTGACCCGTCACCCCGGTGATCAACGCGGTCTTGGTCATGGCGATCCCTTCAGGTCAGGCATTCAGGTCTCCAGCGTCCAGCGCCTGTCGCCCTCCAGCCCCAGCGCGGTCAGCCGGCCGGAGGCGTAAGCGCCGGTGTCGATGCCGATCCGCCAGGACAGCAGCTCGGGCATCGGCGAGATAGTGTGGCCGTGCACCACGATCTTTTCCAGCTTCTTTCCCCAGGTCAGGAAGGGCTCGCGGATGGTGGTCAGGGTGACATGATCCTGGCGGTCGAACGGCAGGGTGGGATCGACCCCGGCATGGACGAACAGATAATCGCCCAAGCTTTCCCGCACCGGCATGGCTTTCAGAAAGGCGCGGTGACGGTCGGGCAGGATGGCGTCGAGCTGGCGCGACATGGCGTGCAGGTCGGACGAGAGGGCGACGCCATAAGCGCGCATCGTCGCCAATCCGCCCCAATCGAGCCAGAAGCGCGCCCCGATCGGATCGTGGACGAAGGACAGCAGCGCATCCTCGTGGTTGCCGCGCAGGCAGGTGGTCCGCGCCCAGGCGCGCGGCTCCATCAGCAGATCGAGCACGCCCGGGCTGTCGGGGCCGCGGTCGATGTAATCGCCCAGGAACATCAGCCTGACCTCGGCCGGGCCGCGCATGGCGGTGTCGAGTTCGATCAGGGACAGCAGACACTGCAGCAGGTCGGAACGGCCATGGATGTCGCCGACGGCGTAGAGGCGTATTCCGTCCGGCAGGCGGCCCATCTCAGCAGACCTCCGGCGCCGGTTCGAGACCGCTGTCGATCTCGCCGATCCGCCGCCATTCCCCGGCGACGTCATGGCCGAGGCAGAGCAGGCGATAGGCTATGCCCGCCAAGGCCATGCCGGCCAGCGGATGGATCGTCGCGGCCGCCGCGAAGCCCAGGCCATAAGCGCTCAGCCCGCGCCAGTTCCAGTTTCCATAAAGGTCGGACAGGCCGAGGATGGCGGTGATGGCATAGCGTCCGCGCCGGACCAGATAGAAATCGACCAGGCTGACGGCGATCCACGGCACCACCAGATCGAGCAGCGACGCCAGGAAGAGGGCGAAGCGGCGGATGAAATCGTCCGAGGCAGCCAGTGCAATATAGATGGTGACCACCCCCACCACCGCGACGGCGGCGAGGCGCTTGACGAGGCCTGGCCTGAGCGGGCGGATGGTTTCGACGATGCTGAGCAGGGTCAGCGATCCGCCATAGAAATTGAGCGCGCCGGTCGAGACCAGCCCGAGCAGCAAAAGGCCCAGCAGCGCGGGGCCGAATCCCGGCAGCAGATGATTGCCGACCCCTTCCATGGCGTCGGACAGCGCGCCGGCGGAGGCCGTCGCCGCCGTGGCCGCGCCCAGCAGCATGCCCCAGCTGCCGCCCAGGAAGGTGCCGCTGACGGTCCACCAATAGGTGCTGCGCAGACTGAGCCCGGGCGGCAGATAGCGCGAATAGTCCGACATATAGGGCGCCCAGCTGAGCTGATAGGTCGCCGCCGCGCCGGCTTGCAGCAGGAAAGGCGCGAGACGGAACGGTCCGGCCGGTCCGCCCGGCAATTGCACGATCAGGCCGACGCTATAGAGTCCGAGGCCGACGATCAGGGCCAGGGCCAGCCAGCGCTGCATCGCCTTGAACAGAGGGAACCCGGCCATGGCGATGGCGAGGGCGGCCAGCGAGACCGCCAGGGCTCCGCCGCTTTCCGGAACGCCGGTCAGGGTGCGCAGCGTCTGGCCGGCCAGGATCTGGCCGAAGGCGTTGTAGCCGACATAGGAGATCAGCGCGACCGCATAGATCAGCAGGGCGCCGAAGCGTCCGAACTGCGAGCGCGCCTGGATCAGCTGGGGCAGGCCGAGGCGGGGTCCCTGCGGGCAATGGCCGGCGACGATCAGGGTGCCTAAGGCGCTGCCGGCCAGGATCGCCAGCGTCGCCCAGAACAATCCGGCGCCGGTGCCGACGCCGATCAGCCCGACCGCCATGGTGGTCAGATTGGCCGAGCCGGCGAACCAGATCGGCCACAGACCGCGCCCATGGCCGCGTCTTTCGGCCAGAGGAACATATTCGATGGACCGTGTTTCCATGGCCCCGATCCTAGCAAATGGGCGTCAGCACGCGGTGAAATTCACCGCCAGGCCGCCTTGCGAGGTTTCCTTGTATTTCGAATGCATGTCGGCGCCGGTCTGGCGCATGGTGGCGATGACCTGGTCGAGCGAGACGCGGTGGGTGCCGTCGCCATGCAGAGCCAAAGAGGCGGCATTGATGGCTTTGACCGCGCCGAAGGCATTGCGTTCGATGCAGGGGATCTGCACCAGCCCGCCAACCGGATCGCAGGTCATGCCGAGATGATGCTCCATGCCGATCTCGGCGGCGTTCTCGATCTGCTCGTTGGAACCGCCCAAAGCCGCGGCCAGACCCGCCGCCGCCATGGCGCAGGCGACGCCGATCTCGCCCTGGCAGCCGACTTCGGCGCCCGAGATCGAAGCGTTCATCTTGAACAGGGCGCCGATCGCCGTGGCGGTCAGCAGGAAGGCTTTGACGCCGCCCTGGGTCGCGCCCTGGCAATGATCGCGGTAATAGCGCAGCACGGCCGGCACCACGCCGGCGGCGCCGTTGGTCGGAGCGGTGACGACGCGGCCGCCGGCGGCGTTCTCCTCGTTCACGGCGATGGCGAACATGCTGACCAGATCCATCACTTCGTGGGCGTGGCGGATATTGCGGTGCTGGTTGGCCAGATAGCGCTTATTGATCGACCGCGCCCGGCGCTTGACCTCCAGCCCGCCGGGCAAATGGCCTTCGGTGGCGAGGCCGCGGTCGATGCAGGCATTCATGGTGTCGGCGATCAAATCGAGATAGGCGTCGATCTCGGCGGCCGGGCGCAAGGCGCGCTCATTGGCGCAGACCAGTTCCTCGATCGACAGGCCGGTGTCGCGGCCGATGCGCAGCAGGTCGGCGCCATTGGCGAAGGGATAGGGCACCTCGGCGGTGCCGATGGCGGTTTCCTCGGCCTCCGCCTCGCGCACCACGAAGCCGCCGCCCACCGAGCACCAGCGCTGGTCGGACAGAGTGTTTCCTTCGGCGTCGTAGGCGACCAGCCGCAGCGTGTTGGGATGGCGCGGCGTATCCGAGATGGTGTCGAAGCGGATGTCTTGGGCGGGATCGAAGGTAATGATGCGGCGGCCGCCCAGATTGAGGCGCTTCGAGTCGCGAATCTCGGCGACGATGTGCTGGGCGGCGTCGGGATCGACGGTTTCCGGATGCTGCCCGGCCAGACCCAGCATGACCGCGCCGTCGGTGCCGTGGCCCTTGCCGGTCCAGGCCAGCGAGCCGAGCAGGTCGACGGCGACGCGCGAGACCGCGCCCTTGGCGACGGCTTCCGAGAAGGCGGCGGCGGCCTTCATCGGCCCCACCGTGTGCGAGGAAGAGGGGCCGATGCCCACCTTGAACAATTCGAAGACGCTGATCATGGGATTTTTCTCAGGGGCTGGGGTCCATGCCCTTCGCCCGGATGACCGCAATGGCCTCGGGCGAGGTCAGGAAATCCGCCAGGGCTTTGGCGCGGGCCGCATGCTGCGACCCGGCCGACACGCCGGCGGAAAAGAGGGTGGTGAATTGCAGCGGGGCCGGTAAGGGCCCGACCAGTTCGGCATCGGCGACCGGCAGCAGCTCGCTGATCTGCTGGACCGCCAGATCGGCCTCGCCCCGGGCCACCAACTCGGCGGCCGGGCCGCTCTGGATGATGTGGGCCTTGGCGCGCACCGCGTCGCCGATGCCCATGCGATCGATCAGCCCGGCGAAATAGCTGCCGCTGGAGCCGGTCGCGGTATAGGCCACCGATCGGGCCGACAGCAGGGTCTGCTTGAAGGCCGCTTCGGTGGAGATGTCTGGCTTGGGCGCGCCCTTGCGGATGGCGACGCCGATGCCGGAGCGGGCCAGTTCGATGCGCGGTCCGGTCACTTTGCCGGTCTTGACCAGATCGTCGATCATCGGCGCGGTCAGGATGCACAGATCGAAGGTCGCGCCGTCGTCGATGCGCTTCTTGAGCTGGCCGACCGTGTCGTAGGTCAGCAGCAGCCTGTCGCCGCTGCGCGCCTCGTAACTATCCTTGAGCTGGTCGAGGGTGGAGGTCAGCCCGGTCGAACTCAGCACGGTGATGTCGGCGGCTTGGGCGCCGCATGCGCTGATAGCGGCCAGCAGCCCGGCGATGAAAAGAAGGCGTTTCATGGCCCTCTTATACTCTTCCGGCGGCGCTCCGGCCATGGACGCTTTTTTTACCGGGCAGGGCGGCCAGCCGCGATGCCAGCTCGGTTTCGTCGTGGAAGGTCAGCACGGTCAGCAGCGGGCCGAAACTGTCCTGGCGGACGATGCCGAGGCGGTCGGAATGGGCTTCGAAGATGGTCGGCTGCAGGAAATGCCCCTTGGCCAGCGCGCCCTTGGTGACCGGGTCGCCGCCGGTGAGCAGATAGGCGCCCTCGCGGTCGCCGCCGGCGATATGGGCCAGGGCGCGGTCGAGATGATCGCGCGAGATCAGCGGGCCGATCTGGGTCGAGGGCAGGCGTGGATCGCCGACATTCATCCGTTCCACCCTTTCCACCAGTCGCTCGAGGAAGGGTTCCTTGATGCGGCGGTGCAGGAACAGCAGACCGCCGCACAAGGCGGATTCGGCGGCGATCAGGGCCGGCTCGATCTCGGCGTCCTCGGGCACGATCACCACCGGGCGGGGGCAATCCTCCTCGACATCGTCCTCGCTCAGCAGCACGTTGAAGGTGCCGTCCGGCAGGCCGGCCTTGGTGGCGATTTCGGCCAGCTTCAGGGCGGAGAGCGGCGCCAGTGGATGCGGCGTGTAGATCACCGCATTGCCGCCGGCCAGCGCGGGCGCTGCCTGGCGGCAGGCGGTCAGCAGCGGCGTGCGCCAGCCGCCCCGCGCCGAGACGACCCCGACCGTCTCGCCGTTCGACAAGGCGAAATGGTCGAATTCTTCGGCGCAGCGCATCACGTCGGCGATGGCTTGGGTCAGCGGGCGGCCGCTGTCCTGCGATTCGATCAGGGCGACCGCTTCGGCGCGCTCGCGCAGGATGTCGGCGATGCGGAACAGCACGCGGCTGCGCTCGGCGCCGGTCATGCGCGACCAATGACGCTGGCCGCGGCGGGCCGCCCCCGCCGCCGCCTCGATCTCGGCGGGGCCGGCCGGCTGCAATTCGGCCAGCACCTCGCCGGTGGCGGGATTTTGCGACACCAGGGGGGCCGCCTCATTGGCCGGGCAATAGGTGCCGTCGATATAGGAGCGTTCTCGCGGCAGATATGTCGTTCCCTTGGCGCGCGCCGCTTCCGAGGCGGGGCGCTGGCGGGCCAGGGCGATCTGCTGGTCGACGAAGGCGCTGACGATGGCCCGCGCCGTGGCGCTGTCGGTCTCGGCGCCGGAAGACAGGGTCGAGCGCAGCCACAGCCCATCGATCATCGCCGCCACCGCGACGGCCATGCGCGGCACCTCCTCGTCCGGCACCAGGCGGCGGAAGGCGTGGCGCAGATTGGACAGCATGCGGCGCTGATAGATCGCCTCGACCCGGCGCAGGCGCGGGGAATGCAGCGCTTCGCCCCAGAAGGCCAGCCATACCATGCTGGTGCGGCGGTCATATTGTTCGGGGGCCAGATAGCTGTCGATCACCGCCTGGATGCGCTGGCGCGGCGTGGCGGCGGTGGTGAGATAGGCGATGGTGACGCGGGCCAGCTTGACCGCCAGCTGGCGCAGGGTGGCTTCGAGCAGGCCGTCCTTGTCGCGGAAATAATGGGCGACCAGGCCGGGGGAAACGCCAGCCTTCTGGCCGATCAGGGCCAGGGTGGTGGCGGAAAAGCCGACTTCGGAAAGAATGTCGATGGTGGCGCTGATCAGCTGGTTACGCCTGATGTCCTCGCGATCCATCCGTCCCATGGCGACCATCCCCCATACGCGCTGCGAAGCGGGGAGGATAGGGAAATTGAATCATTATTCAATCGTCTTCGCGGGGTTACCCTAAAGCCTTATCCGGTGTGATCCAGGGCAGGTCCTGCGCCGCCGCGACGGCCTCGCAGGTAAGCTGGCCCTTGAAGACGTTGAGCCCGGCCTTGAGATGCGGATCGTCCTTCATCGCCTTGGCATATCCCTTGTCGGCCAAGGCCAGGGCGAAGGGCAGGGTGGCGTTGTTAAGCGCCAGGGTCGAGGTGCGCGCGACGCCGCCCGGCATGTTGGCGACGCAATAATGCACCACGCCGTCGACCACATAGGTCGGTTCGGCATGGGTGGTGGGATGGCTGGTCTCGAAACAGCCGCCCTGGTCGATGGCGACATCGACCACGACCGACCCCTTCTTCATGCGCGACACCATCGAGCGCGACACCAGCTTGGGCGCCGAGGCGCCCGGCACCAGCACCGCGCCGATGACCAGATCGGCGCCCAGCACATGCTCCTCGATGGCGTCGACGGTGGCGTAGGTGGTGGCGACCCGGGCACCATATTGCAGATCGAGTTCCTTCAGGCGCTTGAGCGATCTGTCGAGAATGGTGACATGGGCTTCCAGCCCCATCGCCATGCGCGCCGCATTGGTGCCGACGACACCGCCGCCCAGCACGACCACCTTGGCCGCCGGCACGCCGGGCACACCGCCCAGCAGCAGGCCGCAGCCGCCGGCCGATTTCTCCAGGCAATGGGCGCCGGCCTGGATCGACATGCGCCCGGCCACCTCGCTCATCGGCGCCAGCAGCGGCAGGCCGCCGAAAGGATCGGTGACGGTCTCATAGGCGATGCAGACGGCGCCCGAGGCCAATAAGGCTTCGGTCTGTTCCGGATCGGGGGCGAGATGCAGATAGGTGAACAGCACCTGGCCGGCTTGCAGCATCTGGCATTCGGCGGGCTGCGGTTCCTTGACCTTGATGATCATCTCGGCGCGGGCGTAGATGTTGGCGGCGTCCGCCACGATCTCGGCGCCGGCGGCGCGATAGGCATCGTCGCCGAAGCCGATTTCGACTCCGGCTCCGCTCTGCACCATCACCTTATGGCCGTGATGCACCAGCTCGCGGGCTGAGGAGGGCGTCAGGCCGACGCGGTATTCCTGGACTTTGATTTCCTTGGGGACGCCGATCAGCATGCGGTCTTCTCCTGGTTCAGGCGGTTTTACGCAGGACCTCTTCCAGAATATCGAACAGCTGGTCGATCTGAGCGGGCTCGACGATCAGCGGCGGCGACAGGGCGATGGTGTCGCCAGTGGCGCGTGTTAGCAAGCCCTGGGCGTAGCAGCCGGTGAACACGTCATAGGCGCGGGTGCCCGGCGCGCCTGCGCGCGGGGCCAGTTCGATGGCGCCGATCAGGCCGAAATTGCGCAGATCGATGACGTTGGGCAGGCCGCGCAGGGCGTGCAGCCTCTCCTGCCAATGGCTGTCGAGCGACAAGGCGCGCTCGAACAATCCCTCTTCCTCATAGGTGTCGAGCGTGCCGAGCGCCGCGGCGCAGGCCAGCGGATGGGCCGAATAGGTATAGCCGTGGAAGAATTCGATGGCGTTCTCGGGCGCGGCATTGGTCACGGTCTCGTAGAGCGAGGATTTGGCCAGCACCACGCCCATCGGCACGGTGCCG
This sequence comes from Alphaproteobacteria bacterium, assembly GCA_021325215.1. Classification (GTDB taxonomy): domain Bacteria; phylum Pseudomonadota; class Alphaproteobacteria; order Rhodospirillales; family Magnetospirillaceae; genus JAJPHO01. The sequence continues at coordinate 49,678 of JAJPHO010000175.1, forward strand.
TTGGTGACGCCCTTGGCCGCCGTGATCATGTCCGGGGTGACGCCGAAGCGCTGCGCCGCGAAGGGAGCGCCGGTGCGGCCGAAGCCGGTGATGACCTCGTCGAAGATCAGCAGGATGCCGGTGCGGTCGCAGATGGCGCGCAGCTTTTCCAGATAGCCGACGGGCGGAACCAGCACGCCGGTCGAGCCGGCGACCGGTTCGACGATGACCGCGGCGACGGTCGAGGCATCGTGCAGGGCGATCAGCCGTTCCAGCTCCTCGGCGAATTCGGCGCCATGCTGGGGCTGGCCCTTGGTGAAGGCGTTGCGGGCCGGGTCGTGGGTGTGGCGCAGATGGTCGGTGCCGGGCAGCTGCAGGAAGGTCTTGCGGTTGCTGACCAGCCCGCCGACCGAGATGCCGCCGAAGCCGACGCCGTGATAGGCGCGCTCGCGGCCGATGAAGCGGGTGCGTGCGCCCTCGCCGCGGGCGCGGTGATAGGCCTGCGCCATCTTCAGCGCGCTGTCGACCGCCTCGGAACCGGAATTGCAGAAGAACACATGGTCCATGCCGGCGGGTGCGATGGCGGCCAGACGGTTTGCCAAGGTGAAGGCGGACGGATGACCCATCTGGAAGGTGGGGGCGAAATCGAGCGTTGCCGCCGATTTCTGAATCGCCTCGACGATCTTCGGGCGGTTGTGGCCGGCATTGCAGCACCACAGGCCGGCCGTGCCGTCGAGAATGGTCCGTCCGTCATGGCTCTTGTAATACATGCCGTCGGCGGAGACGAGCAGGCGCGGCGTCTGTTTGAACTGGCGGTTGGCCGTGAACGGCATCCAGAAGGAATCGAGATCGTTGCTGAGACTGGCCATGACACCCGCGCCGCTGTTGCTCTCTTTCTAGGGGTAGCACAGGCGGCGGGGGGCGGCGAGGGGGAGTCTATTTCTTGGTGGTGCCGGTCACGTCGGAGGGAGCTGGTCCGGGTCCCCTGCCTCCCCCGCCGTCATTGCCGCGAAAATGTTCCTTGGCGAGTTTTCCGGCAGCCCAGCCCGCCCCGCCCGCCAGGGAGGCGAGCCCGGCCTGGGCGCCCGTGGCGCCGCTGATGCCGGTCAGTTCGGCAGCCAGACTGCTGGCGCGGCGCATCATGTAAATGGTGATGATGCCGGTGCCGACCAGCATGTAGAAGCTGCCGGTAAGCAGGTTGACGTGGAAACCGTTCGAGCAGGCGTTCTCCAAAGTCGCTTGAACGCCGTTCCAGCTCGTCAGCGAAATTCCGGTGCTGGTCGCCATTTGATTGAAAATGTAAGCGATCAGGGCCTTGCCGATTCCGGCGATGGCGGCGCCGAACATCAAGGTGATACCCGCCTGCAGCAACGACCATACCGACCGTTCCGCGATGCGGTGCGTCTGCTTGAACAGGATGGCCGCGATCGCCACGGGCGATATCGCCGCAACCAGAGTGACGCGGGCCAGCACGTCGATGAGAAGAAAGGGAAAAACCAGGAACCCGAACAGAAATACCGCGATCAGAATGATGCCTGACATCGCATAGACTGCGTCGGACAAGGTCGGGAGGAAGTCGTAAGTCCCTCTTTTCTCGCATCCCATCTGGTTGATCGTCGTCACCCCGATGATGATGCCTTTGCCGAATGCGCTCTGCATGCGCGACAGCGGGCAATCCATCTGTTCGAGCGCGACGAGCCCCTGCTTCGCCGCGTCGCTGAGATCGGAAACCTGGGTGTCGGGCGGGGTCGCCCCCGCCGCGCAGTAATCGAAGCCGCCGGGTACGCCGGAGGATTGCCCGAAATTCGTTTCGTATTTGTCCGCCGCGGTGGCCAATTGGCTGGCCAGGCCCAGTCCCGTCGATAAGATGGGTGTGAAGATGTAATTCCAGAACGGGCCGCTGGTCTGCAGGAAGGCCAGTACAAAGATCAGTTGCAGCAGCTTGGTGGCGCCCATATTCCAGTGGGCCGAGCCGGGCGCGCCGAAGGGCAGGAACAGCTTGGCGGCGAAGTACAGGACCCAAAGCGCCATGAACAGGCCGATCAGGATCGTCATGCCGCTGGCGAGCTGAGAGAAGGCCGTATCGGCAAAGCTGAGGCCGATGGCGCCGAGAGTGTTGAAGGCGCCGCACGCCCAGCAGCCCTGGAACAAGGCGGCGTATAGCTGCGATGTCGCCGTGTCGCCACTGCCCGAAGACCCGTCCCCGGTGGCCGCGGAGGCCGCGAGCGGAAGAAGCAGGAACAGAAGCGCGATGGCGCGGCGGTTCCTCATTCTCCGGCTTTTTCCGCCATCAGGCGCTCGGTATATAGGCGCAGCGATTGCTGGGTGACCAGCACCTCGACCCGTCCGCGCAGGACCGCAACGACTTCGAACTCGGCCTCGTCGGAAAGGTCGGCGGTATGCCGCAGTGCCGTCCAATGAGGGTCGGCGTGGTCCGCATCGCGCTCGATGATCGTTACCGTGGCGTGGCCGCTGTCATCATAACGGCCGATGATGGTGTAGCAGTCGTTCTTGTCGTTCATGCCGGTAAGCCTAACAAAGCCGATATCCTATAGCTATCCGAAAGTTTCCAAAATGGAAATTTCCTCGTGATCAGGAGGCGGAATGATCGGCCAGATGGCCGCGGCGGCGTTCCTCGCGGATTCGATCGGGAAGGGCCGCCAGTTCGTGCTCGAGCGAAGGGGCTGCTCCGCCGCCTTCGGCCAGCCAGGCCAGGCCGATGCCGGTGCGGCGGCGGTCGGCGGCGACCAGTTCGGCCAATCGCTCTTCCTGCTCGATGCGCCCGCCATGGACGACCAGCAGGCCGATCAGCGGTCTGAGCTCGGCCTGCCGCAGGCGGCGGCGCGCCAAATGCTGCCAGAGCAGGCGCGCGGGCGAGTTCTCGGTCTGCGCAGCGCCGGACAGCCAGGGGCCGAGCAGGCCTTTCGGCAGATGCCAGTCGCGGGTCTTGAGGTCGACGACCTGAAGGAGCAGCAGCAGGTCGTCGCGGCGCGCCAGCAGCGGCCCTTGCTCCGGCGCGGGGCTGGCCGCATCGAGGACGAAGCCGAACTGTTTCAGCAGGGCAATGACCGCTTCGGCCGGGCTGGATGGCGGCGGTGCGGCTCGTGGTCCGGGCGGCCCGCCGCCGCGCATATCCTCGCGCAGACGGTCGCTCAGCACGCGGACCCGGCCGGCTTTTTCGGGGAAAAGGTCGAGGCTGGCCCAATCGGCGTCGGACATGCTCCGCAGAGCCCGGTCGAACATGGTTTGCGCCATCGGCACCCGGTCGGGCTGGGTCCTACTTTCCGCTTGGGCGGCGAGCACATTGTCGACCGCCTCGCACAGCCAGGAGGCGGCCAGGGTCAATATCGGCGCCGCAGGTTCGGGTGCGGCAGCGTTCAGGCCGGCGCCGACATTGGTGCGCAGCAGGCTTTCGATTTCACCGATGGCGCGCAGCGCAGCGGGGCTTTCGGGAAGCATGTCGTACTCGCGCAGGGTGACCAGCAAATTGAGTCCCTGGCTGCCCAGGCTTTCGAGGGTCGGCCAGGCATCGGGTGACAGCAGGACGACTTCGTCGCGCAGCGCTTCGGCCATCCAGGCGGGCGGCGGTTCGTTCCAGACGTCGAACAATGCCATGATGCGCGCAATGATCGCGGAGTCCGAGGTCTTGACCTCCCGCGGGGGCGGTTCCGGCGCCGGAGGCGGCGTGACGGGTGCCGAGGGCGGCGAGGGAGTGCGGAGCGGCGCCATGACCGGTTCGGCCCGGTCTTTGGGCGGACGCGGCCGGCGGATTTTCGGCGCGATGCGGGGCAGGCGGATATGAGGCAGCGCGGGAGACGGCATCGCGGAAGCGATCGAGGGGAGCCGCCACAAGATGACGATCTCGCCGCCGCCGGCCAGCAGAACCGCCGCGAGACCGTATAGAATGAAGCCCAGCGGAATAGTGCCGCCTTGCTGGAAGGCGAGATAAAGGCCTTTCCATGCGGACAGGCTGCCGGCGGAAAAGCCATACAGCACCTGCATCAGCACGGTGCTCAGCAGCCCCAGCGCAGCCAGCCATAGCGCCGAGATCAGGACGAAACAGGCCAGCGCGATCAGCGCATGGAAGAGTCTGTCCATCGAGTCAGCGTGCCTGCGCGTCGCGCGGTGGCCGGGGAACCCGCGCCGGGCCGTGATAGGCGTCGACATTGCGCGACAGCAATGCCTCCCCGGTCGTATCCAGGCGGTCATAGCGGTAGATCGCCGGCGGGCGCGGGCGGCGCCCCTCGCCGGGACGGGCGCGCGGCAATTGCTTGAGGTCGCCGGTTTCATGCGCGCCTATGCGCGGCAGATCTTCGCGGCCCACGATTTCGGCGCCGCCTTCGTTTATCCGCACTACCGCGCCGTTTTCGCGCAGGATCAATGGCTTCAGTCCAAGCGACCGGGCGATCTCGCCATTGGCCTCGATCTGGCCGGGGGCGCCATGCATCGGCGAAACGACGTGACGCGGCTTCAGCAGGGTGTAGAGCAGCCTGGTGTCGGCGGCGATGGCGTGCCCGCTTTGATGAATGGCGCCATAGCCCATTTCCTCGGCCCGTTCGGTGGTGATCACCTGCGCGCCGGTCGCCTCGAGCCGTTTGACCATGGTCCGGTGCGCCTCGGCTACCGGCGGGATGGCGCGCTGAGGGATGATCACCGTCGTATCGCGACCGATATAGAGCGCGCCCGGCAGATGCTCGGCGGAGCGGGTGAGGCCGGCATTGGGCTGGGCGAAGGCGCCCGTCGTCACCACCAGCGCCTTGTCGGCCGGCAGCGCCCGGGCGTCCTTGGCCAGCAGGATCGGCGAGCCGATCGCCTTCTCGAGCGAATGGCCGGCCCGTTCCGCCGCCTGGATGTTCTGAACCAGACTTGCGCCCGAAACCACCAGAGACCGTCCGCTGGCCTTGGCCGCGCGGCCCAGCGACACGACCCGGTCGAGCTGGGTGCCGAGCACCCCGGCCACCACCGCGCGCCCTTTCTGCCGGGCGACGATGGTTTCGAGATGCTTGCCGATCTCGCGTTCGGTCGCCTTGGGCCGCTCGTCCCCCGCCGAGGTCGAATCCGAAACGACCATGTCGACGCCCTGTTTGCCGATGCGGCGCAGCAGCTCGGGATCGGCGCGGTCGCCGAGCGCCATGGTGGCGTCGAACTTGTAATCGCCGGTGTGGAAGACCGCCGCCTCCCGCGTGCGGATCAGCAATGCCGAGGCGCCGGGCAGATGATCGACCGGAACGAAGGTGACCTCGGCGCCGCCCACCCTGACCGTCTCGCCCGGCTTGACGGTATGGATCTCGGGACGCCGGTCGGGCTCGATGATGCCGGCGCCGGCCAGCGACTTCTTGACCAGTTCGGCGGTGAAGGGCGTGCAATGGATGGGCGGCAGGCGATAGCCCATGTCGATGGCGTGCTTCAGCGCGCCGAGATGGTCTTCGTGCGAATGGGTGAGCAGCAGCGCATCCGGCGCGTGGTCCGGATCGGGCTGTCCGCGCTTGGCGAACAATTCCTCCGGCGAGGGGAAGGAGCAATCATAGGCGCCCCCGCCATTATGGATCTTGATGCCGTAATCGACCACGAGCCGGCCCGTGGCGGGGCGCCCTTGGCTGTCGCTGGTGACGATATCGTAACGGTGGCAGTTTCCGCCGATTCCATCGGCATTGTTGCCCATGCGGGATTGCCAATAGATCCCGGTCTGGCGGCGGTCGGCGGCTTCCATCTGCGCGCTCTCCGCTCAGGCCTGCGGTTCGAACGGAGAAGAGTCGTCGCCGCCCTCCTCCGCGTCGATCCAGGCGGTGATGATCGCCGACAGGGTGAACTCGTCGGGCGAGGTCTGTCCCGGCGAGAAGCCGGGGAGTTCCGCCACCAGCCGTTCCAGCCGGTCCGGCGGCAGGGTCAGGATGTTTTCCCCGGGATGGCGTTCGGCCAGAGCCATGCCGATGGCCTGGATGTCCTGCCATGTCAGGCCTTCCCATGTGAGATTGTCCCACCTGCCCGGATCGCTCATGTCGCCTCGTCGTCTAGTCCTCTTCTACCTATATCCGACGGAATCAAAATGGAAACGGAAAATTTCCGATTTGGAAAATTTTGTTTGACTCCCCAGGCGGGCTCCCTCAGCGTTGGGGTCCGTTTCGAGGAGGAAGCAGTCCATGTCCGATCGTTCGCAATCGCCGCGACGGCAATTGTCGGCGGTGTTGCCCGATATTCCGGTGGTGGAGATGGTCTATACGCGGCGCAGCCAGGGCGAGCGCGCGGCCCTGCGCGAGGCGTTCGATACCGAAGGCCGGCAAGCCTTTCTGCGTCATCTTCTGACCGAACGGAGCGCGGAATTGCGGGCGCGCGGCTTTACCGAGCGGAATCTCGAATCCCTGCGCTTCGGCAAGGTGCCGCACGGCTACAATGTCCATCACATCAAGCCGCTGGACGATGGCGGCGACAACAGGTTCGATAATCTGGTACTGATCCGGGCCCATCCCGAGCATGAGGCGATCCATCGCTATCTCGATCCGCAGCTGAAAGGGCTCGATCGGGGGCAGTCGCGCACGGTGCAGCTGCCGATGCCGGACGCCGGCGCCTATCGCCGGTCAGGCCCGGAAGTTGTCCGCACGCAGGCTCGTCCGCCGCGCTGGGCCGGACAGGGGGGGCATGGGCGATGAGTATGGAAAAACTGTCTCTTCTGGATATGCTGAAACGGTCGGACGGCCTGTTGTTCCTGGCCGCGAATGCCGCCGATCTGGCCGGAGCGCTGCGCCGGGCGCGCGGCGAACTGGGCCTGGAGCCGCCCGATGATTATATGGGGCTGCTGTGCCGGAGCGACGGAGCGATTGCCGACGGCGTGATGATCTATGGCAGCAAGCGGCACGATTTCGACGATTTCAGCGTGCCGGAACTGGTCGAGATCAATCTGGAGCGCCAGGATTACCGCGACGATCTCGGTGGGATTTTGCTGGTCGGAGAGCGCGACGACGAGTTCCTTGGCTATCGTCCGGCTGATCGGCTTTATTGGCGGATCGACAAGGTTTCCGGCGATCTTACCGACTGCGCGCCGGACCTGCGCTCCCTGATCGGCGGGCTGTTGGGATATGCGGAAACCGCTTGAAATCGCCGGCGTGGCACCTGTGAATGTTTTCGCCGCGGAACGGTGCGGCAACAGATGCAGTTAAAGTGCCCGTCAGAAACCCAGTGCATGGGCCAGATGATGGGCCCAATTATCGGGATCGCTGGCCAGAAGCTTGATGGTCAGGGCGATCGACATCACCACCAATAAGGGGCGGACCAGGCGGGCACCCTTGGTCAGCACGAGGTGCGAGCCAAGCTTGGCGCCGAGGAATTGGCCGGCGGCCATGGTCAGGCCGGCTGCCCACA